>JAJZAL010000110.1 GCA_021799405.1 Acidobacteriota bacterium
TTGATGCTCGGTTCCATCGCCATTCTCGGCATGCCGCCGTTCGGCATCTTTGCCAGCGAATTTCTGATCCTGACCACCGCGGTGCACGAGCATCCATGGGCAGCGCCATTGCTTTTGATCGCACTTGGCGTGGCGTTCGGCGGCATCTTCATCAAGGTTCAACCCATGATCTTCGGCGACGGTCGTGCGCCCAGGTTGCCGCACTCACCGGCGCTGCTTCCGGTCTTCGTCCATCTGGCTCTGGCGCTAACGCTCGGGATTTACATACCTCCCACGCTGGCCGCGTGTTACAACGCCGCCGCGAATTTGATTGGATAATGATGATGGAATTTGATCGATTCGATCCGCCGCCAGCCAAGTTCCCCGGAAATGTACCCGCTATCCGTGTTCAGGCAAATGCGGACCACTGGTTCGCTGCAGCCGAGGCGCTGCACGCCGCCCATGCGCACTTCCTCTCGCTATGGGGCGCGGACGATCGCGACCGCGACAACTGCTTCCGCATTTACGGCGCATGGCTTCTGCCGGACCGGGTAGTTGTCATAGAAAACGCCCTTCGCGATGTGGCCAATCCGCACTATGCGAGCCTCGCACCGCTCTTTCCCGCGGCATCGCGCATGCAGCGCGCCGTTTACGACTTGCTGGGAATCTCTACCGAAGAGCCGGACATGCGCCGCTGGCTCCGCCACGACGGATGGCCTGAAAGTGTCTTCCCGTTGCGGCGTGCCTTCGACGGGAATCAGCAGTACCCCGTCACTTCCGAACCGTATCCATTCGTGCAAGTCGAAGGCGATGGAGTCCACGAGATTCCAGTAGGGCCTGTGCATGCGGGCACTATTGAGCCCGGCCATTTTCGCTTCTCCGTCGTGGGCGAAAAAGTCCTGCGCCTCGAAGAGCGCCTCGGCTATACGCATAAAGGCGTCGGCAAGCGCTTTCAGGCGATGCCGCAAGCGGAAGGCCATTGGCTGGCGGCTCGGCTTTGCGGCGATTCAGCGGTCGCGTTCTCATGGGCATGGTGTGCGGCGCTGGAGTCCATCACAGACACACTTTGCCCGCCACGGGCCATCGCTCTGCGCGCCCTCGCCCTTGAGCACGAACGCATGGCCAATCACCTGGGCGATCTAGGCGCTCTCGGCAATGACGCAGGGTTCGCCTTTGGCCTCACGCAGTTCTCGCGACTCAAGGAAGATTTGCTCCGAACCGGCGCCGCGCTCTTCGGCGAGCGCTACCTGATGAACTTCATCCTGCCTGGAGGTGTAGCGCGCGATCTGCCGGCACACGCCAGCGCACTGCTTTCGGCGCAGTACCTGAAGCTGGAAGAAAGTGTCGCCGGCTTGCGTTCGATTTACGACGAGCACGCTGGAGTGCAGGACCGCTTCCGCGAAACCGGCCGCCTCGACCATGCGCCAGCCGAGCAACTCGGCGCGCTCGGCCTGGTCGCACGTGCCTCCGGAATCCAATGCGATCTGCGCGTGAATATGCCGTGGCCACCTTACGATGGACTCCAAGTCCAGCCGGCTCTTCAGACATCGGGAGACGTCGCAGCTCGCGCGCAGGTGCGCTTCGATGAAGTCTTCGCATCTCTGCGTCTCTGCCGCGCTCTTCTCGCGGATCTTTCCGCGGGGCCGGTACATGCAGCCGTGCCCATCGCTGAGCCCGGCAGCATGGGCATCGGATTAATCGAAGGTTGGCGCGGTCCCGTGCTGATTGTTCTTGAAGCCGGGCCGGAAGGCTCAATCCGGAACTGCCACGCTCACGACCCTTCCTGGCAGAACTGGCCACTCCTCGAATACGCAATCATCGGCAACCTTGTGCCCGACTTCCCGCTCATCAACAAATCCTTCAATCTGTCCTACAGCGGACAGGATGGCTGAGGCAGCTATGTTTGATGTTCTTTCGCGCATCATGCGCACCGGTATCCTTACGGAAACACCCGCGGAAGACGCGCAAAACTCTTCCGCGATCACAGATTTGCAGACTGATCTGCGCAGTATTCTAGGCCGTGCACTCTGCATTCGTCAGGTCGATGCCGGATCGTGCAATGGCTGCGAACTGGAAATCAACGCGCTCAACAATCCCTATTACAATCTCGAAGGACTGGGGATCAAGTTTGTCGCCAGTCCTCGCCACGCTGATCTTCTACTGGTCACCGGCCCCGTGTCCGTCAACATGGAAGAAGCGCTCAAGCGCACGTATGATGCAACTCCCGATCCCAAATTCGTTGTAGCCCTGGGAGACTGCGCCGACTGCGGCTGTGTCTTCGGCAGAAGCTACGCCAGCCGAGGCGGTGTCGCCAACCTAATCCCCGTGGACTATACTATCCTCGGCTGTCCCCCGGAGCCGGCCGCCATTCTGAAAGGCATCTTGCAAGTGGCTCGATCGAAGCATCGCGCTTCCTGAGTCCCGGTTCAGCCGGTCCATCCGAAAGATAGTTCGTGGTTGGCTGAAAGATTGATCCGTTTTCATTCCTGCGGCATCTATCCTGAAGCTTCTACGCTGTGTTGTCTTTGGATTTGAGGTTTCCGCGGCAGCCGGTCAATTGCTCCGCATCCCATTTACTGAGTTCATCAATGCAGACTTTAAAACTCCTGCTCAGGATGCTCTGTCGTTGCGCCCCGGCAGGCTTGGCCATTGCTTGCGCTGTTCAATCCGCTGCGCAGGCCCTTACGTGGGATCAGGTCAAGGCGAGGTTTGAGGCCAGCAATCCCGCCTTGAGAGCCGATGCCGACAACATCGACGAGGCGCGGTCCGAGGAGATCACCGCATATCTGCGTCCCAACCCACAGTTCACGACGACCGTGGACGGAACGGAGATCGCGCCCAACGATGGCTATTGGCAGCCGCTCACCGGAACATTTGTCGAGCCCGGCATCAGTTATCTTCACGAACGCGATCACAAACGGGAGTTGCGCCTGACAAGCGCTCAGGAAGGCACGAGAATCACCGAGTCAGAGCACGAGGACCTGAAGCGCAATCTGCAATTCGCGCTGCACACGGCCTTTGTACAGACGCTCGAAGCCAAGGCCGTCGTCCACATGGCGCAAGACGACCTGTCTTACTATGACCACATCATCGCCATCAGCCGTGACCGCTTCAAGGCCGGCGATATTGGGCAGGTTGACCTCGATCGCATCGAGCTGCAACGAGTGCAATACGAAGCCGAGTTGCAGACGGCAATCGTCAACCTGCGTACCGCGAAGATTCAATTGCTGCAATTGATGAATGACCGCACGCCGGTGGCGCAGTTCGACGTCACCGGCGCATTCGATTTCTCTGACACGCTTCAACCCCTTTCCGCCTACCGGCAGATTGCTCTGGCGAACCGGCCCGATCTGCAAGCCGCTCTGGAGACGATTCAGCAATCAAAGACCAATCACAAGCTGGCTGTCGCAAACGGTTCCACCGACCCGACCGTCGGCGCATGGTACACGTGGAATCCGTCAGTCAATAATCCTCACCCCATCGACATGTCAACCGTGGGCTTCAACGTCAGCGTTCCTCTGCGCATCTTCGACCGCAATCAAGGCGAAAAGCAACGCACGCAGATTGATATCGACCGCAGCCTCCAGGTCAGCGAGGCGGTGCGCGCGCAAGTCTTCTCCGATGTGGATACGGCGTACGCCGAGGTTGAGAGCAACATCGACCTTCTCAAGCCTTACAAGGCGCAATACAACGCGCAGGCGCTGCGCGTGCGTGACACGGTGAGCTACGCCTACTTCCACGGTGGCGCTTCTTTGATGGATTTTCTCAACGCGCAGAGCGACTACCGCCAGGTGCAGTTGGCCTACGTGCAACTGATCGGCGCTTACCTGACGGCCGCGGGCCAGCTCAATCTCGCCGTCGGGCGTGAGGTGATCAAGGAATGAATCGACAAATTACGATGATCGCCGGCTGTCTTTTGGCATGCCTTTCGCTGGCGGCCTGCGGGAAAAAATTCGATCCTGCCTCGGGTGCGGCTCCGGCTCCCAAGGTGGTGGAGGTAGGAAACGAGGATATGGTTACGATTGAGCATCCCGACGAGTTTCCCCTGTTGACCGCCGGCAGGATCGAGGCCCCGCACCGGCTCAGCGTCACCGGATCGGTATTTCCTGACATCAATCGGGAAATCCCGGTCATCTCCCTCGCTAGCGGCCGCGTGGTAGATGTTCGCGTAACCCTGGATCAGGACGTAACCAAAGGCCAGCTCCTGATGAAGGTTCAGAGCCCTGACGTCATCAACGCCTTTGACACCTACCTGAAGGCCGTAAACGACGAGCAGATGGCGAACAAGGCGTATATGCGCACAAAGGATCTCTACGCGCATGGGGCCATATCGCAGGCCATGGTGGAGCAGGCAAAGGATGGGGAGGACGACGCGAAGGCCGACCTCGACGCGGCAAACCATGAACTCAGCACGCTGGGGATCGATAAACAGCATCCCTCAGACATCGTGAACATCTACGCGCCGATCTCTGGCGTGATTGTAGCGCAGAACGTAACCAATGCCGCTGCGGCGGGCGTAACCTACTCCGGTTCAGCGACAGCCTTCACCATTGCCGACCTCTCGCGCGTTTGGGTGATCTGCGATGTATATGAAAACGATCTGCCGATGGTCAAGTTGGGACAGGAGGCTAGGATCACCTTGAGCGCCTATCCCGGCAAAGTCCTCACGGGCCGGGTGAGCGACATCGGGCCCGTGCTTGATCCAACAATTCGTACCGCCAAAGTCCGCATCGAGGTGCCAAATCCAGGCATGCTGCGGCTGGGCATGTTCGTGACCGCAACGCTGATCGGGCGGACGAAGGAACTTCACGCTACAGTGCCGGCCGATGCCATTCTTCACCTGCACGACCGAGACTGGGTCTATGTTCCTGCGGGCAGGGAGCACTTCCGGCGCATCCCTGTCCTAACCGGCAACATGCTGCCCGGCAATCAACAGGAAATCCTCTCGGGAATCGCTCCAGGCCAGCAGGTGGTGAAAAGCGTCCTGCAACTGGAGGCGGTGTTGGAGGCGCAATGATCCGCCGGCTCGTCGATTTTGCCCTTCAAAATAAATTTCTGGTGCTGGCGTTCGGCATTCTGCTCTTTGCCTGGGGCATCGTCTCCTTTCACCGGCTGCCCGTAGAGGCCTATCCCGATGTAGCCAACAACTACGTGGACGTCATCGCGCAGTGGCCAGGCATCTCCGCCGAACAGATTGAGCAGCAGGTCACCATTCCCATCGAGACGATCATGAACGGCGTTCCCGGAGTCGCGCATGTCCGCTCGTGGTCTCTCTTCGGTCTCTCGACAGTGGAACTGGTCTTTGGCGATGAGACAACCGACTTCGAAAATCGCGAGCGTGTTCTGGAAAGACTCTCCCAGGTGAGCCTGCCGCCGGGCGTTATACCGCAGATGGGAACCGACTGGAGCCCTGTCGGCCAGATTTACTTCTACACTCTGCGAAGCACTAACCCGGAGTACGACGTGATGAATCTCAAATCACTCGATACCTGGGTGGTCCAGAAGTACCTCAAATCCGTTCCCGGCATTGTCGACACAAATCCCTTTGGCGGTCCAACTCGCGAATATCAGGTGCGGCTCGATCCCGACAAACTGGTCGATTACGGATTGAGCCTCGCGCAGGTGGAGCAGGCGCTGAGCAACAACAATGCCAATGGCGGAGGCAGCTTCATTCAGGCCGGCGAACAGCAGATGAATGTGCGTGAAGTCGGCCTGGTGCGCACGATTCAGGACATCGGCAATACGGTTGTAACCGAGAAGGGCGGTACGCCGATCCGCATTCAAGACCTGGGCGTAGTCGAGCAGGGACCTATGATCCGGCTCGGCCAGTTCGGCGACACCTACCGCCGCAAAGATGAAAAGCTAGCCGACAGCGACGATGTGGTATCAGGCATCCTGTGCCTGCAAAAAGGCGCGGACGCGCAACCAGTGCTCGACGCCGTCCACAGATTGGTGAAGGACCTGAACAGACAGATCCTTCCCAACGGCGTAACTATCCATCCCTTTATCGACCGCAGCGATCTGCTTCATTTCACCACGCACACCGTGCTGCATAACCTGAGCGAAGGCATCATCCTCGTGGTGGTCGTTCTGCTGTCGCTGCTGGGCAATATACGCGGCGCGCTGATCGTTGCGCTCACAATTCCCTTCTCGCTGCTTTTCGCGGCCATCTGCCTGGACTTGAAACACATTCCGGCCAATCTGTTATCTCTGGGCGCTCTGGACTTCGGAATGGTCGTAGACGGCGCTGTTGTCATGGTGGAGAATATCGTTCGCCACCTGGCCCGTCATGAAGACAATGCACAGTCGATGCAGCAGCGCATTTCGGAAGCCGCGCATGAAGTGCAGCGGCCGGTCTTCTACGCAATCGCCATCATTATCACTGCGTACCTGCCCATCTTCACGCTTCAGGCCGTGGAAGGCCGCCTCTTTCACCCCATGGCGTGGACAGTGGCATTCGCGCTGCTGGGCGCGCTACTCTTTTCCATTATCCTCGCGCCAGTCCTTTCCACTTTCGCATTCAGCAAGGGGGCTAAGGAGTGGAAGAACCCGGTGATGGAGTATATTCGCGAACATTACCGGCGCGGCGTCCGCTGGGCGATTCATCATCACAGGATCATGATTGGAATTGGAGTGACTGGCCTCGCGCTTGGAGTCTATCTCGCCCTTAGCGGTGTGATTGGTTCAGAATTTCTGCCGCACCTCGATGAAGGCGCGCTCTGGGTGCGCGGCGATCTGGATCAAAGCGTGGGGCCAACGGAGAGTATCTCCGTCGCCAACCAGGCAAGGCTCATTCTTTGTTCCTTCCCCGAGACCACGGAGTGCACCAGCCAGGTTGGACGCCCCGACGACGGAACTGACCATACTGGCTTTTTTAATACCGAGTTCTTTGTAGGCCTGAAACCCAAGGATGAGTGGCGCCCCGTCTTCCGCGGCAGTAAGGACAATCTGATCGCGGCCATGAACTACCAGTTGCACAAGAAGTTCCCGACGGTCATCTGGGGATTCTCGCAGCCGATCGAAGACAACATGGAAGAGGCGGTCAGCGGTGTCAAAGGTGAGTTGGCCACCAAGATTTACGGCGATGACCTACATAAACTTGAGGATATAGCCGACCAGGTCGCCTCCGTGATGAGCGGTGTGCCTGGGATCAAAGACCTTGGAGTGCTGCAGGTCACGGGTCAACCAGACCTTGATATTCAGGTGGACCGTGCGAAGGCGGCACGCTGGGGCATCAACATCGCTGACGTGCAGGACGCCGTGCAGACTGCCGTGGGAGGCACCGCCTTAACCCAGGTACTCAAAGGCGAACAGGTGTACAACCTGACGCTGCGCTATCTCCCGAAGTATCGCGATACCCGCGAAGCCATCGAAAATATCAGGTTGCTGGCGCCGAGCGGCGAGCGCGTCTCCCTTGCGCAACTCTGCGACATCCGCGAAACCGACGAAGGCTCTGAAATCTATCGGGAAAACAACCAGCGCTACGTTGCAATTAAGTACAGTGTGCGCGGACGCGCGCTTGGTGACGCCGTCCGCCAGGCCATTCAGAAGGTGGATGCGCAGATTAAGCTGCCGCGCGGATATCACATCAGTTGGGAAGGCGAGTATCAGAGCGAGGTGCGGGCGGAAAAGCGAATGGCCGTGATCGTGCCGCTGACCGTGCTTCTGATCTTCATCATCCTTTACTCGATGTACAAATCCCTGAAGTGGGCGATCCTGATTCTTGCCACCGTGGCTATGGCCAGTATTGGCGGGCTGCTCGTGCTTCTGATCACGGGTACCAACTTCAGCGTCTCGTCCGAGGTCGGCTTTCTCGCCCTGTTCGGTGTCTCCGTCCAGACGGGCGTCATCATGCTCGAGTACATCAATCAGCTCCGCTCCCGCGGACGGTCCATTGAAGATGCCGCCGTCGAAGGAGCGGTTATGCGGCTGCGTCCCATCATGATGACCATGCTTGTAGCCACTCTGGGACTGCTGCCGGCCGCCATGTCCCATGGGATCGGCTCCGATTCCCAACGTCCCTTCGCCATCGTCATTGTCGGCGGCCTGGTCACCGATCTGGCGATGAGCATATTTCTGCTTCCCACGCTCTACGTCTGGATCGCGCGAGAAAAGGATATCCTTCCGGCGCCTGAAATGTTTGAAAGCTAGTGCCTACTAACACTACCAGAGCGAAGGTCCCGGCAGTGCGAACCAGCCCTGGCCGCTGGACAAACCTGACCCGCCCGGGATGCAATCGATCCCGTATGTATGGCACTGCAGCGACGCGCATCCGGGAGGATACAGCAATTCACTCCGCATCTTCGGCGAGCCAGTCGTGAGAATGATGTTCAATGGCGAGTCGGACCAACTGGCTGCGGGTTCTGACACCCGTTTTACCGAAGAGCTGCTGCAACGCCGCTTTAACAGAGCTCTCTGAAAGATGCAGTGCGGCGCCGATTGTCTTGTTGCTCTCGCCTTCGAGAACCCCCTTGAGCACCGCCCTTTCGCGTTCACTAAGCGAAGGCGCATTATGTCTGCGCTTCACGCTCTGCATGGCGTCAATCACCGGACGAACTGCTCGGGGATCGAGCCACATCTCCCCTTCCATGACTATGCGGATCGCTTCGGCCAATTGGCCCGGAGGACTCCGCTTCAGGAAAATGCCAGAGGCTCCGGCTTCGATCACTTGAAGCATCGCGGCGCTGCTCATGCCGGCCGTCACCATCAGCACACGGGGGCGGCGAATCTCGTTTTTAAGCGTCGATAGAAGTTGTGTACTCTGTTCCGCGCCCAAGTCAAAATCAAGCAGCACCAGGTCAACCTGTTCCTTGTCCAGCGCCTCCAGCGCTTCCTTTACATGAGCACAGCTCCTGACAATCTGAAACCCCGGTTCCGCAGCGAGAAGTCGGACTAAGCCCTCGCGGAAGAGGCTGTGGTCATCGACGATTAAAAGACGAGTCTCTCCGCTCATCGGGTTTCGCTGCCTCGCCTTGGAACAATTTGCATATCCTGATTCACGACTCTGCTGCCCGCTTTCTATGAATCCTCTAAGCGCTGCCTCAGCCCGCCGGCCGAAGAACCGCGGTCCTGGCAAGCGTCAACCTGCGCCGCTACTTCCGCATCATAAACCGGGAGGCATGACGAGGTGAACAGCATAGAGGCGCTTGTCTGTACGCATCTCTCAGGCCAATCTTTCGGTCACTTGCGGCCTATCTTCTGGCCTTTCTGTAAACTGCCGCAGGGACCGCGCAATAATAAATAGACGCGAGTACTTCTATCGAGGCCTGGGATATGGACGTCCTCACACTCTACTCTCGCGCCAACCGCACCATTCTGCTCATTGCGGCGGTGCTGTTGACGTGCGCAATCGCGGCGACGGACTGGTACACAAGGCCCTTCATCTCTATCGGATTTCTTTATCTCTTCCCGGTGATGCTGGTCAGCGGCATCTTCAAGAGATGGCAGATCCTGATGGCGGCGGTTATCTGCTCAGTGCTGCAGGAGCTTTACAGCAATCTTCCCTTCAGCAGCGCAATGCCGCGCCTTGTCTTCTCCTGGTTGGGGTTCGCCGGGACAGGCTTGTTCCTTTTTGAGCTACTTAGGAACCGGCGCATCGTACTTACCCACGTGGATGAGTTGGAAAGCCATACGCGCCAGCGCCGCGAAGCAGAAGAACAGCTTCAAATGCTTGTAGATACGAGCCCCGCTGCGATTCTTACTGTTGGATCATCAGGTGAGGTCCTCCTCGCCAATCACGCCGCCCATGAACTCTTCAACGCAGAGGACAACCAACTGCGAAACCGGGCGATAGGCAGCTTCGTTCCGGCACTTTCCACGGCGCTGCAATCCAGCCGCTCCCGTCTGTACCGGACGGCTACTCAATGCCGCGCACAACGGGCAGACGGCAGGCCATTCCTCGCAGGAATATGGTTCTCCACATACCGTGCTGCATCCGGCGGAAATCGCCTGGCGGCAATCATCGTTGATCTCTCTGAAGAATTCATCAGCCGCGAAGATTTGAGCCTCGACTACCTCCTGAAGAACGCGCGCATCCTGATGGGAGCCGTCTCGCATGAAATCAGAAATCTGGCCGGAGCTGCGCTTATTCTCCACCAGAATCTGAGCCGCGTTGAGGCGTTGAAGGGCAATGAGGATTTTGAAGCGCTCAACACGCTCATGCAGGGGCTGGAAAAGCTCTCGGCGATGGAACTCACAGCGGGAGCAGCTGAGCAGGAAAGACAGTCCATCGAGTTAGCGCCCGTCCTCGACGAGTTAAGAGTACTGATTGAGTCTGTTTGCCGGGATTGCGATATCGAATTGCAATGGGAAGCAACCGATGAATCCCGCATGGTGCGCGCCGATCACTATGGGCTGATCCAGGTCTTCCTGAACCTGGTCAAGAACAGCCGCCGCGCGCTGGAATCGGTCTCGGAAAGACGGATCCGAATCAGTACTGTGCACGGCGAACAGTCCACAACCATTCGTTTTGAAGACACCGGTCCTGGCATCTCAAATCCGCAAGTGCTCTTTCGAGCTTTTCAGGGCGATGCCGAAGCAAGCGGTCTCGGGCTCTACGTATCACGCGCGTTGATGAAAAGCTTTGGCGGCGATCTGTCCTTTGAGCCGGCGACGCATGGATGCGTCTTTGCAGTTACGTTGTTGTCGGTTTGAATGAGAGCGGCTTGCGTGATCTATTTCAATCTGTGCTCCGCGATGTTCAGTGTGGCTCAGTCCGGAAACTCTGGCGATCACAAGGCGTCTCAGCCTCCGACCGCATGATCTTGTATCTTGAGATCGAGGCCCCAGAATCATAGTGGAACCTTATATCCAGGGCCTTAGAAGCCAACATCAGCTTTCGATCTTCCTGATATAAAGCCAGAGCCCAGCCAATACCATTCCGATCGCGAGCAGTGAAACACCCAGACCAGCACGCCGCCGGTTGCGTTCCACCATGGCCTGACGGCCAACCTGCAGATCTTTGTTGGCGACTTTTAAGCCTGCCTGCACATCCTGGTCCACAAGCACCTTATTGAAGCTATGGATCGCGACCCGGGCCTTGGTCAGCGAATCCCGCGCCTGGCTCTGCGCCATCCGCGCCTCGCTCACCTCCATACCCGCTGCATCCGCCTCGGCAAGAGCCTGGTCCGCGTTTTTGATGGCCTGGTTTAGCTGAGTGAGTTCGTTGAGCATTTCCGCCCTGGCCTGATCGCAGTTATCGCCGCGACTATGACACTGCATGCAAACGCCCTCCGGACCGGTGCCCAGCTTGGCATCAGTAGGATGCGTGATGGCATGGTTACTATGGCAGACCACGCATCCGGGCAGCGAAGCCGATTCAAACGCAGCTTTGTGCGAGCTCTTGTCGTACATCTGCGCCTGAAAGACGTGGCAGGTGGCGCATACGTTCTGCACCTTGTCCACTCCCGGTGGCACGGCTCCGTGATTGCCATGACAGGTGGTGCACGTCGGCGCGCTCAGATCGCCCCGCGCGACAAGATCCTCATGGTGGACGCTGGTGTTGTACTGCGCGAGTTGGTTCGTCGGGATGCCGTATCCCTTCATATATGCGGCATCGGCGTGGCAGTGAGCGCAGGTTGTAGCCACGTTCACGGGATTGACCTTCGAACGTGGATCGCTGGGCGCTCTCAAATTATGGACGCCATGACAATCCGTGCATACCGCGACCTTGGCATCTCCGGCGGCCAGACGCTTGCCGTGAATGCTGGTGTGGTACTGGCTTAACTGGTCGGTGTGCAAGCTGGGGTCATACTGGCGCATGTATGCGGGATTGGAATGGCAGCTTCCGCACAACTGCGGAACCTGCTTGCGATCGATCTTGCCCTTCCAGCCCGCCTTTACGTTCATCGCCTGGGTGGGATCATCGCTGCTGGCATCGCCGCCGTGACAACTGACGCAGGTCAGGCCCTTTTGCGCATGGATGTCCTGGCTGAACATCTGCTGCGTCACCCCCTCCGGAGCAGGCAATGCAGAATGACAATCCACGCACGAGTTCTTGGTTTGCCCGAAGCTGAAGGCCGCAGCAAATATGAAAAGGCTCAACGCCCCCACGGAGGCGAGCACGCCAAATTGCCGGGAATTATTTCGCAAGATAGCCATAGACACTCATCGCTATCACGTAGGCCAGCGCAAAGACTGACAGCCCCGTGATCCACTGTTTGGATCGCGCCACGCGGTCGTTCTCAAAGAAGGGCAGAAGCAGCCAGAGCAAGCCGATCAGCCCAAAGGCCATGATCCCCAGAACCTCGCCATCCATGAACCAAATCTTGGATGGGATGAGTTTGAGGGTCTGAAACATAAACAGGAAGTACCACTCGGGC
The DNA here is from genome assembly GCA_021799405.1 of Acidobacteriota bacterium. The sequence goes on from JAJZAL010000110.1 coordinate 12,300, forward strand.
TTGATGCCGGCGGGAGCGGAAGCAAAGAGATCGGCCTTTACGCCGAGGTTCCACGGAAAGAGTGCGGCCAATGCCCCCAGAACGCCCAGGCCCGTATACCAGGCAATCAGTTCGCGCAGCATAAAGTTCGGAAAGAACCTGAGCTCGCGCCGCGCTTCAGGATCGGCGCTCCACTCCTTCTCCACCTTGGGCGGAACACTCATCCCCTGCCGCTGCACAAACAGCAGGTGGAATGCGATCAGCACCGTCACCAGCCCAGGCAGGACAGCCACATGAAATCCGAAGAAGCGTGTCAATGTGGCTCCGGTCACTTCTTCGCCGCCGCGGAGAAAGACCATGATCGGATGACCGATAACCGGCACCTGCCCCGCGATGTCCGTCCCAACCTTGGTGGCGAAAAAGGCCAGCGTATTCCAGGGCAGCAGATAGCCGCTGAAACCGAATCCCATCACCAGAACGAGGAGTACGACACCCGTGACCCAGGTCAATTCCCGCGGCTTGCGATATGCCTTCAGAAACAACACGCTGAACATATGCGCAAAGGCGGTAAAGATCATCAGGTTGGCTGACCATGAATGAATCGAGCGGATCAGCCAGCCGAACTGCACCTGCGTCATGATGTACTGCACACTCTCGAAGGCCTGATTCGCGCCGGGCCGGTAATAGAGCAGCAGGAGAATTCCGGTCAGCACCTGAATTATGAACAGGAAAAGTGTGATGCCGCCGAGAAAATACCAGTAAGAGAGGCGATGAAGAGGAACGGTCTTCTTGCGCAATGGAGCAATCAGTTCATCCCACTCCAGGCGCTCGTCGAGCCAGCTACGCACTTTGGCAAGGACAGTCATCTCAGCCCTCCCTGCGCCGGCTTACGAAGATCTCGTCGCCACGAACCTGGACGTCGTACGCTTCCAGCGGACGCGGCGGAGGGCCAGAGATGTTGCGGCCGTCAAGGTTATAGGTGCCGTTGTGGCAGGCGCACCAAACCTCGCGCAGATCCGGCCGGTACTGAACCGTACAGGAAAGATGCGTGCAAACGGCGGACATGGCGTGGTATTCCCCGTTGGCCGTGCGGATCAGCAGACCGGGGCGACTGCCGAAGCGGAAGATTTTGCCGCTGTTGAGCTGCAGCTCGCCCACTTTGGCCGCCACTACGGAATCGCCACCCAGATCCGCTGTTTTGGGAGGAACGAAGTATCGCAGCACGGGATAAATGAATGCGATCGCCGTGGCTAAAAAGCCGCCGCCCAGCAGAAGTTCGACAAATCCCCGGCGGGGTATGGGTGTGGACAGCGCGCAGTTTGCGCCTACTGCTCCACGGTCACTCGTTGCCATATGTATCTCTCCGATCAGTTATTCAAATCTGAACCCATCGCTTTTCAGCCCCGCTTGTTAGCAGTGGAAGTGCGGATGCCCAGCCAATCCATCTTTCTTTCCAGGAAACGCTGAACCTCCCTGCACCGCCCCCGACGGACAGTCTCACCGGGCGGCTTCCACGTAGATCGATTTCAGTTCGACAATGTGCTGCATCTCGCGCAGCCACATCGCCTGAACCTGCTGCAAGCGATTTCCAACTACGACCGCCAAATTCATGCCGATCTTGTAGCCGACTGCGGGCGAGGTCTCGCAAAAGACCCGCAGCGCCTCGCGTGGCAGTGCGATCACCTCTGTTTCCAGCGGCGCAGTGGCGGACAGAGTGAAGCGGTAAGGCGGAACCAGGGCCGACCAGCCAACGGTCTGCCCCGGCGATCTCTCCTCGACCAGAATGTCCTCTTCCCTGCCCCTGACCATCATGGGCAGCGTCAACCGGATGCGGCCGCGAACGGTGAGGTAGAGAGAATCTGCTGGGTCGCCCAGGCGGAAGAGCGAAGCCCCGCTTGAAACAGTCATGCGATTGCCCAATGCAAGCACCTGTTCTATTTCAGTGGGCGAAAGTCCCTTAAGCAGTTCATGCTCCATGATCAGAACCCCCTCAGTTCAGAAATGAAGAAGTAGTCTTGCTGTGCAACTGGGCATTGGTGGGAAACGCCACGAACGACTCAGCGGCGGCCTGCTCCAGGCGAACGTGGTTCTCAATCTGCTGCAGCAGCACCTCAATCGGCACCTGAGGCGGCGGCAACAGGGGCGACGCAACCCGGTCCGAGAAGAATCGGGCCGGCACGGCAGCCGGTTTCACCGAGGGAATCTGGGGCTGAATGGTGGCAGCGGGTGACTTCGGGTGTGTGGCGGCAGCAAACGCCAGCGCCGTTACTGCGATGCCGATCAAGCTCATGCACAATCCCATCAGGAGCATATCCATGGCAATAAATCCTCCTTCTTGCCGCTCCGTATGAGCACGCCACATGCCAAGCGAAGACGCAGCCTAAGTCCTTTTATTTCAATCTGCGCGCACGGCACCTGCATCTCGGACTGACAAGCTGTCATGTCGCGCCTGTCAACTTGGCAGGATTTGACGAGGGCGATTCCGTGTGACAGAATGCGGAAAATTCGGAATCCATCCTATGAGGTTACGTTTCGCCAGCATGACGGTTGGCCTCACGCTGGGTGTTACCGCAGCGGTGGTGGTGGCTTGTGCCGTGGCCGCCTACTTTTACTCCGTACACCACTTCAACAGCGTTCTCGATATGGCGCGCACCAATGCGTTGGCTGAAGGCGATCTCATTCATACCGCGCTCGAACACGCAATGCTGAACAACGACCGGCCCCTCATCGCAGAGATGATTGAGGGATTCGGCAAGCAGGCCCGTGTCGAGCAGCTCGTGTTGCTGGATCGCAACGGTGTACCGCGCTACTCAAGCGCGCCTCTCAACAAAGGTGAAAGCTTCAGGATTGATTCGGCAACCTGCCAGGCCTGCCATCATGATCCGCCGAACCGCAGAGGATCGAGCCGCGTCATCGAAACCCGGGGCGGAGCCATTCTCCGCACTGTCGTGCCGATCCGCAACCGCAAGGAGTGCTACAGGTGTCACAGCGCGAGCCAGAAGATCAATGGAGTTCTGATTCTTGATTACGACGCCGGCGAGGTTCGCGCCGGCATGACGCAGGATTTGCGGCGGATGGTCGCAGGCACAGGCGCGCTGACCTTCGTCATCGTGGGAGCCATCTTTGTGGTGATCCGCCTGTCGGTGCTGCGCCGTTTGCAGCGGCTGGAAACGACAGCGCGCCTTGTCTCGCAAGGCGACCTTAATCGGCGCGCTCCGGTGGAGGGCTCGGATACGCTTGCCTGGCTCGGGCAGGAGTTCAATATCATGGCGGACTCGCTGGCGGGCCTGGTGGGCGAAGTCAGCGCCCAGCGCGAACGCCTTGAAACCGTCATCAACAGTATCGACGATGGCATCGTCGTCCTCGATCCGGAGCGCAAGATCATCGCGGCCAATGATGCATTTCTCGCGCGCATCGGAAACTCGCGCGAACAGGTGGTAGGCAATTGCTGTTATCAGGTGGGGCAGGCCCCCTGCAATCTGCCCGACTGCCCTACCCTCGCCTATCTGCGATCGGGAGAGCACCAGGTAAGGATCTGCGAGCATCGCTCGGCCAATGGTTCAGTCACGTGGGAGGAGATTCACGTTTCGCCGATCCTGGATGCTTCCGCCCACCTGACGCACGTCGTCGAGGTGTGGCGCGACATCTCCGAACGGCGGGCAGCCGAGGCAAATCTGGCCGAGTCGCATCGTCTCGCCTCGCTTGGCGTGCTGGCTTCCGGCTATTCGCACGAGTTGAACACACCACTCGGCACCGTGCTTACTTGCATTGAAGGCATCCTGCGCGAAATTCCCGCTCAGCGAAAAGGGCGGATCGACGAGGGTCGCATCCGCGAGAATGCCTCGATCGCGCGGGAGCAGTTGCTGCGCTGCCGCGGAATCACTCAACAATTCCTGCGCTTGTCGCGCGGGCAACGCCATGACGGAGCGATTGTCGATCTGCGCGAGGTCATCGAGGCCGCGCAGCGGCTCGTCGATCCCACCGCTCGCGAGCACTCGGTCCACATTCTCGTCAGGCCCATCGCCATGGGACTCCATGTCCGCGCCGGCGAAGCGGAGTTGCAGGATCTGCTGATCAATCTCCTGCTCAATGCCGTTCAAGCCTCACGGCCGGGCAACAAGGTCGTGATAGATGCACGGAACGGAACTGATATTCGCGTTCGCGTCAGTGACGAGGGATGCGGAATCGCACCCGA
>JAJZAL010000111.1 GCA_021799405.1 Acidobacteriota bacterium
ATGCCACCCAGCCGGTCGCGCAGCGCATGAAAGCTGTCGGGCGCGTATCCGATGCGGAAGGCTTTGATGCCTTCCGGGGTCATGCCGCGTCCGGCCAGGTATTCGCGCGCTACAGCTCCCTCAGGCCCGCGCAATTGCTCTTCAAACCATGCCGCGGCCGCCTCGTGCAGATCGAGCAGTTTGCCGCGGAGCCGCGCTTCAGCAGCCTGCTCTGGCGAGGAGAACTCCCGCTTGGGCAGCGGAATCCCGCACTTCTGCGCCACGATCCGCACCGCCTCAGGAAAGGTGGCGTTTTCGATCCTGCCCACGAAGCTGAAGACGTCGCCGGATACGCCGCATCCAAAACAGTGGTAAAACTGCCGCACCGCGTGGACCGAAAACGACGGCGATTTTTCCTTGTGAAACGGGCACAACCCAGCGTAATTCTGCGCTCCCGCCTTGCGCAGACGGATATAGCCCTCGACAATCTTTACAATGTCGGCCTGCTGCTTGACGATTTGGGCAAAATCAGACACCGGAAAATCTCTCTTGAGAATAAGGCCGGAGGCTGCCCCGGTGGCCCGCTGGTGTGGAAGACGCGGTGCGAACTGCATGGAAAGTACAGAAAATGGGACAACTTCCGGGTTCTCCACATTCATCTAATGCGGTTAGTTATAAAATGGTCTTGCCTTGGTTGAGGTAGAGCGCCTTTGCAGAAGGTGCCGGGCTTGGCTCAGTTGCAAAATGATTGCTCTGTTTTTGCGGCGCCAGCCTAGACGAAAACCATAAAGTCCTCAATGGTGAAAACGCCACAGGCGAAGGTCGCGCAGGCGATTTTTCGCTGTGCGCCTTGCAGCGCAAGTTACTTCTACTTCTAGCGGAGGAAGTGAATGATGTGTTCTAAATCCCGGCAGTTGCGTCGAATTTTGTCGGCTGCCGCTCTCGTGATAGCTTTTTCCCTTTCCCACAATCTCCATGCTCAAGCTGCCGATCATCTTGTAAGCCCCTCGGAGCTGCAACAGGCCACGGTGAATGCGTCGCAGAGCAGGCAGCAAGACATGGATACCTTGAAAAACTTCCTTTCCTCTGCGCAGGCGCAGAAGGCATTGGAGTCTGCCCATATTAACCAGCAGCAGGTGAACAAGGCGGTTGCCGGGCTTAGCGATACCGAGCTGGCGCAACTGGCGGCGAGGGCCAACAAGGCTCAGTCCGACTTCGCCGCGGGCAGTATCGACAACCACGATTTGTTGATCATTCTGGTGTGCATTGCGGCTCTGATCCTGATCATTGTTGCCGTGCACTGAAGGCCGTCTCGATGCCGCGCAGGTTTTTGAGGGCGGTGCTACCGGCGCTCGGAATATGGGCCGCTCTCTGCGCGGCCCAGGCGCGCAACTTGTGGCTCGACATTCCCTTCGTACAGCAAACGAGGGACGGATGCGGTGCTGCCAGCATCGCCATGGTGATGCAGTACTGGCAGCGTCAGCAGGGGCGTCCAGCAAGCGCGAATGCCGATCCCGCCCATATCCTTCAGGCTTTGTATTCGAGCTCCGCGCACGGAATCTACGCCTTCGACATGGAGCTGTATTTCGAGCAGAACGGGTACCAAGCCTTCGCGTTCCCAGGCAAATGGACTGACTTCCAGCGCGAGCTGGCGAAAGGACGGCCTCTGATCGTGGCGATCAAACCGCGATCGAGCCGCTCGCTTCACTATGTGGTGGTGGTGGGTCTCGACCAGGCGGATCAGAAAAGACAGCTTGTTCTGCTCAATGATTCCGCCCAGCGCAAGCTCCTCAAGGAAGATAAATCGAGCTTTGAGAAGGAATGGAAGGCCACTGGAAACTGGATCCTGCTTGCTGTTCCAAAGACGAGCTCGCATTGACGCAGACCGCGGATCCAGGATGAAGCCGCGTTTGACGATCGCCGCCCTTCTCTTTTGCGGCTGCCTGGGCCTGGCGGCACAAACGGCTCCGGCTCCATCGCCTTCCGTGCAGCAGATCCAGAAGCTTGCCGACGGGCAGCACTGGGATGAGATTACGCGCATGCTGGGGCCGGTGCCGTCACGCACGGCCGATATGGATTTCTATTACGGCATGGCGCTGGCGCGGCTCAAGCGCTGGACAGAGGCCGAAAAGGCGCTTGAGGCCGGACGCCGCCTGGCTCCGCGCGATCCGAGATTTCCGGTCGAGCTGGCCGGAATTGCCTTCGAGCAAAAGAAGTATCCGCAGGCCGCGCACCACTTGCGCCGCGCGGTCAAGCTTTCCCCGAAGGACGCCTACACGAATGACTTTCTGGGAACGGTCTACTATCTTGAGGACAATCTTCCGGCATCGCTGAAGTACTGGAACCGCGTGGGGAAACCGGCCATCGTCGCGGTGCGCAACGACCCCGAGCCGCGCGTTTCCCCCGTCCTGCTGGATCGCGCCTTCGCTTTTTCCCCCGCCAGCACATTGCTGTTGCCGCAGTATCTCGACACTGAGGTGCGCCTGCGCGGTCTGGGCATCTTTCCGCAATATCACTTCGATTTACAGGCGCGCAGCGATGGCAAGTTCGATCTTCTCTTTCGCAACAACGAGCTTGACAGTTACGGAGACAGCAAATGGCAGGGGCTATTCCTGTTTCTGCGTGGCCTGCCGTTTCAGGAGGTCAATCCCGGCTTGTACAACCTGCGCGGGTATGCGATCAATTTCACATCCATGTATCGCTGGGATGCGCAGAAGCGGCGCATTTTCGCCGATCTTTCCGGCCCCTTCGAGGGCAGCGCCAAATATCGATGGGAGTATGTGACGGATCTGCGTGACGAGAACTGGGCGATCCGGAATGGATTTGCGGGACCGGCGCCGGTGCTGGCCTCCTTCAACATGCGTCACGAGATGCTGGCCTTTGATCTTGCCTCCTATGCAAGCGCGCGCTGGAACTGGTCGGCCGGCGCGGAGGCTTCTCACCGCAACTTCCGCAGCGTGGCGCCGGGCGTAGTTCTCACTCCGCAGATACTGGCCACGGGCTACCAGCTCAAACAGGAGGCGCAAATCGGGGCCACCCTATGGCGCGTGCCCGAGCGCCGCTTTACCGTGGACGCCGCTGCCTCAACGCAGGCGGGGCGCTTGTGGTCGCGGCAGCCGGAATCCTTCGAGAAGCTGGCGGGCTCGATGAAATGGCACTGGTTCCCACGGGCGGAGGGCGGCGATTACGAAACCACGCAGCAGTTCCGCGCCGGCAAGATCTTCGGCCAGGCACCCCTTGACGAGCTTTATATCCTCGGCCTGGAGCGCGACAATGATTTGCCCATGCGTGCCCACATCGGCACGCGCGACGGCCGCAAGGGCAGCGCTCCGCTGGGCCGCGACTACTTTCTCGAAAACTGGCAGACGGACAAGAACATCTACGGCAACGGCCTGATGAACGTGCAACTCGGCCCACTGCTCGACATTGGCAAGATCACCGATCCGGGCACGCAACTCGGCTCGCATCAGTGGCTCTTCGACACCGGCGCCGAAGTCAGGCTGCGCATCTTCAGCAGCGGCATCATCTTTTCCTACGGCAAAGACCTGCGCACCGGCAACAATGCGTTTTACTTCAGGCTGCTGGGGCAAGGGGAGCGTTGAGTCGCCTGCCTGCTGCCCGGCGCGCGTGAGCCGGTTTTCCGATTTTGAGACGAGAGCTAGCCGCCCGGACGCGCGGCGAGTAAAATAGTTGTTGCAACGAATATATTCCTGTTGCATCCAACCAGTTGAAAGGAGCAAATCTTCATGAGCACATCTTCCGCCACCCCTGCCGCCGTTACCACATGGAACCTTGACCCCGCCCACTCCGCCGCCGAATTCAAGGTCAAGCACATGATGATCTCGAATGTGAAAGGCAAGTTCAGCAACCTGAGCGGCTCGCTGAAACTGGACGAAGCCGACGTAACCCGATCGAGCGTGGAGGCCTCAATTCCGCTTGACAGCCTGAACACAGGCGACGCACAGCGCGACGGACACCTGAAGAGCGCTGATTTCTTCGACGCCGAAAAGTTTCCCATATTCACGTTCAAGTCCACGGCGGTGAAGCGCACCGGCGACGGCGAACTGTCCGTGACCGGTGACCTGACCCTGCACGGCGTGACCCAAGCCGTGACCTTCGCCGTGGAAGGCCCCAGCGCGCCCAGCAAGGATCCCTGGGGCAATTTCCGCGTTGGGCTCTCCGCCACCGCCAGAATTAACCGCAAGGATTTCGGGCTAAGCTGGAATGCGGCCCTCGAAACCGGCGGCGTGCTGGTAGGCGAAGACGTCGCCATTACGCTTGATGTACAGTTCATCAAGGCGTAAGAGCAGGGCAGCGAGCGCTGGAAATCTCCCTCACGTAGCGCTGCCGCAAATTACCTGTTGCAACGAATATTCGGCCGCCGCATCGAATTGACTGAAGGGCAGAGGAGGTCAACCATGTCGCTTCGTCCCGTTAAACAGATCTTTGAAACCAAGCCCACCATCGAAGGCGCCGGCGTCAAGCTCCAGCGCGCCTTCGGTTTTGGGAAAACCAGGGAGTTCGACCCGTTCCTGCTGCTCGATGACTTCCGCAACGAGAACCCCGCCGACTACCTGGCCGGATTTCCCTGGCATCCCCACCGGGGCATCGAAACCATCACCTACGTGCTGGCCGGCGAGGTGCAGCATGGCGATAGCCTCGGCAACAAAGGCCGCATGACCGCAGGCGATGTGCAATGGATGACCGCGGGCAGCGGCATTCTGCACCAGGAGATGCCCAAGGGCGACCAGAACGGGCGCATGCACGGCTTCCAACTGTGGGCCAACCTGCCCGCCGCGCTGAAGATGACCGACCCGCGTTACCAGGACATTCCGTCCAGCGCCATCCCGGAGGTCACCGAGGACGACGGGACCAGCGCGCGCATCATCTGCGGTACTTTCTGGGGCAAAACCGGGCCGGTCGAGGGCGTAGCCGCCGACCCCAGCTACGTGGACATTTCGGTGCCGCCCAACCAGCGCCGCCGCATCCAGGTGGAGATCACGCGCAACGCCTTCGCCTACGTCTTCGCCGGCGCGGGAAGCTTCCGCGACGCTTCGGCGCCGCAGGCCGTGCTGACCGAGTCGGCCGTGAATCCCAGCGCTGAACCGGTCTATGATGCCAGAAACCACTCGCTGGTGCTCTTCGACCGCGGTGACGAGATCGTGGTTCAGGCCGGTCCCGAGGGTATCCGCTTCCTGCTCGTCTCCGGCAAGCCTCTGGAAGAGCCGGTGGCGTGGTACGGGCCCATCGTGATGAACACGCAGGCCGAACTGCACGAGGCCATGAGTGAGTTGCAGAGAGGCACCTTCATCAAGCACCGGTAAGCAAAAAGCCGCGCCGCTGCTCAAGCAGGCAGCGGCGCGGCCGGGCTTTCCGAAGAAGCCTCGTCAAGCTCGCAGCGTCAGTCGCAGGCCGGTCGCATGAGGCGCGCTCACTGTGTACTTGCCGTCCTTGAGACGGCCGATCCGGGAGCGCCGTGTGATATGTGCCTCGCGGCTGTCGAGCGCGGGCGCATGCAACGTCTCCATCTCTACTTCTCCCGTCTTGCCGGTTCCAAAGTCCACGCTCAAAGTGAGATCCTTTTGCGCGTCCTTGTTCAGGATGATGACGGAGGTTTCCCCGTTGTCGAGCTTCACGGCGTAAGCGGTGGCATCGACGCCGGTGGCCTGAATCTGTGAAGTGAGATCGGCTTTGAGGAAGGTGCTGCTGCTGAACGCCCCCGCAAACTTCAACCCATAGCCGACCGGCTCCATCCTGTACTCCGAGCCAAAGGTGGCGATCGGTGTGTAGAACGGGTGCGGATGCGAGGCGATTTGCTCCGGAGTTTCTCCCTCGTTTTTGAGCATTACGTCGCCAGGCAGAAAACCGCCAACCGAGTTTGCAACCGACTGGCCTGTTCCGCCATGCAGATTGATCCCCGAATAGTTGTTGCTGGCCAGCAGCAACGAGTAGTCGGCAGCCCAGAGCGCCGCCGCGAACACGTCTGACAGCCCGGGCTTGCCGCCGCGATAGCATGTATTGCCTTCCGTCATGCGCACGCGGGCGTGCATCTTATCGGCGGCGGCCGTCGCAATATCCGCGGTCCGCTGCACCCTGGCCATGGTTGCCGGCTTCAGCAGGTTGGGGATGTTGACCTCGGGGTTGGTTGCCGGTCCGCCGAAGTAGTAGTGGTGCGTCAGCGTAGTTACGTCAGGCGGAATCTCAATCGAAGGCCACAACTCGGCGATCTCCGTCAGCCACTCCACACGCGAGGCTACATCCGGCATCCCGAACTTAGCTCCCGGCACGCGAGCCGCGACGGCGCGCGCCAGCGTGAGCCACTCATCCAGGTAGGTCTTCGCGGACCATGTCTTCGGATCGCGCAGGTGGCGCCCGAACAGGTCCACCTCATTACCGATCTGGAAATATTGCAGGCTCGATCCCAGCGTCTTTGCCACAAACTCGCCTTCATTGGCGGCGCGCTCGGGCGTATTGGTGCCCATCCCGATCCCGTACAGGCAGGTCCACCCGGTTGCTTTTAGAAATTCGGCCAGGTTGCGCACTGCCTCCGCGGACACGGGATAGTACCGAGGCTTCGGCTCGCCCGCCACATCGCGGGTTGTCGGGTGTGTGGGCTCGGGGGAGTCGGGGGTTGGCTTCCACCAGCCAAATTCGCTGGTATTGCCCCCCAGGCGCAATACCCCATGCGGCGACAGATCCCTCAATTCGCGGATCAGGCCGTCGTTTCTCGCCGAGAAGAAGCTGGGATCCTCAAGCTGCTGGATCTCGTAAGATAGGCCAACGAAGTCGGCTGGCATATGCGCGCCAGCAGCTTCAGCGGGAAGGGTGAGCGTGACCTGGGCTTCCGTCTGGCTCTGTGCTCCAAGGCGGCTTGCAACCACTGCACAGGCTGCAGTGGCGAGAAACTTGCGTCGGCTGATTGTCATGGTCGTTCCTAGTACAAAACCAGAGATGCTGCCAAGGGCACATCAGCGCATATCATGGTTTTGCTGCAAAATTCGGGGCCGCGATGCGACCCCATTTTTGTTCCTAGCAAGTATAGGACTTTCAATGAAGGCGAATCCGGCGTTTCAGAGCGTGGCGGGCACATTCTTATGCTCTTTGGCGTGGTCTGCCGTGCGATTGCCCCGTCGCATGCGCCAGATGAGACTATTTTGGAGGCCGCCCCGTCTGACTAAAGGAACCATTTCCCAATCGACAGTCCAGGGGTGCGCAAAAGCATTGCCGCCGGGGGCATGTCTGCGCGCGACGGGCGCTGGGGCAAGGCCGCGGATGCTGTATCCCGAGGGCGTAATCTGCACGACGGCGCGATCCCAACGAGCGCTTCTTGCCGGACAAGAAACCGGTGATCTCCACGAGTAATAGGTTCGGGCCGAGCTGCGTTTTCGGCGTGGAGGTGGCCAAAGCGGTCAATCCCTCCGCGGCGGATGTTCAGTCCACGCCTGGCCTGGGACGGAAGTAAAGCCCGACGAACCCGCCCTATTCCAGGGCCGTCTACAAAACAATCCGCGAGCCGGACTGCCGCTGCCGCCTCCTGGCCCGCTTCGTATACCGCCTCCCAGCAATCCAACACTGAAGAGCTGTCCGACGAGGGTCCGAACGAGGACCAACTGGTATAACCCGTGCGCTTTTGCCAATCCTCCTCTCGCCTTCCCTGAAGCTGGAATTAAGGGGAGTGCTGTCAGCACAGCGCAGTTTACGGGAGACGCAGCATTGCCCTATCTTGGCGGCCGGAGTAATGTAATCAGTGCCCCGGGCTTTGAGCGGGTCAATATGTCGATCTTTAAGAACTGGTCAACCTTTCGCGAGCAATATATCGATTTCCGAGTCGATATTTTTAACGTCCTCAACTCGCCGTCATGGGCAGCGCCAAGCAGTAAAAGCAACGACATCACGGGAGGGCTGATTACCGCGCCGCAGAACTTCCAGTTATTTACACCGGACGCGCGCTTTTTCCAGATTTCTGCCAAGTATGAATTCTGATTTAAGGTGCGGGTAGAATGCATGGTTTGACAGATCCCTTGTGCGGAACGGATCTGATGTTGCAGCAACAAGAGCAAGCTCATCATTGCTGGCGTCCGGCGCCAGACACGTAGTTTTGGGGGATAAGGAATGAATCGTCGGAAATTTTGTCAACAGACAGTCGCGGCGTCCGTCGCGGCGGGTTTAAATCTTTTCGCCGGCGAGCCGGCGCACACCGCAAAGAGAAGGCCCAACGTGCTGTATGTTTTCAGCGACGAGCACCGTTCCTGCTCCCTGCCGGGAGAGCCCTTCAATGGCGCATTTGCCCCAAATTTGACGCAATTTGCGCGTGAAAACCTTTCGTTCACAAGCTGCATCTCGAATTATCCTGTCTGCTCCCCGTACCGTGGAATTTTCATCACCGGTAGCTGGCCCTATGAAACCGGCATCATCGATAATGCGATCCAGTTAAAGGATAACGCGGGGTCGATCGGCAAGACTTTCCACGACCAAGGCTATTACACCGGGTATGTTGGCAAGTGGCATCTTTCGAGTAACGACAAGATGTTTATTCCGCCGGGTCCAGGACGCCAGGGCTTTGAGGACTGGCACTTGTGGGCAAACACCAATCCGCATTTTGACAAATCCTTTACATTCAATCCGGTCACTGGTCAAAAGATTCAGCCGCGCGGTTACAACGCCACGCTGATGACAAACATGGCCCTGCAGTTTTTGAAGGAACGCGAGGAGGAGCAAGGAAAGAAAGGAGACAAGCCGTGGCTGCTAATTCTCTCATGGAATCCTCCTCATCCGCCGTATGACGATGCCCCGCCAGAGGAGATGAAGCGTTATCCTCCTGATAAGCTGGCGCAGCGACCCAACGTGGAGTTAGCTCCAGGGCGCTTCCGCGAACTCAAATCTGAAGCCACACTGCGCTACGCGCAACAAGGCTACTATGCCCACATAAGCGCGGTGGATCGCGAGTTCAGCCGCATTCTCAAAGCCTTGAAAGAGAACGGACAGGAAGAGGATACGATTGTCATTTACACCTCCGATCACGGCGACATGATGGGATCGCATGGATATATGCAAAAGAGGCTCCCGTGGGAGGAGTCGTGCAAAGTTCCATTCTTCATTCGCTACCCTGGTGTGACGCCGCAAGGAAGCAAGACGGACATCCTGTTTTCTGCGATCGACATCTACCCGTCGCTCTGCGGCCTTGCGGGCATTCCCGTGCCCTCGCATTGCCGCGGAAGGGACTTGTCTGCAGCCATGCGGGGACACGCCATCTCCGGGCCGGAGAGCTCATTTCTGATGCACGTCCAGAAATTGCGGGCGTCGCCGGCGATCCGAGCCGCAGTACCGCTTTTCCGCGGAGTCCGGACCAGTCAATACACCTACGCGGTCGCCGAAGATGGCCGCTGGTTGCTGTATGACAACCGGGAGGACCCATATCAGCAACATAATTTGATCGGAGATCCATCCCGCGCGGCTCTCATGCGAGATATGGATGGAATGGTGCTGGATTGGTTGAGAGAAGCATCGGATCCTTATCCATATTCTCAGTTATTGCGGCAGCGTTCTGTTCTCAGCGTGGAAAGTTAAGCAGGCTGAATCGGCGCCTGATCTCAGTTTCCGTTTCTAGCGACCTATATTGCGACGCATCCTTGAAATCCAAAGCTCCTGCTAATCGAGTCAGTGCAGGCCAACTTCAAGACTGGCCTGCACTGCATACGACATTCCTTTCGGCTGCTCCGCGCTGTCAAAGCACGAACCAAAGAGGCCCTCGATCAGGCCATTTCCGATCTGTTTCCCTTGCTCGCCGCAGCCGACGCAAAAGCCTGGCCCAGGCTCCCATTCGCTACTCTATAGCAATAGGAGAAATGCTCTAGAAAAAGACCTTGACTGCGAGTTGTCCCAATCGAGGATTATTCCGCAGTCCAGTAATTTCACTGAAGGCTGCCAGATTCTTGAAATTAAGCTGGCCGGGATTGTTAAATTGCGGATGGTTGAGCGTATTGAAGGTCTCTACGCGAAACTGGAGTGTGGTTCCCTTCCCGGTCTCGAAGGTTTTGAATATTGAGGAGTCCAGATTGTAGAACCCCGGCCCTCGTACCTGTTGCGATCTGCCGCCGAGAGGCGAAAAATCAGTCTGCCCAATGGATGTCGCAGTCGGTGGCTGGGCAAATGCGCTCGGATTCAGCCACTGCTTTTGATTGTGCGAGCCGGCATATGGATTTTGCCCTGGAACCATGTTCGCGTCGCAGCCAAAGTCCGAGGTTGTCCCGACCGGGCAGCCAACTGTGAATGGCTGACCGCTCTGATAGGTATAGATGTAGTTGAAGTACCATCCTCCGATCAGCGCATCGACCCATTTGCTTGTATCGCTTAGAAGTGACCTGCCACGTCCAAAAGGCAAAGCATATTCTCCCGAGACATGAACCACGTGCGTGGCATCGGTAGCGCATAGGGTATAGTCGGGACCAATGCCAAAGCCAGGCAGCCATTCAGCTCTAAATCCGTTCGATAGATTGCCGCCATCATCAGACATGCACTTACCATAAGTGTAGTTTGCCAACAGAACAAGGTTATTTTTGAACTGGTGCTGGTAAGTTGTCTGCAACGAATTGTAATTGCTTAGCGATATCGTTTGCAGGAATTCTGAGTTAACGCCAAGCTTCGAAAAAGGAACGTAGCCGGATTCGTTGACACCAGGCGGTAGGACTTCCGAAGGGGCATTGTGTTTTCCATATGCATCCAGGTTTCTACCCAGCGATCCTACATAGCCGACCTGAATGGAGTCCCGATTGGTAAACTGGTCCTGAATGGTGAGATTTACACTTTGGACGAAAGGGGTCTGGTATCTATACTGCTTGCCGCTGAGGCCCAATCCCACACCATTCACCAGAGACGAGTTCTGAAGATCGATCTCGCCGAATGTATCCTCGATCGTGGCAGGTTGGCCTTTGGGGAGGAGGTTGGGAGTTTGCGAGGTCGTGGGGGGATTACCTATCTGATATTGAAACGGATAGTTGGTTCCCAGAGTGCCGCCATATCCAACACTGTCATACGAGCCATAGGATATGCCGTAGCCTCCACGCACCACAAGGCTGGGGCGGACGCGGTAGGCAAATCCAAGGCGCGGGGCAAAGTTGGTTTTCTGCGCCGTGTTCACTTCCAGGCTGGACAGGCAATCGACCTGAATGTTATAGCTGGAGAGCAAAGAATTGAACGTCGCCGATCGCGCTACTGCGCATCCTTTCTGCGGAATATAGTACGTGCCCGAAGATCCATTTCCTCCAGTCGCGATGAAGTTCGCTTGCCTGCCATTGCTTTCTCCGTACGGTGCAAAGTACTCCCAGCGGATTCCAAGATTCAACGTCAGGAACGATGTAGGCCGCCAATTATCTTGCGCATATGCTGCATAGTAGTTAGTGAAATAGTCTGTGCCGGCAAAGTTGGAGCCCGTATAGTTACTGAGACCGCCGAGGTTGTCGATCGGAGTTACACCAGCAGAAGGGCTTATACTAGACGGCCCCGGTATCAGTAGCAGGTCTGCGATGCCGGTCAAGTTGTTGTTTTTGTTGGGTATGTTTGAGTACTGCCCATTGAAGCCAAAGTCCCCTCTGCTGTATGCAGGCTGAAGGATATTCCCAGAAATATGATTGATCTCGAAGCCTACCTTGAATTCATGATTGCCGTGGAGCTTCATAAGATTGTCCATAATCTGCAATGCAGTGGTCGTCTGTATAGTGGGCTGATATCTATGCCCTCCGAAGCTGCTGAACCCACCGTAGTCAATCGTAGGAAGACCGCCGTTGCCCGCAATCTGTGGAATACCCTGAATTCCAAACTGGCCCGGCAACCCTAAACTATTTGCGGTCGGTAGGGTCACTTGAAGTCCGTCATGGTTATATCCGCCGGTCAATTCATTTTCCATCTCAGGCGAGAACACATGCGTATAGCCCAGAGCGATTTCATAGTGCGGGTATTTGTCATTCGGTGAAATCTGAAGGGCTCCTCCCGCTATGCCGGGAAACGGTTGATAAGCCTGGGAATTGCCCAAGCTCCTGCTAAAGACTCCCCAGACCATGTTGTTTGTGCTGAAATTCTGATCAATTCTGACGTCATACTGATTTGTCGCGGAAACAGTAGGTGGAGTAACAAAGTAGTTATTATGCAGGCCTGTCGTTGTAGGGGCAGGAAGCAGTTGTAGCAATTTGACTGCGTTCGGATCGATTCTCCCTTGCGGAATAATATTCAACTCGGAAGTAAGAGCAGTGAAATCTTTTATTCCCACAATGCTTCCGCCTGTATAAAACGGATCGCGAACATATACCGTACTTGCAGAAGTGTTGCTAAATCCGGATATTGGATCGATACTGTTGGGCGCCACGGAACGGGTCGTTGCCGGATCAAGAACTGTCCCGAAAGAAAATTTGCGTCCCAGAGCATCCGTATTCGATCCTTTGTTCCCGGTGATCAAGTCTTGCAGGTTGGTGAAGTTACTGTTTCGCATCCCGCTGGTTGGTATAGTGTCGGTGAACTGGGCCGCCCGCGAGATACCTGTGTGCTGATAGTCGAAGAAGAAGAATGTCTTGTTCTTCCCGCTGTACAGCCATGGAATCATGACGGGGCCGCCGATCGTGCCGCCAAACTGGTTTTGCCGATACTTCTGCCGTGGCACGCCATGCTGATTGGAGAAGTAATCGTTGGCGTTCAAGGCCTCATTCCGCAGGTATTCCCACAGATCTCCGTTGAGATGGTTTGTACCGGATTTGATGACCGCATTGACGACCGAGCCCGCGAACTGCCCGAATTCGGCGCTATTGTTGCCGGCTTGCAGCTTGAATTCCTGAATTGCGTCCGGGACCGGCGTGATGTTAACGCCGTAAAAAACTTCTTCATTGTTGTCAATCCCATTCAGCCTGAAATCCACCTGAGTATGGCCCACTCCATTTGCATTGATCTCACTCGGATTATCTGGATTTGAATTTGCACCCGCGTAGGTGCCAGCGGAGAGATTCGCCAGAGAAAGCCAATTGCGACCATTCAGCGGCAGGTCGTTCACTTGTACCGACGGAACCGTCTGGCCGAGCGAAGCATCCTGTGCCTGTAAAAGCGGGATTGCCGAAGTAACGGTCACTTGCTGCTTCACAGTTCCCGGCTGTAGTAGAACGTCGGCGGTCACAATGTTCTGGACGTGGATCTGAATGCCTTTGTCCACGAATGTCTTAAATCCTGGTGCATCCACGCTCAAGGTATAGATGCCGACCGGAACAGAGGAGAAGACATAGATTCCGCTCGATGTTGACACCGTTGCCTGTGTGACGTTTGTCGCCACGTTGGTCAGCTTGACCTGCGCACCACTGATGACCGCCCCGGTGGAATCCTTGACGGTTCCAGTAATTCCGCCCATGGCTACCTGGGCCCACAGTTGGACCGATGCAAAGCCGGCCAGCAGCGCGATTGAAAGGAATACCAGCAGACATGGTGTGCGAACACCAGCGTTGACCAGACGAGGCTGTCCGGCCCCTGCTTTCTGATTCATCGGCGACCTCCATAATCGATTGACATCGTTTGGCATTGTTTGCCGCTGCAAAGGGTAAGCTCTGAAAGATTCAATTGTCAAGAGACCGCTTTCTGAAATCTTTATGAATTGGATTGGAGGGGAATTTTTCTCTGCGGCGCGCTTGGAACAAACGTGTGCTGATCATCAGAGAAAGGAACACCTTCCAATGTGCTGTAGAGTTTCCGCAAAGGAGGTAGCCAAGCTGGTGAGACCTTGCTTTCCTATCTTCAAAGCGTGCGAATGATGCGGGAATTCTGCAATCGGATTGGATGACGGCTTCGCTGGCGCATCCGACAGAGCCTTCGCGGCGGGGTCCTTGACATCCTCCGCGTATTGAGGTAAACAGATTGGCAGCGATTTATCGATTGCGCACGTTTCGCGGAAAATTGCAATCGATGACCGGTCTCTTCAATCCCTGAGAACTCCGCGATGTAAGTCATTTGTAAGACATTTTTCTCCGCTTTTCTGTCCGCACGATGCGCCGAAAGCTTCAAAAGCATACTGGTAACCGATTTGGGAGGCTTCGTTTATGAGTCCTTTTGCTGAAATGAAAGTGCTTGAATCTTGGGCGCAGAGAATACTTGGCTCTGTGTTTGCCGCTTGCCTGCTCGCGGGCGGGGCCTCGGCGCAGGCGCCGGTCACGGTTACGGTTGAGACGGCATCGCACGGGTATGCGGTACCTGCCGACTTCGCCGGACTAAGCTTCGAGAGGGGAACAGAGAACCCCGGTAATGCCCGAGTGCCGGGCTATTTCTTCAATCCATCCGATAAGCAACTCGTTACTCTGTTTCAGAACCTTGGAGTTCGTAACCTTCGCGTGGGCGGTGGCTCTGTGGATACTGAGCCGCTGGTTACCAACGCCGCCAACGACAGTTTGTTCAAGTTTGCGGCGGCGGCGGGCGTCAAGGTTATCTATACCGTGCGCATGCTGAACACAAAGAATAGATTTCCCAATCTAAAGGAACAGGACGTGGCCATTGACGGATATATTTGGCAGAACTATCGGCCGCTGGTGAGCAATTTCGCAATTGGCAACGAACCTGACTGGCACAATCCTTACCACACGGCAGGTGACCCGGCAATTTTCGAGACAACGCCAGGGGTTCCAGGAACGGCATATCCATCATACCTGGCCGACTGGAGAACCTTTGCATCAACCATCCTGGGAATGACTCCCGGCGCGCTTTTTTCAGGCCCCGACACCGGGGCCTATAGCACTTTGACTTACTACGACGGCGAGTCCTGGACGCAGCACTTCGCCGACGACGAAATGGGCTCGGGATTGATTGCGGATATTACCCAGCACTATTACGTTGGCGGCAGCCCGAAAACTACCACGGCTACACAGGCGATTGATAACATGCTGTCTCAGGCGTGGATCAACAACACCACCATAGGGACTCAGCCCACCGGCGCGGGTGACGGCAAGACCACCACTTACACTCCCTATCCGTGGCTTTATGCAAGCAACATGGCGCCGGTTGTCGCGGACGCCATGCCCTATCGGCTCACTGAGTTGAATGACTATCTCACTGGCGTGAATGGCGCGAGCAATGGCTTCGCTGCCGGGCTATGGGCGCTCGATGCGATGCATTGGTGGGCAGAACACGGCGCCGGGGGCGTGAATTTCCATAACAAGCAGTGGATCTTCACGGACACCATTGTTCCCAGCCCTAATCCATGTGTCATAACTTGCGGTAACTTTCAGACCACCGCGAAAGGCTACGGCATCAAGGCGTTTAGCCTTGGAGGGCACGGATATGTGGAGCCGGTTATTCTGAGCAATACGAGCAACATAAATCTGACTGCCTATGCCGTAGGGGATGCACATGATGTCTTTGTAACGATCATCAATAAGACCCACACCTCGACTCATGATGCAACTGATGCGGAAGTGACAATCGTCCCAGGAGAATTCGGTGCGGCTAGTTGCACTGCCATGACCCTGACCGACGGACAGGATGGCAATGCAGCTTTGATGACGGCTTCACTAGGCGGCGCAGTGATTACAAACAACGCGCGATGGCAGGGCCAATGGACGCCCCTTCGCAAGGACGGCAGCGGTCGGTGCATCATCACTGTTCGAGCCGCATCTGCTGCGGTTGTGAAGTTGCGCGTGGCAAGCGCCTACGCCGGGCCGATTCAGATCAACCAGGACGGAGCCCTTGAGGTATTCGGAACCGACAGCAGTGGTAACCTCTTGTATGACTCCCAGGATGCCTCTGCTGTTCCGCAGAGCAGCTTGAACAGCTGGCATGGATGGGCCGATGATCTTAGCGGGACCGTATCGAGCGGCGGTGTGGCGGTTGTGAGGAACCTTGACAATACGCTCGAGGTCTTCGTTCCATCCGCCTCCGGCGATGTGTATAACAATTATCAGACCAAGCCGGGCGGACCCTGGCACGGCTGGTTCGATATGGGCAGCAGCAGCCGCGGGATTACAAGCCTCGTGGCAGGAAACAACGCGGACGGCAGTCTGACCGTTTGTGGCATTGGGACAAATGGCGACGTTTGGTGCGCGAGTGAGAACGCTCCGGGTGTTGGATGGTCCGTCTGGACAGACTTGAGCGGAGAACAGATTCGGCCCGGCTTCGCCATCGGTCAGGATCTGACAGGGCGGCTCGAGATCTTTGGGGTTGATCGCACAACCCGCGTGTGGAACAACGTGCAGATGAGCAGCGGAGCCTGGGGTGGTTGGAACCTTCTTCCCGTCAATGCGACAAGCTTTCCAAATAACCATGCCGGCGCGCAGCATCTCGATCCTCATCTTGCCGTAGCCCGAAACCTCGATGGGCGCCTGGAAGTATTTGGCGTCGGGACGGGCAGACTTGTGTGGCACATTGCGCAGCAGGCGCCCGGTGGGCCTTGGGGCAGCTGGAATGCGATTGCCAGCCTCAGATTAAAGC
>JAJZAL010000112.1 GCA_021799405.1 Acidobacteriota bacterium
TCTCGCGCTGCGCGCGGAGGATGTGCCTGCTTCCTCGATCCGGCACTCGATTCTGGCGATGAAGGCGGTGGCCGGGATGCAGAACCCGCTGCTGGAGGCATCGCTGGTACGGGCAGGGACACGGCTTGCCTTCCGCCACAGCGGCGCCATGGTGGATCCCATCCGGCGCCAGTTGCTTTTCGACTTCGAGCGCGCCGAGCGTAAGGAGGGAGCGGAGCGGCCGACGGTGCTGTCAGAGGCTTCGCCGTTGCGGCGAGCGGCCGCAGCGGATGCGCGTGGAGTACAGAACCGCTTTTTAGAGGCCGTGCAGGCTGAGGAAGCTGGTGAGAAGCAGCGGGCCATTGCTCTTTATGAAGAGATTGTGAAGATTGACCCGAAGTATGCGGCTGCCTACATCAACCTGGGCACGGTGTACTTTCATCTGCAACAATACGGCCGCGCTGAGGAGTACTATCGCCATGCTACCGAAGCCGATCCGGGATACGTGCTGGCCTACTTCGATCTGGGGAACGTGCTGGATGAGCTGGAGCGGCTGGATGAATCGATTGCCGCGTATAGCCGGGCGGTGGAACTCTCGCCGCGCTACGCCGATGCTCACTATAATCTGGCGCTGGCCTATGAACGCAAAGGCCAACAGCGCCAGGCCCTGCGCCACTGGCACGCATACCTGCGGGTGGATAACCGCGGCCCGTGGGCCGAGCACGCGCGAGGGCAGATCCGCAAGATTCTGAAGCTCGAAGGGCTCTCCGTGGCCTGGCGCGCAGAGCAGTTTGTACCGCGGTGCAAGGGAACTGCGGCGCTGAAGCTGGTGTAATTCGGGCAGATTGATAAAACATTGCCGGCTCGATCTCTTCGCGTGCGCCGGCTGGCGCTACTTCACGGCAGAGTGCGCTGCTGCTTGTGCGATTTGGCGAATATGCGCGGGGCGCGTGCGGCAGCAGCCGCCGACGAGCTGCGCGCCGGCGGCAAACCATTCGGTCGCCATGGAACCGAACTCCGCCGGATCGCTGGTGCCGGTCCAGCATCGATTGGCCGCATCCCAGCCCTCACCGGAATTTGGATACGCGAGCACCGGCTTGTCCGAGGCGGCGCGCAACTCGGCAATGAGCGGCGGCAGCCATGCCGGAGGAACGCAGTTGGCGCCGATGGCAACGGTTTGCGGGAACCGGGCGACAGCGGCAGCACAGTCGCGCAGCGGCTCGCCATGCGCGGTGTGCTGAGCATCGCGGCAGGTAAAGCTGAACCAGGCACGCATCGCGGGCCACGGGGCCAGTGCTTCACCGATGGCATAGGCTTCTTCAAGCGATGGCAGGGTTTCAAAGGCCAGTAAGTCAGGAGCTTGCTCTCGGGCGGAATCGGCAAAGATGCGGATGCGCTGGCGATGGAACCCAACCAATTCGCTATAGGAGCAGGCGTAGTTGCCGTGATATTCGGCGCCGTTATGGAGCGCTGCCCCGTAGGGGCCAAGCGACCCGGCGATGAGTATGCGGCGGCCGGGGAACTCCGCGGCGGCGGAGCGCGCCAGCGCCACCGATTTAAGCAGCGCCGCATCGGCACGCTCCGGCGGCAGGCCGATCTCGGCGTAGCCCATGCGCGAAACCTGGTAGCTGCACGTGGCGATGCACTCGGCGCCTGCTTCGATGTAGGCGCGATGCGCGGCGGCGACCAGTTCCGGCGCGTCTTCAAGCACGTGCGCCGACCAGAGCGGCCCGTTGATATTGGCTCCGAGATACTCCAGTTCCGTGGCGAGGCCGCCGTCGATCACGCGGACACCGCCGAGGATGGAGCCGGGTTGTGCGGGTCGATCTGTCATGAGTTCGAGCTTTCAGCTCCTGGCTTCCAGCCTTTAGCATTTGGTGCGTGGATGCAAGGGGCGTTGCCCATGGAACTTGAAGCATTAGGGCGCCGCGGAAAAGCCCGCGAGGAGTTGGCAGCTAGAGGCGCCTTTATACCTTTTGGGTTCGTTGCACGGAGCGGACACCGTTGACGCGGCGGAGGCCGAGGACCATGCGGTTCAAGTGGCTCAGGTCTTCGGCTTCGATGACGAAATCAACAATGGCTTCGCCGTTTTCGTCCTCGCGGGCCTCAACGCCGCGGATATTGGTGTTGTCATCGGAGATGACGGCGGTGAGCTCCTTGAGCATGCCGGCGCGATTGTCGCAGAAGACGGTGATCTTGACGGGATAGCGATGGGTGCGGGCGCCGGGCTGATCGCCGACACGGGACCACTCGACGGCGATGCGGCGGTCGCTCTCGTAGAGCAGGTTCTGCACATTGGGGCAACTGCGCGCATGGACGGCGACACCCTTGCCGCGGGTGACGTAGCCCACGATCTCCTCGCCGCGAATGGGGTTGCAGCAGCGGGCGCGATAGACGAGCAGATCGTTCTGGCCTTCGACCTGGAGCGAGTCGGATCCGGTGAGGTGCAGCTTGCGCACCGCCTCGGACATGGCCGCTTCGGCACTGGCGGGCTTGGCTTCGGAACTCGCCTCTGCTTCGGCCTGGCTGGCGTAGCCGGGAGCAAGCTTGTTGAGTAACTGGTGGGCGGAGTGCTTGCCGTGGCCCAGCGCGGCCAGCAGGTCCGCCGCGGTGGTCAAACCGTACTCGGCGGCAACGCGGCCAAGATCCTGGTCGTTGATCTGATTCATCGGAACCTTGAACCGGCGGGCCTGCCGCTCCAGCAGCTTGCGGCCGATATCGACGGCGCGCCGGCGCTGGTCTTCATTGAGCCAATGCTTGATCTTGTTGCGGGCGCGGGGGCTTTTGACGAAGGTCAGCCAGTCGCGGCTGGGGCGGTGATCCTTCTGGGTGACAATCTCGACGATATCGCCGTTGCGCAGCTTGGTGCGCAACGGCACCATGCGGCCGTTGACCTTGGCGCCCACGCAGGTGTTACCCACCTCCGTGTGGATAATGTAGGCAAAATCGACGGGCGTGCCGTCGGCCGGAACCACGACGACCTTCCCCTTGGGAGTGAAGGTGTAGACCTCGTCAGGATAGAGGTCCATCTTCAGGCTGGAGAGGAACTCGTTGGGGTCGGTCATCTCCTTTTGCCACTCGACGAGCTGGCGAACCCAGTTGAGGCGCTCCTCGTCGCGGGCGGTGATGGCGCCTTCGCCGGCCTTGTACTTCCAGTGCGCGGCGATGCCTTCCTCGGCGATGCGGTGCATCTCTTCGGTGCGAATCTGCACCTCGAACTGGTGGCCGCCCTCGGCCATGACGGTGGTGTGCAGCGACTGGTAGAGGTTGGCGCGGGGAATGGCGATGAAGTCCTTGATGCGGCCCGGGACCGGCCGCCACAGAGCGTGGATCAGCCCAAAGACGGCGTAACAGGAGGCGACATCCTGGGTGATGACGCGGATAGCCAGCAGATCGTAGACCTGGTCAAAGGAAACCTTGGAGCGCTGGATCTTCTGGAAGATGGAGTAGAGCCGCTTGATGCGCCACTCGACGCGGGCCTGGATGCCGTTCTCGCGCAGTTGCTCGACGAGAGTATCTTCCACACTGCGCAGAAACTGCTCGCCTTCGACGCGCCGCGCCTCGACGGCTTCGGCCACCTTCTCGTAGCTCACCGGGTCGGTGTAGCGAAAGGCCAGATCTTCCAGCTCGCCGCGAACCTTGCCCATCCCCAGACGGTGGGCGAGCGGGGCGTAGATGTCGAGGGTTTCGCGGGCGATGGCCTCCTGGCGCTCCGGCCGGAGATGCTCAAGAGTGCGCATGTTGTGGAGGCGGTCGGCCAGCTTGATGAGCACGACGCGCACGTCGGAGACCATGGCCAGCAACATCTTGCGGACGTTCTCCGCCTGGCGGTCCTCGCGGTTGGCGAACTGAATCTTGTCGATCTTGGTTACGCCTTCGACGATGTGGGCGACCTGATCGCCAAAGGCGGTGGCAATCTCTTCGTTGGTGGCCGGGGTATCCTCGACGGCGTCATGGAGCAGAGCCGCGGCAATGGCGGTCGCATCCAGCTTCATCTCGGCCAGCACTTCGGCGACCTGAAGGGGATGGATGATATACGGCTCGCCGGAGGCGCGCATCTGCCCCTCATGGTGCTTGAGGCAGAACTCCCAGGCTTTGCGGATGAGCGAGATGTCTTCTTGGGGCCGGTTGGCCTTCACCCGGCGCAGAAGCGCTTCAAAGCGCTCGCCGATGCTGCGCATATCCGGAATGGGCACAACCTGACCGCCCGCCCCTGGAGACACCGAGGTGGCGCCGGGGGAATCCGCCGCAATCGTCTGCCGGACAGTCGCCATGCTTCATTATAGGCCGCAAAGTTTTCCGCGCGCTCAAAAGTGTCTCCATCCGGCTGAAAGCGAAAGGGTAAGCCAGTCTGGGAAAAGCGCAAAAGCCTGACAATGTCCTGCGGCGCCAAAACCTCGCCGCTCTGCGCGGATGCAAGCCTCTGCTTGGTAAGATGAACCAGGCAAAGGCGAAGATTCGCCGCCCCAAAACCCAAAGGAAGCGCATGACGAAAACACACACAGAACGGCCTGAGGGGAAACGAAGGGCGCCGAAGGACCGAGAGCCCAAAGCTTCCACGACATCGAACCGCCGCATTTCGCCTCCGCGCCCCTCCTCGCGAGGGGATGCTTCGCGGCAAGGCGCCCCTGAGAAAGCCGGCGGCGCTGGATTGAGCCACTCCGCGCCCGGGGCAGTTGTCAGCCGCCGCGCCGCCGATCGCCTGCGCAGGGGGCACCTGTGGGTCTATGCGTCGGATGTGGAGTCGATTACGCTGCCTGACGCCGAGACTCCGCCAGCGCTCGTGCCGGTGGCCGACAGCCGTGGGCTCTTGCTTGGGACGGCTCTCTATAGCCCAACGTCGCAGATTGCCTTGCGGCTGGTGTCGCGCGAGGCGATTGGCGAGGCGGAATGGCTGGAGCTGATGGCCAGCCGTCTGCGGCAGGCCGTCGGCAGGCGCAAACCCATGCTCGACGGCGAGAATGACGCCTGTCGCCTGTGCTTCAGCGAGGCGGACGAGCTGCCTGGCGTAATCGTCGACAAGTACGGGCCGCTGATCATCCTGCAACTGCTGGCCAGGGGGCTGGATTCGACGGCAGTGCGGGAGAAGTGCGTGCGCGTGCTGCGCGAAGAGATGGCGCCGGCGGCCATCGTCGAACGGCCCGATCCGCGCGTGCGCGAGCTGGAGGGATTGGCGGCGCCCAGCCAGGAACCGCTGTGGCTCGCCGACGCTGGCGCGAAGGTGGCCAGCACGCGATTCCGGCTCAATGGCCTCTCATTCCATTACGACGCCAATGCCGGCCAGAAAACGGGGGCGTTCCTGGATCAGCACGCCAACTATGCCGCCGCGCGGGATTGGGCGCGGCGACTGGGCGCTACGGGACGCGCCCTCGATGTCTGCTGCTACCAGGGCGGCTTTGCCCTGCATCTCGCCGAAGTATGCCGCCGGGTGACGGGCGTCGATACCTCGCGCGTCTCGCTCGAAGTGGCGGAGAAAAACCTGGAGGCAAACCGCCCGCGATTGGCCGCGGAGGTGGATTGGGTGGAGGGCGACGCCTTTGCAATTCTGCGCGATTGGTCAGACGCGGGCGAGAGCTTTGACGCCATCGTTCTGGATCCACCCGCCTTTGCCAAGACGAAGCGGGCGGTCGAGGGTGCTCTGCGCGGCTACAAGGAACTGAATCTGCGCGCGCTGCGGATGGTACGCCCGGGCGGCTTGCTGGTGACGTGCTCCTGCTCGCACCATGTGGGCTGGGCGGAACTGGAGGCGGCGGTGGCCGCCGCCGCTGCCGATGCCGCGCGGCGTGTGCGGCTGCTGGAACGCCGCGGCGCCGCTCCCGATCATCCAGTGGTGCTGAACCTGCCCGAGACGGAGTATCTGAAGTGTCTGGTGCTGGAAGTGGAGTAGCGGCAGGGGCTAAAGCCCCCAATTCTCGATATTTCGGATTTTTTTGGCACGACGAAAGTCATGCCCTGTCACAACGCATAAGAGATGAGATTTGCGGCGGCCTACACTAGGACGATTGCCGGTTCCAAACGCGGCGGAGCCACCTGGGGCCAGCGTGCCCACCAGCCGCCGGAGCCTCTGCCGCGGAGGCGGCCGACCGGAACTGCGTCAGGGCTTCCTTGACTTGCATACGCAACGCCTCTACCTCAAGCGTGCAGGAGCGGAGATAGGCCGAGACGGTCAGGCCGGCTTCAGCCGCGCGCTGCCGCACTTGGTCGCACTCGTCCTGGCTCAGCCGGATGGTAATGCTGGCGGACTTGAGGGTGCGATCCGAAGCCGGCGCCTGACCGTGAGATGTTTCCGGGATAGCGGCGCCGGAAGGAGACACCGGTTGCGGCTTTGAGAAATGCTTCGACGAGGGCGCGGCGGCCTGAGGCGCCGGATGCGAGGCGGCTGGCCTTGCCTCAGCGTTTGCCGTGAATGCGCCAGCGGCAGAATCGGCGGAGTTGTAGCGTGCGTGGGTGCGCAAGGCGCGCTCGTAGCTGAGAGTCGCCACGTCGTCCGCGAGGCCATCCTCATTCCACGTGGAAGTTGGTGTGGGAGCCGCTGCGGCAAGGTCGGCCAGCATGCTTGCAAAGCTGGAGGGCGACGGCGAGGGTTGAGTTGGAGCCATTTGCTGCATAGGCCGAATCATACGGCGGAGATCCGCGCTGCGTGAGGAGCATTCAGCCGGCTGGGCGCTTGCAAATTCCATATTGGGGAGAGAGATCCTATATTCCTGAAACGGGAAGTGGGTGAAGAAAGGCGCGGATTCGCCCCGGGGGTCCGCTGATGCCGGGCCGCGAAGCCATCAGTAGCAGAGGGCCTCAACGGCTTCAGGATCGGGGAGGATGCGACCGGACAGATTCAACAGACGCGTAACGGCTTCGGCGGGCATGGGCCGGGCGATCAGAAATCCCTGGCCGTAATGGCAGCCCAGCTTCTGGAGCAGCTCGTATTGTTCGGCGGTCTCGATTCCCTCCGCGACCACATCCATGCCCAGCACGCGAGCCAATTCGACGATGGTGCGAACGATCTGGACGGGCTGTTCGCCCTCGGTCATCCGGGCAACAAATGAGCGGTCGATCTTGAGGATGTCAAAGGGGAAAGTGTGGAGGTGGTTGAGGGAGCTGTAGCCGGTGCCGAAGTCGTCCATGAGCAGAGCGACGCCGAGGCGGCGCAGGCTGCTCAGTACTTCAAGGGCCGTATGCATATCGGGAATGAGGCTGGACTCAGTCATCTCCAGACCGAGCTGGCGGCTGGTGAGGCCGAAACGCCGCAGCAGGGCGTCAACCTGATCCGCCAGCCCGTGGCGGGCGAACTGGCGCGCGGAGAGATTCACGCAGACGCGCAGGGAGCGGTGGTCGGGATCCTCGCTGCACCACTTCTGAATCTGATGGCAGGCTTCGGCGAGCCCCCAATCGCCGATGGGCAGGATCAGTCCGCTCTCTTCGGCGAGCGGGATAAAGTCGTCAGGTGAGATGATCCCGCGCTCGGGGTGATTCCAGCGAATGAGCGCCTCCAGGCCAACGATCCTGCGGGTAAAGAGGTTGATCTCGGGCTGGTAGTAGAGAACAAACTGGCGCTGTTCGAGGGCGTGACGAAGATCAGGCTTGCGGGGCCAGACCGCAGAGCTGTTTCTGCGCGGACGAAGGGTCTGCGCCGGAGCCTGCCTGTGAATGGAGTTGCGCAACTGGCGCAGTTCCAGTTGGCCGGCAGCCATCTCGGCCAGGCTCTCCAGAATGCGAAGCTCATCCATGGTGATCAGGCGGAGAGACGAACTGAAGATGGTGAGAGTTCCAAGGATTTTGCCCTCACGTGAACGGACCGGAGCGCTGGCGAATGAAGACGGATTGCCTTTTCTCAGCGGCAACAGGCAATCCTTGAGCTTCGGGTGCTGCGAGGCGTCTGAAACCACTAGGGGGCCATCCTGCGCAACTATCATCTCAAAGATGGACCGGTCGCGCGGCAGTTCGCGAATGAGTTCGCCCCAGCAGGACTTGATCCAGAAGCGGCTCTCGTCGGCGAATCCGAGGAGCACGGCATCGGCCTGGAAGTAATCCGCGGCGAGTCGCGTAATGGCGTCGTAGCCGGGTTCCGGCGGTGTATCGAGAATGCCGGTGGAAGCGAGCACGGCCAGCCGGGACTCCTCCTGCTGCTCATCGAGTGCGACGATTTCAGACTCCACCTGTTGCATTTCAGTTCCAGTCCCGCAGGCGATGGCTACTCCGCTTCCGGCGGATATTCGGTCCTCTGTGTCCGCGTGCGGGCACTTCAGAAGAGGGGCCCGGCGCGACGAACGCGGCAATGCCGCAGTCTATGACCCGAGATGCAGCCGGATTACCTCGATATTGTCGTTATCGGAAAAGGCTGTTGGTTCAAGAGATTACTTAAGGACAGCTTTCGGCGGTGTCCTTCCGGCACCAGCGGGAAATTGCTTTTGGAGGCCGGGCTGTTCCGTTTCGGTCCAGAGGAAGGTGAACTGATCGGCGTCGTCCTGAACCTGCTGCTCGACGCCCACGCCGGATGAGTGGCCGCCCGAGAGGCTGTAGTGCAACAGGATCGGACGCCCGCCGGAAGAAGACGACTGCAGGAGCGCCGTCATCTTGCGCGCATGGAGCGGGTCCACGCGCGTATCGTCGTCGCCGGTGAAGAACAACACCGCGGGATAGGCCGTGCCCGGCTTCACGTTCTGATATGGGGAGTACTTAAGTAAATACTCAAACTGATCTTCGTTGTCCGACGAGCCGTACTCGGTGATCCAGTGCGAGCCCTGCTCGAATTTCTGGTAGCGCAGCATATCCAGTAGCGGGTAGCCGCACACGACGGCAGAGAACAGGTCCGGGCGCTGGGTGATCGCCGCACCCATCAGCAGCCCGCCGTTGGAGCGGCCGGTGATGGCAAAGTGCTGTGGCGAAGTGTACTTGTTGGCGATGAGATATTCGGCCGCGGCGAAGAAGTCGTCGAAGACGTTCTGCTTTTTGACGAACATGCCCTGCTCATGCCATTGCTCGCCGTACTCGCCGCCGCCGCGCAGGTTGGGCAATGCGAACCAGCCGCCCTGCGCGAGCCACCAGGCATAGGCCGGGTTCCAGACTGGAGTGATGCTCAGGTTGAAGCCACCGTAGCCGGTCATCAGCAGCCGCTCGCTGCCATCCTGCTTCAGGCCTTTCCTGCCGGCGATGAACATGGGAATGCGCGTGCCGTCCTTCGATTTATAGAAGACTTGCTTCAGTTCATATTGGCTGGAATCAAACGGGATTTTGGGCTGGGCAAAGAGCTCGCGTTTGCCGGTAACGGTGTCGAGGCGGTAGATGGCGCGCGGTGTGATGAAGGACTCAAAGCCATAAAAGCCGTAGCGATCCGTGGTTCGTCCCACTACTGGAGAGGCGGAGCCGATGCCGTCATAGGCGATGTTGCCGGCGGACTTGCCATCGAGTGTATAGACGCTGGTTTCGGGCTTTACGTCTTTGAGCCGCTGCACATAGAGCTTGTTGCCGACGATGGAGAAATCCTGGATGGCGTCAGGGCCGTGGGGGACGATGACCTGCCAGACGTCGGGCATGATGCCGGGGTCGGCTTTGAGAATGCAGCCATTAGGCGCTTTGTAATCGGTCTTCACATACCAGGCGCCCCTGGCGTAAATGGCCGAGAAGCGGGAATCGATGCCCCAGGTGAGGATTTCGAAGTAGGAGCCAGGTTTGGTGAGGTCGCGGAAGACGATATCGACACGCCGCGCCGGCACGCCGCGATCTATCTTGATGACCAGGTAACGGCTGTCGTCGGTAACATTGGCGAAGATCAGGTCGTTGGGGCCGAGGTCCTCGCCACGGAATTGATGGCCAAAGATCAACTCGTCCTGCTGCTGGGTGAATGTCCCCAAGGTGTGCTCGTAGACGAGCGTGCCCTGGCGGTTGGCGCGGGCGTAGTAGAGACCTTTGCCGTCGGGCGTGAAGCAGACCGACCAGTACAGGCCGCTGGGGAGCGCATCGAAGAGCGCCTTGCCGGTCTTCACGTTGAAGACGTGGATCGTGGTTTCATCGGCGCCGCCCTGGCGCACCTCGTAGGCCACGAGCGAGCCATCGCGGGAGACGTCGAGGAGATTGACTGAGGTATTGGGGTCGCGGCTGAATCGGGCCGGATCGACGAGGCGCTGGTCTTTACTTGTCGAAGCTGGGCCTGCCCAGCCGTGGCGGACGTAGATTGCTGCCTGGCTCTCGCCGGCCAGCCGCTTCATGAAAAAGAGGTCGTCGCCGCGCTGGATCGGGATCGTCCATCGGGAGACCTGCTCCAGCGCTGTCAGCTCATCGACGACCTGGGGCCGGATGCGAGCCTGGTTGAAATAGCGCTGCGTGTAGGTGTTCTCTTCGTTAATGAAGGCGCGAGTCTCGGAGCTTTTGGCGTCTTCAAGCCAGCGGTAGTTGTCGATGATTTTCGTGCCGAAGTAGGTGTCTGTGACCGGGCTGGCTTTTACCTCCGGCGGCGGCGGAAGGTTGATGCCGTCGCGCCCGTGAATGGCCTGGGCGTTTGCGCCTGGGATGATAGAGGCGCACAAAGCAACGAACAATCCCGAGATCCACCGCACTTTTTCCTCCTCCGAAAAGCATACGCCGCGGCGGTGCTGAAGCCTGTGCTTCTACTGCCATTTGCGCTTATTGATCCCTTTTCAGCGTGGAAGGCCGGTAGAATCAACAGCAGTGGCAGAGTCACCTTCAGCTGAGTCTTTTCCGCGCGCGCGTTCGCGATGGACGCGCGGCCTTGGCCTGTTGCGCCCTTCGCACACCCATTCCGTTTATTCGGCCACCGTCATTCTGATGGTGTCGACATTTATGTCGCGGATCATTGGGCTGGTGAGGGTCAAGTATATCGCATGGCTTTTCGGGAGCGGGGTGCAGGCCGACGCGCTGAATGCGGCTTTCGTACTGCCGGACATGATCTCGTATTTTCTGGTGGGCGGGGCGGCGTCGATCACCTTCGTCACCATCCTGACGCGCTACCGCGAAGCAGGACGCGAAGCGGAGGGCGAACGCTCGCTGTCAGTGATTCTGACCACCATGTACCTGGTGCTGGGCGGAGCTATCGTGTTGGCGGAGATCTTTGCGCCCTGGTACGTTCGCTGGTGGTTCGACGGCTTCGACCCGCAAAAAGCGAAGCTGTGCGTACTGCTGACGCGCATCCTGTTGCCGGCGCAGTTGTGCTTCTTCGCAGGCGGGGTCTTCGGCGCGGTGCTGCTGGTGCGCAAGCAGTTCAGTGTGCAGGCGGTGGCGCCGCTGATCTACGGCTCCGGCACCATCGTGGGCGGCTTGCTGCTGGTGAAGCGGATCGGGGTCTCTTCTCTGGCTGTGGGCACGGTGGCTGGAGCATTTTTCGGGCCGTTTCTTTTGAATTGGGTCTTCGCTCGCCGAGCGGGCACCCGCTACCGCATGATCCTCGACTGGCATGATGAAGGATTGCGCGAGTGGGTACGCCTCTCACTGCCCTTAATGGCCGGGGTATCCCTGGTTACCGCCGATAACTGGATCATTGCGCATTTTGCCTCGATGACGAGTGGCGCGGTGTCGCTCATGGCCTATGCGAAGCAGCTTTTCACCGCGCCTATGGCAATGCTGGCGCAGGCGGCGGGCGCGGCTTCCCTGCCTTTCTTC
The DNA here is from genome assembly GCA_021799405.1 of Acidobacteriota bacterium. The sequence goes on from JAJZAL010000112.1 coordinate 11,590, forward strand.
GCGAGCCTATGGACGCAACAGCGACGTTATGAATTTGCCGTCAGCGTGGCGGACTCAGTGTCGCGCGTGGCTTCGCTGAGCCTGCTTGCGGCCTCGGGCATGATCGCCCTGGGCTGGCCGGCGATTGACCTGGTCTTCACGGGTGGCCGCTTTTCGCCTGCTGAAGCGCGGGAGTGCGCGGCGTACTTCGCTGTCTTCTCCGTTTCCATGTTTCTGTGGTCGGCGCAGGCGATCTATTCTCGCGCATTTTATGCCGCAAGCAACACCATTGTCCCAATGGTGGCAGGGACGATCGTTACGGCGGTTTCGCTGCCTGTCTATGCCGCGCTCTATCACCATGTCGGAGCGATGGGCCTGGCGTTCGCTTCGGACCTGGGGATCGCATTGCAAACCTGCACCATTGCCGTGCTGCTGCACAAGCGGCGCATGGTTTCTCTGGCCAGCCTGGACTATGCCGAGATGGGCCGCTGCCTGCTGGCCGCGCTGGTGGGCGGGGCGGTGACATGGCTGCTGGCGCGCGCCATGGCAGGCATGTTTGCTCATATGGGCCACAGCGCCCGGCTTGGCGATCTGGTGATTCTGCTGGCCGGAATGGCCTTGTGGACGGCGATTGCCAAATGGACCCTGGAAAAGACAGGATCAGCGCTGCCCAAGGTAGCGATGAAGCGGCTGGGGCTGGCGTAGCGTATCGCAGGGATGGGGCCGGCAATGAAGACACAAGCGCCCCCTTCCTGCTGCGGGGCGCTTGCGCAGAAGCGAGTCGTTATGCCTGAGCCACTTTGTGCGATTCGGCTGCGGCGGCATTTGCCGATGCGCCCTTGATGGCCTCGGGTTTGCGGATGTCGATGCCGCCCTTGAAGTAGGCGCCATCCTCGATGCTGATGCGCGCGGCGGCCACGTCGCCGTTGAGCGAGCCCTCCGCTCGAATGTCAACGCGGTCGGTAGCCGAGACATTACCGCGAACCTTGCCAAGAATCACAACCTCGCGCGCCACGATGTTGGCCGACACCTGGCCGTTGGCGCCTATGGTCACGCGGTTGCCGGGAAGGTTGATGCTGCCTTCAACCTTGCCGTCGATGAGGAGCGACTCAGAGCCGTTGATCTCGCCTTTGATAAACAAGCCTTTGCCGATGGTGGCTTGTTCGGCGGTCGCCATCGACTGCGCGCGGCTGGGCGCCTCATGCACCGGCGCCGGGGGCATTGGGCGCGGCGGCTCCGGGGTTGGAGGTGCCGATACTGGTCCTGTTTGGCTGGGTTTCCACATTGCGCTCAAGATGATTTCCTTTTCTGTCCCAGGGGGACGGGGGAGTTTGCCAAGGCAAGGCCAATGGCTTCAACTAAAAACTCAAATTTGCCAGCCGCCACCTGCCTGCGGTAGCTCCCGCGGCGGCCACGGATGGGTGCTTTGCCTTCCTGGTCCGCCAAAAAGATTGCGTTGCCGCTATTGTAAGACCGACCCCGGCAATTCAACGAGTGCATATCTGAGTACCGCGGCGCGGTGGCCCAATCTCTCGAACGCAAAAGCCTGGATTCGGGAATCCAAAGCCATATCTTATCGCGAACTTACGGCTCCGGAGCCCTGCACGCAGCCCCGTTCATGGCCTACTCTTAGCGTATGAACGATCGTGAACTGGTGGCGTGGATTGCCCGCTCCGCCGGCGGCAAGGCCGGTTACAAGCAGTTGGTCCGCGAACTGGGGCTGGGCGGCGGGCGAGAGCGGCGTTTGTTGCTGGAGCAGTTGGCGCGGATGACCGCGCGCGGCGATCTGATGAAGCTCGACCGCGAGCATTGGGGCATTCCCCGGCAGGCGGGACGAGGGGAGAATCTGGCTGCCGGGCGGCTGGACCTGCATCGTGACGGGTATGGCTTTGTCCGGCCCAGCCGTGGGTCCAACTCTACGGAAGCGCGCCAGGCCGCGGATCAGGAAGATATTTTCATCCCTCCCAATGAGATTGGCGGCGCCATGCAAGGCGACCAGGTGCTGGTGGAGTTGGCTCCGCCGCGTGCCGATGGGCGCAGGCTGGGCCGCATTGTGCGCGTGCTGGAGCGCCGGAACACGACCGTGGTCGGGGTGTTTCATTATGCCCGTTCCGATCGGGCGCGGGGACACATCGTGGTCCCCTTCGATGAGCGGATGACGCAAAATATTGTGATTCCGGAAGGGCAGGAGCTGCCGCCCGCGGCCGAAGCCGCAACGCCGCACCGGGTGCTGGGCAGGGAAGCGTTGAAAAGTGCCGCGCACGAGGATCTGGAGGGCCTGGTGGTGGATGTCGAGATCACGAGCTGGCCTACGCCGACCCGGCCACCGCACGGCCGCGTGATCGAGGTGCTGGGCTCGCCGGACGACTTCGGCGTGGATGTGGAGATGATGATCCGTAAGCATCAGTTGCCGCGGCTCTTTCCGGAGGCGGCGCTTGCTGAGGCGCGCCGTGTGGCGCATCTGGACGTGGCCGAGGCCGCTCGACGGCGCGACTTCCGCGGACTGCCTGTAGTGACCATCGACGGCGAGACGGCGCGGGACTTTGACGACGCGGTGCTGGTGAGAAAGCGGCCAGACAGCGGCTATGAATTGCAGGTGCATATTGCCGATGTAGCCGAGTATGTGCGCGAGGGCACGGCGCTCGACCTGGAGGCGCGGCTGCGTGGAACCAGCGTCTACTTTCCTGATCGCGCCATACCCATGCTGCCGCAGGAGCTCTCCACAGACATTTGCAGCCTGCGCCCCGGCGAAGACCGGCTGGTTTTGAGTTGCGTCATGCAGTTGGATGCCGAAGGCCACATTGAGAGCTACGAGATCAGCGAGGGCGTCATTCGCTCCGCGGAGCGGATGACCTACACCGATGTGCACGCCATTCTTGAGGGCGATGCTGGAACGCGCGCGCGCTATGCTCCGCTGGTTCCGGAGTTCGAACGTATGCACAGGCTTGCCATGCTGATGAACAAGCGGCGCGAGGAGCGGGGCAGCATCGACTTCGACCTGCCCGAGCCGGTGATCGAGTTTGACGAGCAGGGGCAGATGCGCGGCGTGACGCGGGCCGAGCGTACCTGGGCCAACCGGCTGATCGAGGAGTTCATGCTGGCGGCGAATGAATGCGTGGCTACGTGGCTCGAAGACCTGCGTGTGCCTTCGCTCTACCGTATTCACGAGAAGCCCGAGCCACGGCGTGTGGTGCAGTTTGAAGAGCTGGCGGCGTCATTCGGTTATTCGCTGGGGCTGGGCGCGCTGCCGGTAAAGCGCATTCAGACGCGCGGCGAGCGCCGGGAGGCTCAGAGCCGCGGGCGCAAACCGCACACGCATGAGGTGCCCGAAGATATTGCCGTGACGCCGCCCATGTATCAGAAGCTGGCGGCGCGCATCGAGGGCAAGCCAGAGGAGCGGATCCTGAGTTACCTGATGCTGCGCTCGCTCAGGCAGGCGCGCTACTCGGAGACCAACGAGGGCCACTTTGCGTTGGCCACGCCGACCTACACGCATTTCACATCGCCGATTCGGCGTTATCCCGATCTGATCGTGCACCGCATCTCGAAAGCGCTGCTGCGGGAGGGCGTGCGCGGCGCGGGGGTTATTGCCAGGGGCAGGCTCGATTCGCCGTGGACGCATCCGCATGAAGGTGGTGGAGGTGGGTACAGCCTTTCCCAGGTCTCAAAATCGAGACCTGGGGCACCCAGACTGGCGGGGACGGAAGTTGCGGGCGAACCGCCGATTGCCGAGGCCGAGCTGGCGCAGATTGCCGACGAGTGCAGCCAGACGGAGCGGCGCGCCGACGAGGCTGAGCGCGAGTTGGTGGAGTGGAAGAAAGTGCGCTTTATGCAGGACCGCGTGGGCGATGAGTTTGCCGCGCTGGTGCTGAATCCCACGAAATTCGGGCTCTTTGTGGAGCTGACCGATCTGTTTGTCGAGGGCCTGGTGCCCCTCGACACGCTGCGCGACGATCGCTACACGTGGCGCGAAAGCACGCATGAGATCGTGGGTGAGCGCTGGGGAAGGCGCTTTCGCGCCGGTGACCGCGTGCAGGTGATTCTGGATCGCATTCTGGCGCAGGAGCGGAAGCTGCAGTTCTCGATTGTCGAAGAGGGATTGCCGCTCACCGGACAAAAAGCGGCCAGACCTGCGCCTAAATCCCGGAAAAAGAGGCAAAAAGAGATTTCACCCTCGCCGCCAAAAAGCAAGAAGGGGCGGCGCGGCAAGGCACGCCGTCACTGAGCATTTGCGTCCCGCAGCGTGGTCCTTCGGTTCGGTAAAGCTGCCTCAGGCTCCGGCCTGCTGTTCGGCATATTTCCCGATGAAGGGTAGCTTGTAGCGCTGTCCCTTCAGGGCCTTGAGCAGCACGATCAGCCAGACCACAAAAAACGCGATCATGAAAACAGGAGTAATGATCCACCCGATCAAGGGCATGACCGACAAAACAGCGTTGATGGCAAAGGCAGCGATGCCGAAAAAGATCGACTGCCATGAATGAAAGCGGATGTAGGAATTCTTGTTATAGGGTTCGATGATCAGAAAGATGATCGCCGGAATGATGGTGATATAGGCCAGCGCTCCGGCGGCGTTGTCAGAGAGGCCGGGGTGCGCATGCGTAGCTGAGGCTGGGGATTGGTCTGCCATAGATCCTCCTTGCGATTCGTTGCTCCGCTCAACACGGCCCCGCAATCTCTCTGCAAAGACAGTTGCATGAGCCGGGAGGACGCGGATGCAGCCCAGCGGCGTTTTCCTTCCATCAAAATCCGCAGGAATAAGCACTTCTTTCCTGGGATGGAATGAAGCCGCACAACAGAAGGTTCCCTCCGCCCT
>JAJZAL010000398.1 GCA_021799405.1 Acidobacteriota bacterium
GGAGCAGGGGATGAGCGAAGGCGGGCGGATTCGTATTGGTCAGGGCAGTTGGATTGGCCAACACGCAGCCATCATCTGCGAGAAGGGGGAGTTGACTCTTGGTCGCAACTGCGTGGTAGGCGCCAACGCCGTGGTCACCCGCAGTGCCCCGCCATACTCGGTGCTTGCAGGCAATCCTGCCCGAATTATCAAACAATATGACCCGGCGAAGGGCGTCTGGGTGCTGGGGTCGGGGGCTGGCGTGGAGAAGGGCGCGTCGCTGCCACTGGTCGTCTCCGGGACGGAGGTTCGCGTTTGAAAAGCGAAACAGTTTGCAATCTCGAGATTGCATTCTTTTTGATCGAGAATCATCGCAACATCGAGTTAATCGAGACTATCGATCGGCGCGGTCGAGCCGGACTGGCGTAAGCCTGAGGTTGCACATATGTGCGGAATTGCCGGAATGGTCGCAATTCATGGCGCCAGCGTCGAACCGGAGCGGCTGGCGACGATGCTTCGCGTTATGGCCCATCGCGGTCCCGACGGACATGGTATCTACACTGGCCGGGAAGCTGGACTGGCTCACGCGCGTCTTAGCATTATCGACATCGAAGGCGGCCGTCAGCCCATGTCCATCGACAATGGCCGTTTTTGGATCACCTTCAATGGGGAGATTTTTAACTACCTCGAACTCAGGGAAGAACTCATTCGCAGAGGGCACCTTTTCGCAACGCGCTCAGACACTGAAGTCATTCTGCACCTTTATCAGGAGATGGGCGAGGAATGCGTGAACGAACTGAATGGCCAATGGGCGTTTGCCATTTGGGACGCTGCACTCCACAAGCTGTTCCTGTCGCGCGATCGGCTGGGAGTCCGGCCGCTATTCTACGCGCAGACTGTTGAAGGTTTTCGGTTCGCTTCCGAGATCAAAGCGCTGCACACATGCCCGGACGTTCCGTGCGAACTCGATTTGCAGGGGCTCGATCAGATCTTCACCTATTGGGTGACGCTGCCACCTCGCACGGCATTCCGCGGCATCCAGCAATTGCCGCCAGGCCATTCGCTCGTGTTCGAAGATGGCCGCGTCCGCATACGGGAGTATTGGAAGCTCGAATACATACCTGCCGATGACCGAGCTGCGGAGAGCGAGCAGAAACTGACCGAAGAGCTGCTGGCACTGCTGCAGGACGCCACCCGGATCCGTTTACGTTCCGATGTCCCCGTGGGCGCTTATCTCAGCGGGGGCCTTGATTCAACCTTGATCACGGCTCTAACCCGGTCATTCATGGGGGACCGTTTGCGCACCTTCTCCGTCAGCTTCAACGAGGAGGAATTCGACGAGAGCTGCTATCAGCAGGAGGCCAGCTCTTTCCTAGGCACATGTCACACAGACATCCGCTGCTCAAAGGATGACATCGCGCGGGTGTTCCCGTTGGTCATATGGCACGCGGAGCAGCCAATCATTCGAACGGCGCCGGCGCCGATGTTTCTGCTGTCCCAACTGGTGCGGCACAGCGGCTTCAAGGTTGTCTTGACCGGTGAGGGCGCCGACGAAACCCTGGGCGGATACGACATCTTCAAAGAGACCAAAATCCGTCAGTTCTGGGGTCGCCGTCCGTCTTCGCAATGGCGACCGCTTCTGCTGAAGCGCCTCTATCCCTACTTGGAAGGTATTCAGAATCAACCAACGGCATACCTGAAAGGTTTCTTTCACGTATCGGAAAAAGATCTGGCGAACCCATACTTCTCGCATCTGCCACGATGGGAGTTGACGGCCCGGCTGAAAACACTCCTCTCCGATGAATCCCGGAAGGAACTCGGCGCTCATCCCGGAATGCTCGAACTTGATGCCCAGATTCCCCAGGGTTTCGCTTCCTGGGAGCCGTTCAACAGGGCGGAGTACCTGGAGACGAAATACCTGTTGCCCGGCTATATTCTTTCCTCGCAAGGGGACCGGATGGCCATGGCCCATGCCGTAGAGGGGCGCTATCCGTTTCTCGACCACCGGGTGGTTGAGTTTGCGGCGAAGCTTCCGCCCAACCTCAAGATGAAGGCGATCGATCAAAAATACCTTCTCAAGCGGGCTGCTGCCGGACGGATCCCGGAATCGATACGGAAACGATACAAGCAGCCGTACAGGGCGCCCGAGGGAAAGAGCTTTTTGCAAGACTCAGACGATTACGTGCAGGACCTTCTTTCAGGTGAATCCATTCGGCGCTGGGGAGTATTCAATCCCCAAGGAGTCGACGCCCTGGTTGCCAAGTTCAAATCTGGCCGCGCTTTCAGCACCAAAGACAACATGGCCTTAGTCGGAGTTCTGTCGACCCAGATCCTGCTGGATCAGTTCGTTGGCAAGAACGCCTGCACCGCTACGGCGCAATGTGTAGCTCCGGAAGAATCGACCGCCGGATTCTGGAGATGTGCATGATATCGGCGGCGGTCTTGCGATCGATTACCGTCTTGGTTCTCTTCAGCATTTGAGATTGCGGAGGTAACGCCGTGATATCAGTCGAAAATGCCGGACTCGCCGCTCTCACGGCTTCCGATATTTCTCGCCTAGCAAGCCAGAAGGTCTTCTTCGGTCATCAATCCGTCGGCGATGATATCGTGCGCGGTCTCCGCGATCTGATGGCCTCGGAACCGCGATTGAAGCTTCGCATCGTGGAGTCGGCCGACCCGCAACTTATCAACAGTCCCGCCTTTGTGGAATCTCATATCGGCTACAACGCTGATCCGCAATCCAAGGCCGAAGCGTTCAGGGCAATCGTGGACAGGGGAATCGGCCGGGAAGGGGGGATCGTCATGTACAAGTACTGCTACGTAGACGTCGGTCCTTCCACCGATATCCCGCGAATGTTTCAATTGTATCGGCGTGGCATTAACGCCCTCAAAGCGAAATACCCTTCGCTCCGGTTCGTGCACATCACCATTCCGCTTACCACCCTGGAGCCGTCGGTGAAGGGTTGGGCCAAGCGGATCCTCGGCCGGGCGACGGCGAGAGACCTGAACCGCAAGCGGAATGAGTACAACCGCTTGCTGGTGCAAGCCTATAGCGGAACGGATCCGGTTTTTGATCTCGCGAAAGTCGAATCGACGCGTCGCGATGGATTGCGATCCGAGTTCATCGAGAGCGGCCAGCAAACCTTCACGCTCGCTCCGGAATTCACGAGGGACGGCGGTCATCTGAACGAAGCTGGGCGGCGCATTGCTGCCGAGCACTTGCTTCTCGCCTTGGCGAAGTTGTGAGTCAGTTCACGTACTACATGAGAGAGGGGTGTAACAAATGAATAAACTCATCCGTGAGCAGTTACGAACCTTCGTCTATCAAAACTTCCTGCTCGGTCAGGACTTCGTCCTCGGCGATTCCGATTCTTTTCTCCAGAATGGGGTGATCGATTCGATGGGAGTGCTGGAGTTGGTCACCTTTCTGCAGGAGACCTATGGCATCACCGTCGAAGACGAGGAACTCATACCCGACAATCTCGACACATTTGAGAACGTGGCTGCCTATGTTTC
>JAJZAL010000399.1 GCA_021799405.1 Acidobacteriota bacterium
GAAGTCGAGCAGCAGGTAGTAAGTGGAACCGTCGAGCTCACGGTAGGCGCTGAGAATGGAATCCTTGGCAGTCGATGTAATGTCTCCGCTAAAGGAGAAAATGCGAACCGGACTCCCGGAAGCAGCCGTCGCAGTTCGCTGCGTGATCTTGGTCGTGTCCTGCATCAATCCTTCTCCTTGGCAAGCTTGATCACCAGCCGTACGTAGCTTTTTCCCGGTGGACCCACATACCACTCGGCTTCATCCACCAAAGCCTGAATCAGAAACATCCCCATACCTCGGGTGTCTTCCTCGCCATGCAGTTTTCGGTCGATGTCCGGTGAGGGTGGTTGCTGTCGCACCCCGACTCCGTCATCTATCACTTTTACTTCGAGCCCGTTCTGGCTCATCGAAAGCACAACCGCAACACTGAGCGACTCATTCAGTTTGTTGCCGTGCTCGATAGCGTTGATGCAGGCTTCGGCCACGGCGGTCTTCAAGTCCTCAATCCGCTCCTCGTCAAATCCCATCAGCGCAGCCATGCTGGCAGCGGTGCTCATGGCGACCTTTTCAAAGCCCAGCTCCGACGGTAGACAGACCTGGACAGAACTTCCATTCTTCATGGGCGAACGATCTCCTGCTTAGAGGAATCGAGATGACAGATCGCCAGGGCGGTCATGTCGTCGGCTTGCGGTGCGTGGGATGAAAATGAGCCGATTGCCTCCCATACATCGTCGAGCATACGCTCGGCTTGCGGGCTTCTGCATGCACGAAAGGTCTCCACCAGCCGTTCCAGGCCAAATTCTTCGTCCACTCCACCCGCCTGCAGCGTCTCGGTCAGGCCATCCGTGTACAGAAGAATTCTGGCCCCCGGCAAGAATTCAAACGTCTCGGAAGAGTACTCCATGCCGGGAAGCAGGCCCAACGGCGTTCCCGACGCTTCAACAATTCGAACCGAGCCGTCCGGCAGCAGCAGCGCGCCGGGATTGTGACCGCAGTTCACAACTTCGATCCTCGGCCCCTCCGGATCAAGGCGCACAAAAATAGCCGTCACATAGCGCCTCTGCGCCTCTGCGCCCTCTTCCCAGTGGTGCTGGCTCATGCGAGTGGCCAACTCGGCCAGCGGCAGCGGATGGCTCGCCAGGGACCGCAGCGCCGAACGAAAACTCGTGGCCACAATGGCCGAGGCGAGTCCCTTACCGGCCACATCTGCCACCACCATCAGGTGCGAGCCGTCCGGTAGTTTCATCGTGTCAAGGTAATCGCCGCCCACCTCGTAGCATGTCGTCGACCGGCCCGCGATCGAAAACGACTCGATCTTCGGCATGGACTTCGGCAGCAAAGAAAGTTGCAGCGAGCGTGCTGCATCCAGATCCTGCTGCACTCGCGCCCATTCCAGGTCCCGCTCGTGCAGGGTTGCATTTTCCAGCGCAACGGCCGTCTGCAGCACCAGGCCTTCAATGAAGTCCTGCTCGTAGACGCTGAACTCCGCGCAGTTCGGGCTTGCAACCACCAGCTCGGCCAGCATGTGATTCTCTCGCGAGAGAAGCGGAAAACGGCGGCATCCCTCATACGGAGCGGCAGGTATCTCCCCGTAGCTGATTCTGGGCTCCTGAGAGCCTTGCTCAAGAAACAGGGCCCCGTTCATTTCCAGCTCCAGAACCAGCAACCGCGCAGACCGATGCAGAACCTCATCGACTCTCATCGTGGAGTGAACTTGACGCGTAGCTTCCAGCAGAGCCTGGAGCCTGGCCACCTGCTGCTCCAGCGGCAGCCCCGTCTGCGGGTCATACGACGATTCCCTGTCCAGATCCAACGAAAGACTCCTCTGCTCAACGTTGGACCAATATACCGCATCTGTTTTCGGGAAATCAGCTACGGCCTGCCCTCGCCTCGATGGGCAGAACCCTGCTTCCACCGGCCAAAGCACGATCGGCACTTCCCCCGGTAACAGCATCGCTTTCTGCTGATTACTACAGAAGTCAACGATAACGCCCGGGGTTGGAGGAGTATACGCGAAACCGTCTCTATACAAAAACGGAACGAATCTAGTTCACAAATACTATGCCGCCTCGGAAGACTCTGATTTTAATCATTCCCCGCTGTGGATCGTCAGGTCGGAAGTCTTGGGAAATCGCATGCGGCGCTGTTTCTAAAGAGTAACTTCCCCACAAAAGTAATCTATTCCGTGTAACCCATGATTTCTTGACTCAATTACCGGATCTGCGGGAACCTTCAAGACGAATTCAGGTTTCGGGAATCGGCCTTACCTTATTGAAGCAGCCTCCCTTCCCTCTGGAGGAAACGACGCAATGCAAATCGCTCTGCTCTCGACCCAGCATACGCTCTACGCGGCGCTCAAGACTGCTTTGGGAGCGAATTTCGAGATTTATCAAATCCGGGATCAGTATTCCGTGGAGGAATTCCTCTCCGGAGACGGCTTCGATATAGCGATCCTCGATTTGAATTCTGCCATCGGTTCTCTCGACTCCCGCAAGGAGCTTGCCCGCACCTACATTGCGGCGGGCGTGGCCCTCATCTTGCTGGCCGACGACACCATGCGCAGCTGCGCCACGGAACTGGTCAAGGAAGGCGCCTACGGATATTGCCGGGCTCCCCTGCATATCGCCGAGCTCAAGGCGATGCTTCGCCGCGCCAATGAAACATCGCAGCTCAAGCGCGAACTGCGGGCCACGAAGAGAAGGCTCGAAAGCAATCTGGCATGCGACCAGATGATCGGCTCAAGCCCGCAAATGCGGCATGTCTACAGCCTGATTCATCGCGTCGCCAGCTTTGACAACAATGTTCTTGTCACCGGCGAAAGCGGCACCGGCAAGGAACTCATCGCGCGAGCCCTGCACAACCTCGGTGACCGCGCCGGCCGGCCGTTTGTGGCCGTCTCCTGCGGCGCCATTCCGGAGACTCTCATCGAGTCTGAACTTTTCGGACACGAAAAAGGTGCCTTCACCGGCAGCAACGGGACACGCGCCGGCCTGCTCGAACAAGCCGCCGACGGAACAGTCTTCCTCGACGAAATTGGCGAGCTCAGCCTCTTCACGCAGGTCAAACTGCTGCGCGTTTTGCAGCAGAAGGAATTCATGCGCCTCGGCGGTACGCGCCTCGTTCCGCTCAGGGCGCGCATCATTTTTGCCACTCACAGAGATCTCGATGAAATGGTCGTCCGCGGCCAGTTCCGCCAGGATCTCTACTACCGCATCAACGTCGTCAAAATTGAAGCACCACCCCTTCGCGAACGCGCAGAAGACATTCCCAGGATTGCGCTGCACTTCCTCATGCAGTACTCACAGGCCTATCAGAAGGAGATGCAGGAGATCGATTCGGCGGCCATGAGCCAGCTCATGACCTACTCCTGGCCGGGCAATGTGCGCGAATTGGAGAACGTGATTCAGCGAGCCGTGCTCCTTTCCATGGGGAATCGCCTCACCGTCGAGGATCTTCCTGACCATCTCCGCGAAGAAGCCGGCGTCGAACTGCTTTCCGGTTCGTTTGAACGGC
>JAJZAL010000400.1 GCA_021799405.1 Acidobacteriota bacterium
ATGCTCACTAGCGGTTTTGCATGTACCGACGTATCGGAATATCACGACTTGCGATATAGGATTGGTGTCTATCGCCTTCCTGCCGCGAACTCTCGCGAAGAATTGCCGTCCCAGCTTCCTATCGAAGAAGCGGACGCTCGCCTCAAATACGGCTGGAAAACTCTTTCTGTAGTTGCTGCCCAGAGACTCTTGCGGCTGCGGCGGCAATACCCATTTATGTTCACTCCAAACGATATGGCGATACACACCAAACTCAAGCTGATTCACGTAGTCTGAAGACGATCCGTCCAGTGCTATTTTGAACGCTGTTTGGTGCAGTTCCAAGGGCACCATAGACGGTCTATGGCTGCCCGCTCGTGGTCAATGGTAAATCGAACTTCCCTCACCACTTCGCACTCAATCGCCTGACTGTGACGCGGGCAGAATTAACCGCTGCTAACCCTAACAGTTAACCATCAAACTATGACGTAACTATGACATGCTTATGACACACGTTTTTGCAAGTGATTGAAAACAAAGCAACATACTGCAACAAGATTATCCTTATCCAGTGCGGGCCGTGAGATTCTTAAACCTTTTAGATTCTGCCGTTTACATCTCGCCCTCGACCGTAACTACGAATCAATAGGTCGGAGGTTCGAATCCTTCTGGGCGCGCCATTCCAATCAACGACTTACGATGGATGTTCACAGTCTGCGTTTCCAAGTGTGACGCAAAATGTGACGTAAGCCTCGCGCAACAGCCTGCGTTTCCCTTCCCTTTCACAATCTCAGCCAGGTTTTTCATCGAAGGATTGCTCCATCGCTTCAAAATCCTGGCCTCGATATATGCACGGTATCAGCAGCATGCGCCGGTCAGGTCAGAAAGATCAGGCATACGGGCGTCGGCGCCGGGATATAGCGGCCGGTAAAGCTGAGCAGGCCGTCGTCCTGGTTGATACGGAAGCAGGTGATGTTGTCCGTGTATTGGTTGCAGGCGAACAGGAATTTTCCGGTGGGATCGATGCGGAAGGTGCGCGGATAATCACCCATGGTGGGGCTTTCGCCAGCGAATGTCAGTCTTCCGTCCGAGCCAATCCTGAAAACCGAGATGGTGTTGTGCAGCCGGTTCGCGGCGTAAAGTACGCGTCCAGAGGGCGCAAGTGCAATCTCGGATGAGAAGTTGGTTCCGGTATATCCGGGTGGCAGAGCGGATATTTTCTGTTGCGCGTGCAGAGTTCCCCGGGATGAATCGTAGTGGAAGAAGGTAACGGTGGATGCCTCTTCTTCAACGGAGTAAAACCAGCGCCGGTTGGGATGAAATACGAAATGCCGCGGCCCATCGCCGGTGGGCAGATGCACAAATGGCTGCCCGGGGACTGGCGTGAGCTTTCCGCTGTCGTGATGCAGCCGGTAGCTGTAGATGCGGTCCTGGCCGAGATCCGTGGAGAGCACAAAGCGGTTATCCAGATCGGGCAGCACCATGTGCGCATGAGGCGAATGGTGACCGCTGATGGCGAAGCTTCCGGGAGGCGCATCCGTTGCGTGCGTCGCGCCCACGGCACCCACATCATGATGCACTTCGATTGCGGAACCCAGGGAGCCATCCGCGCGGATGGGCAGCACTGCGATGCTGCCGCCCACATAATTGGCGACGAATGCGTACTTACCGCTCGCGTCGACGCTCATGAATGCGGGGCCGGAACCGCCGGAGCTTACGATGTTGAGCGGACGCAGGCTGCCAGTAGCGCGGTCGACGGCAAATGAGCTTACAGAGCCGTTTGAGCCCTCAAAATCGAAGACTTCGTTGATGGCGTAGAGAAATCGTCCGGAGGGGTGAAGGGCAATCCAGGAAGGGCTTGTGGTCGTGGCGACGAGCTCACGATTCGAAAACTCCCCGGTTTGCAGGTCCACTTCAAATCGGTAGATGCCCTCGCCGTTCTTCTGCTGGCCGATGGCTCCGGTATAGGTTCCGAGGTAGGCAAAGACCTTGCCGCCTGATGAGGGATTTTCCATGGCGGAGGCTACGCCGCGCATGGAATGTGCAACAGCCAACGTCGCTGCACCTTTGAGGAAGTCCCTTCGAGAGTTATTTGCTGCCATCGCTGGTTGTACTCCTTTCGATTCGTGTAAAAGTTGTTGCGCCGGTGGCTCCACTACCGTATTGCAAAGGAGACGGCAAAGGTGAGCAGGAGCGCACAGACGGAGATGATGGTCTCGCAGACCGACCAAGTTTTGAGGGTGTCGGGCACGCTCATGTCGAAGTACTCCTTCACGAGCCAGAAGCCGCCGTCGTTGACATGAGAAAAGATCAGGGAGCCGGCTCCGGTGGCAATTGCCAGCAGCGCAGGATGCACGCCGGGGCTGTGGAGGGCGATGGGCGCGACAATGCCGGCGGCGGTGCTCATGGCGACGGTTGCGGAACCAACGGCGAGCCGCATCAACGCAGCCAGCAGCCACGCCAACAGCAGCAGCGGGATGTGACTGTGCAGTGCGACGGAAATGATGGCGTTTGCCACGCCGCTGCTTTCCAGCACGCGCCCGAATCCTCCTCCCGCGCCGACCAGAAGCGTGATGGTGGCTGTGGGAGCCAGACATTCATTGCTGAAGCGCAGGATCGTGTCTCTCGAGAAGCCGCGCATTCTGCCAAAGGTGATGAAGCTGACGAGCGCGCCGACCAGCAGAGCCATATCGTCATTTCCGGCCAGATGCAGGGCTTCATTGAGCAGAGTGCCATGCGTGGAAATGGCGTCGGCTGTGCTTCCCACAAGCATGAGCAGCACCGGAAGCAGGATGGTGAAGAGCGAGATGCCGAACCCGGGAAGTTCGCGGTCTGGATTGTGGTCGAGAAACTGGGCCGCCATGGGATTCTCTTCCGCGAGGCGGATATGAGGAGCAATGAGCTTCGCAAAGATGGGCCCCGCAATCGCCGCCGTGGGAACACCAATGAGCAATGCATAGAAGATGGTGCGTCCGACATTGGCGTGATACATGGTGACTGCAAGCATCGCGGCGGGATGCGGCGGGACAAGCCCATGCGCAACGGAGAGCCCGGCGACCAGCGGCAGGCCAACCAGAACCAGCGATGTTCGCGTGCGTTTGGCCACGGTGTAAGCGATGGGGATGACCAGGACGAAGCCCACCTCAAAGAACGCGGGCAGGCCGATGATGATACCGATGGTCATCATGGCCCAGTGCACGCGCTTCTCGCCGAAGATGCGGATGAGCGTGCGCGCGATGCGGTCCGCTCCACCGGACTCAGCCATCATTTTGCCGAGCATGGTACCCAGAGCTACCACGACGGCGATGTGCCCAAGCGTTCCGCCGAGGCCAGCTTCGAAAGAATGCACGACATTCTGCAACGGCATTCGTGTGACGAGGGCCAAGGCCAGCGAAGCCAGCAGAATGGAGATGAATGGGTTGAGCCGGACAA
This sequence comes from Acidobacteriota bacterium, assembly GCA_021799405.1. The sequence continues at coordinate 3,412 of JAJZAL010000400.1, forward strand.
CGGCGATGAGCAGGACAAGGCCAACGACAGAGCCGAGCGCGGAAAGCAACAGAAAGAGGCTGTGGT
>JAJZAL010000401.1 GCA_021799405.1 Acidobacteriota bacterium
GCCCATGCAGTCCGTGACATATTCAGGCGGAGGTGGAACGTACGCCGCGTTACCGGGCCGGCTGCCGCCGATCCAGTTCTGGCTTTTTCTGAATTGTCCCGGCTGTGCGTGGCTGCCGCGCCCCTTCGCCAGAAGCACCTCGTGAATTTCGCGGATGAGACGAAGGGAGAGAGGAAAGCCGTCCCGCATGCGTTTCAGGCCATGATTCAGGGCCGCCACATAGTTGGAGACTTCCTGCACGTCGTCCAGCGGAACGCCAGGCGTTTCTGCGTTCTCATAAAGCAAAAGATCGGAGAGAGAAGATTGCGTCCCCTCGATCTGAGACGAGAGCACGGCCTCCTTACGAACGTAGGAGTAGAGGAAGAGCTTGAGGTCAGGGAGAGAAGAGGTCGTGCCATCCAGCCGGCCGATGGCCTGATTCGCTTCGGCAAGGATGGCTTGAAGCGATGCCAGATCAAGTGCCCGCTGATTTGGAGGCAGGGGAGGGGGAAGGAACGCGCGGACTCTCTCTCCGGAAACGGTTGAAATCACGTAACGGTTGCGGAGAGCCGTGTTGGGGCGTCTGGGCATGATTTAATTAGTCCGCCCACTATTAAAACATATCACGCTTAACTTTAATAATGAATTCCGCTATTTAAAGATGTCACGTCAACTGCTGGCGGAAGACCGATGTCCCGGGAATCGCGTGCTAAGCAGCGGGAGTTTCTGAAGCTGCCCCGCCCATTTTTCGACAAAAGCCTGGTACGCAGCTTTTCTTCTTCGCTTTCGAAAGACCTTGATCATCGGCTCGGTTGAGCGACTTGATCTCCGCATCGCGCATGCCGGCGTTCAGGGCCATGGTGAGGGCGAGGTGAATATGCGGAGAACGCGAATTGCGCGAGAGTTGCCCCATCTTTTCCGTCTCTTCGGGCTCATATGCCTTACCGATCTTCCGGCGAACCGGCAGCTTGAGTTTCTTCTTCTTGCGCAGCCGGACTCGAATCACTTCACCGGGCTCTCCCATCATGGTCAGAAGGAACCGGACCTCCTCGTTAATGGACTTTGCCGAAGCGGATTCCTTGAGACGTGCGGTTTGGTAGCCCAGAACCTCGGCTTCCCCGATATCGACCAGCAGTTTGTCCCCGAGGTGCCGTACAACGTGGCCGATCGCATATTCGGCGAAGGTGACTCCGCGAAACCGCAGTTTGTAATCCGCCAGATATTCATCCGCTATGTCCCGCAACAGACGGATGCGAATCTCTCGCTTCTGACGAAGATTGTGATAGCCCTGTTCGAGTTCACGCCGTCTTTGGTTTTCGGCGTCCCTGGCGACGGTTTTCGAGGTTGATTTTGACGACTCGCGGATGAACTGGCCGGCGAAGTAGAACTTGTACCACCACACTCCGCCTCGTTTGAAAACTGCCATAGAGCGCTCCTGTCTCTCGGTAGGGCGCGACGCCAAAACGGCCCGCGCGAATGGAGATTGGAGCAGGAGGGGAATTCGCGCAAATGAGGCGATCAACCGAAGTCAGGAAGCGTGTCGAGTCGATTCACTGAGGAGGAAAACAACTGAGCAGGATTGCTATGGATAGGGCGTCCATTTTGAAGGAGCGTGGGCACAAAAATGGGCACAATTTGAAAAATTGGCGGATTTCTGGCTGCTCTTGTCTGCTCTAAGTTGTTGATTTGATTGGCTCCTCAGGTAGGACTCGAACCTACAACCCTTCGGTTAACAGCCGAATGCTCTGCCATTGAGCTACTGAGGAGTGTCGCTTTGCTAAATTGTCCTTTATCAAGGTATCAAACGGGACCGAGCCCGTCAAAAAGTCCGCGCTCTTCGATGCGCAGCCGGAAATGGATGGCGTCAGCTCATTCACATACTTCCGCTGCAGCACGGAACCTGAGGGCTTGGCCGAATGATGACGCCACAGCCCCGAGTTCCCGGAGACCGACGCCTGCGGTTGCGATAGGCTGGATAGAGGAGGTATGGATGTCCCGGATTTCCCGGCTCGACCGCAGCGAAGTCACCCCGGAGATGGCGTCGCTCTACGACAAGGTCTTTGCCCGGCGCGGAAATGTGCCTAACATGTTTCGCGTCATGGCGCACCGGCCTGAAATTTTTACCACGATGCAGGCGCATTTCGACGCGGTTCTGAACACCGGTACGGTTTCCACAAAGCTCAAGGAACTCATCATCGTCCGCACCAGCCAGATGAATGTGACTCCCTACTGCCTGGCCAGCCATACCATCCTGGCCAAGCGACTGGGTTGGACTGACGAGCAGCTCGCCAACCTGGCGGATTGGCCCCATCGCGATGATTTCACCCCGGGCGAAAAAGCCGCGCTGCGGCTAGCCGAGACCGTGACCCGCGATGCGCTCAGCGTAAGCGACGAACAGTTTGCCGACTTGCTGAACTACTACACGGAGGGCGAGATTGTGGAACTGCTGTGCGCCATCGGCCTCTTCAACTACTTCAACCGCTTCAACAACGCTCTGAAAATGGAGCCGACCAAGCCCGGCGAGGGCGGCTGCGCGGTGGTTACACTGGAAACCGCCGCGGCGAACTGAACCTGATCGGGCCGCCGGCGCTTGACGGAGTTACAGCGATCCGCCCGCGCAGCTTCGCGCCGGCCAGCCTATACCGGTTGCTCGCTTGCCGCTGAATGGCTCGCTCAATCGCCATCCTGTCGGCATCATCGAACGAAGGAGATCCTTTTCACGCATGAAATTAAAATTACCCACCGGCTCGTTCCGAGCCTATCTTTTCGACTGTGACGGCACCATCGCCGATTCCATGCCACTGCATTACATCGCCTGGAAGAAGGCTCTCGGCGAGTGGGGATGCGATTTCGACGAAGAGCTTTTCTACTCGTGGGGCGGCAAGCCCGTGACGGAGATCATCGCCGGTCTCAACGAAATCCATGGCCTCAACATGCCCGTCGCCGGTGTGGCCGAGCGGAAAGAGGGCCTCTATTACGAACTGCTGCCACACCTCAAGGCAGTGCCTGAAGTGCTGGAGCACATTGAGGCGCAGCACGGCCGCATTCCCTTTGCCGTGGTTTCTGGCAGCCGGCGGGCTTCGATCGTCAATTCACTTACCACCCTGCGCCTGCTTGAAAAATTCGACACCATTGTCGGCGCAGAAGACTACCGCAACAGCAAGCCTGCGCCGGATGCCTATCTGCTTGCGGCGGAGCAACTCGGAATTGCGCCAGAGAACTGCCTGGTCTTTGAAGACACTGATATGGGCATCCAGGCAGCGACCGCCGCCGGTATGGCTTCCATCAAAGTTCCTTCGCCGCTGGAAAGAGGCTCTTGCGTGATCACCGCCGAGAATGCGCAGGCGCGCGAAAGACGCCCTGCCCCGATTGGACGCGGATCAGTAGAGCAGCACAGCCACGCGGTAGACCGTGAATGAGCCTTCCACATTGCGTGGCTGGCAAGCGCCCACCTCGGCCGCATGGAACTGCCCTGAGCCCAGGTT
>JAJZAL010000113.1 GCA_021799405.1 Acidobacteriota bacterium
TGACCTCGATCTCGTCGGTGACACCCACACTTGCACAATATCAGCACACTCCTAATTGTTCAAGTTATTTATGCTAGACTGCTATGGACTGATTCCGCGAGAGGGCATCCCAAGGGAAGTCGAATCGTCACGTCAAGTTCAAGCTTTGATTGGTAGACCTGAATAGACGGCCACACGAGCAGGTTGGCCTCGGGAATCCAGACACACGCCGCCCGAAAGTGCGGAAAATCCGAATGCGGCGCTTCCTTAAGCGCGACAATCTGCTCCCAGTCTGTTGAGCGGTCGATAATGCCCAAGTCGAGAAGGATGCTTCCTAAGTCCGCATCGAAGCCAAGATGAAATACGCCCCTCTTGGGCTCGGACAGGAATTGTTGGACCGAAATCACTTGGTCAAAAATGATTGCGATAATCAGCGAAATAACCGCTGATTCCCTGAGACCCAAGCCTCCGCCGAGGCATAGCAAGAGAACCACTACAACCCAGGTAGTTAAGGCAACCCCCATTCTGCGCATTTCTTGCATCTCTCCAAACGGCCAAGCGAAGGATTCTGAACAAAGGGGAGGGCGTCTGCCAGTCTACAACAATGTGCCCCATCGACTGTGTACGCCCGCATGCCCCGTCCTTCGCGTCTTTGCGAAGGGTGGAATCATTCACGCCCCCAATTCCATCGTCAATTCCACGCGCTTGTAGACCACTTTCGGAGCCAGCCTTCCGTGGCTGAGTTCTGTCACCTGGACCAGTCCATAGCGTTGCATGGTTTTGATAGTGCGCGACAGGTTCGGCTTTTTCCGTCCCGTGGCTTCGGCAAGCTCGGTCAGGGATTGTGGCGAGGTTCTGCGGATCACGTCCAGCAGGTCTTGATTTTTTGAGGAGAGAATCCGGGCCATGCTCTCCGTCGACGGAAACCAAATCTTAGGATCGCGCGGGCCGGGCTTCAATTCTCCGCGAGCGATGGCGCGGGTACGCTCCTTCATCTTCTCGTACGAAGCGATTCCGACTCTGAGCGTGGTCATCAAGAGTGATGTTATCAGGCAGTGATAACCAAAGAGAAAAATATTTATGGAACGCGAGTCGATGATTTTCTTACTGCAACACCGGTATCCCGGCAATCCTGGCTTGCCATTCCTTCGGGCCGGTCTCGTGGACGGACGTTCCCTGGCTATCGACCGCGACTGTGACCGGCATGTCCTTCACGTCGAACTCGTAAATCGCTTCCATCCCTAGGTCCGCAAACGCCAGCACACGGCTGCCGCGAATCGCCTTCGACACCAGATACGCCGCCCCGCCCACCGCCATCAGGTATACCGCCTTAAAGTCGCGAATGGCCTCAATCGCCGCAGGACCGCGCTCGGCCTTGCCGACCATGCCCAGCAGTCCGGTCTGCTCCAGCATCTGCCGCGTAAACCGGTCCATGCGTGTCGAGGTCGTCGGCCCCGCTGGCCCCACCACTTCATCCCGCACCGGATCGACCGGGCCCACGTAGTAGATGAAGCGGCCCGTAAAGTCGACCGGCAACTTCTCGCCGCGGTTCAGCATGTCTGTCATGCGCTTGTGCGCCGCGTCGCGCCCGGTCAGCAGCTTGCCCGTCAACAGCAGCACTTCGCCCGGCTTCCATGTCGCCACCTCAGCCCGCGTCACCGTGTCCAGATTCACCCGCCGCGCCTTCGACACATCCTGCGTCAGCTTCGGCCAGTGTTCCAGCGACGGCGTCTCCAGCGTCGCCAGCCCGCTGCCATCCAGCACAAAGTGCGCGTGTCGCGTCGCCGCGCAGTTCGGAATCATCGCCACCGGCAGGTTCGCCGCGTGCGTCGGATAGTCGAGAATCTTCACGTCCAGCACCGTCGTCAGTCCGCCCAGCCCCTGCGCGCCAATCCCCAGCCGGTTCACCTTGTCGTAAATCTCCAGCCGCAACTCCTCCAGCCGGTTCTTTGGCCCGCGCACGATCAGGTCCTGCATGTCGATCGGCTCCATCAGCGCTTCCTTCGCCAGCAGCATCGCTTTCTCCGCCGTTCCGCCAATGCCGATGCCCAGCATCCCCGGCGGGCACCATCCCGCGCCCATCGTCGGCACCGTCTTCAGCACCCACTCCACAATCGAGTCGGACGGATTCAGCATCGCAAATTTCGATTTCGCCTCGCTCCCGCCGCCCTTCGCCGCCACCGTCACATCCACATCGCCGCCATGCACCATCGAAAGGCTCACCACCGCCGGCGTATTGTCCTTGGTGTTCTTGCGCGCGCCCGCCGGGTCGGCCAGCACCGAGGCCCGCAGTACGTTGTCCGGATTCAGATACGCGCGCCGCACGCCCTCATTCACCATCTCCTCCACCGTCATATCGGTTCGGTCCCAGCGCGCCTCCATGCCAATCTTCAGGAACACGGTGACGATGCCGGTGTCCTGGCAAATCGGCCGATGGCCCTCCGCGCACATGCGGGAGTTGATGAGGATCTGCGCGATCGCATCCTTGGCGGCGGGCGACTGCTCCAGCTCATAGGCGCGCGCCAGGTTGGTGATGTAATCGATCGGGTGGTAATAGGAGATGTGCTGCAACGCGTCGGCGACGCTCTGCATAAAATCCTGCTGCCGTATCGTGGCCATGATGTTTAGTCTTCTTCCTCGAATAAAATCGAACATATGATTTTAGACCTCTGAGGCTCGCGGCGCATGTGGTCTCAATCACAGAAACAGGTCGTAGCTCCACACCAGTCCGTGATAAATTTGGAGCCGCTCCAGCGCGATCAACCGCAGCAACAGGTCGGCATCCTGAACTGGATAGAGACTTTCGAGAACGATACCGCTGGCGGCACTCAGTCCAAGAGAGAGCGCCAGACGGTACTCAATCAAAGGTCGCAGAATGGTTTGCACACGCTGAATCATTTGCATACACGAAACTCTTTTCCTATGCGTGGGTCGTCGGAGACGTAGCCGACTTCGATGCCGCAACCGGCGCGGATTTATCTGGTGGTTGTCCTGGCGACGCTACGCTGATAGGTCGCGAGGCTCTGACTACAACGGATGCCTTGTACTTCTGGAAGTCCTCTTCCTGTGCCAGCCCAAAGCGCAGCAGTTCATTGACGATGTACTTGCGGTCGTTGTCCGACCAGGTCGCCATCAGCTCGATGTCTTGCGAAATGCTGTCTTCGATGTTGGTCTTCAGCAGGACGAGATTGATTTTGCTGACTCCATGTTCGATCTTGAGTTTGCTCATCAGTGGTTTCCCGCCGATATCCGGGTGCCTGTACCCGATCGTCGATACCGGGCACTGGAGCGTCCACGTCGGCAAACGCTCCATCCGCTTTCAGCAGCGACTAACATCCCCTAACGGCATCAAGTATATCTACACAAAGAAACTCAGCCTGAGCCGCGACGGTTCGATGCTCACCCTCCAGCACAAGCTCCAGAATCTAGGCGGCGCTCCGCTGGTGACGAATGTGTACGATCATGACTTCTTCATGCTGGACGGCCAGCCGACCGGACCGGGATTTGTACTGCACCTGGCCTTTGCTCCCGTTCCGCAGACGGCGCTCGAACCAGGCGCAACGGTAAAAGGCCACGATATTGTCTACCTGAAGGAACTGCAACAGGGAGGCACCTTGGCCTCTTACCTTACTGGCTACGGAAGCACAGCGTCCGACTACGATATACGCCTGGAAAACAAGAACAGCCATACAGGTATCGAGCAGACGGGCACAATGCCAATCTCCCATTTCTATTTGTGGCCGATTCACACTACGGTGTGCCCGGAAGTTTACCTTCATCTCGATATCCCGCCGGGCAAAACCGGGAAATGGGATATTCATTATCGCTTCCTGACGAACCTCCCGTGAAGCAATGGAAGCCAATGGACGGCTGTATAGGCTTGCGGATTGCCTGTCAGATTGCACGCAGGCATTTGACCTAACTCTGGCTGGGTGGCTCGGCACATGACATGCGCGTTTTCACGCGTAAGGATTAAGATGGCTTCTTACGCGTACACTGCATGATATCGCTAATCGTAATGAAGGAGACAATTCCATGGAGATGAATACCCGACGTAGTTTTCTAGGCGGAGTTGCCACAATGGCGGCTGCAGTGGCCGCAGAGCCAACGCTTTTCGCACAACCAGCTCCAGCACCACAAAAACGACGCGTTCCCAACCCTCATGTTCATGGCGATGTCTATTATTTTTACGGCACCGGCTCCAATGATGGATATTCGGATCACATTACAGTCGCCGATCCGTTTGAAAAACATGTCACCCGGACGATGGACGCACTGAAGAAGGACTTGGAGAGCAATGGGTGCAGCATGGACAGCATCTTACAGCTGCAGGTTTTCCTTTGCCTGCCGCTGGCTGACGGTGTCACCATGCCGACCGGCAAGGCTCGCTTTGATGCGCATCAAGCGCAATATGAAGCGCTGAATAAGATCTACCATACCTATTTCAGCCCCGGTAAATCGCCCGCACGGGCCTGCATGGCTCTCGAATGGATTCCCGGTAACTCTTTAATCGAGGTGGTCGGCTGCGCCAGAGTTATCAATCCAGCCGCCTGACCTTTTGTCGCGACAGGGCAGATAGCCAGGCGTACATCGCATCGCCAGGTTGTAGCGGTGTGTTCGCCGGGCTATCTCATTGTTCCTTCTTCGAAATGCCCGAGTCCACGCTGCAGAGCACAGACGAGGGCCTGAGTCCGATGGCAAACTCCTATCTTGTCGAGTACGGACGAAACATGAATTCGCACTGTCTTCTCCGCAATGCACAACTGATCCGCAATCTCCCGATTTGATTTCCCTTGCATGATGCAAGTCAGCACTTCTTTTTCGCGCGGCGTCAGCCTCTACCGAGGGAATCCGCGCAGCAAGAGACTCAAGAACAACCCGCGGCAGATAACGCCGTCCGCGATTGACCGCTGAATGGCGTCGACCAATTGCTCGCCGCTGGCGTCCCTGGTGAGAGATAGCCATGGTTCCGAAGCGCAATGCGCGATAGGGGCAGCACGGAGCGCGCAAGATATCGAGCCGTGAAACATTCAGGGAGGTGGATCAGAGTTTGCCGAAAAATTGTTTGTAACGTTTTGGACACTGATGGGCTCTATCCGCATAGAGCATCAAGTCGATCGGGGAACGCCACGTGATTTGCGAAGTTCGACTGTGGAACGTAATGAACTGGATTGAATCCGCGCATCCTCAACCAGCGAGATAGCTCCCGCCAGCCGGATGAATCCGGTCGGCTGAAAGGTTGCAGGTCGAGCGCGCTCGAGCCGTGGGTGGAGCGGCGCAAAGCAAGGAACGCCTATGACGGATCATGCTACCGAACCGACGTGCATGCCAAAGGGCGAGCCATCATTGAGCGAGGACACCCGGATCGCGCTGTACGGCATAACCCACGTTTTGGCATCGGTGGGAAGAGCTTTCTTGTGCCTCGACGACGACTTCCGGATCGTCCATGCGTCCTATCTGCTCGATGGTTTGATGGGCAGCGGAATCTCTTCGATGTTGGCTGGCCGCGGGGTGGAAGACCTATTGGGCACGAGCGTCTTCGGCCCGGGTGCTCCCTTGCGACGGGCGCTGCTGGAGGGCCAGAAGCGCGAGGGATGGCGCGCCACCCTGCAATTTGGCGAGAGCAAACCAAGACTTGTTTCCATTACCGCCGCTCCCATCCCTCGCGGAGAATCCGACATCTGCGGTGGGCACATGAAGTATGTCGTTCTACTTCGCCCTGCCGAAGAAGAGGGCACATGGTCGAATGCGGCCACGTTCGTCTCCAACGCCGTTGTCTGTTCCCCGGCCATGCAGCGCATTTTCCGCCTGGTGGAAGCGCTGCAGCAGAGTGAAGCCCCTGTCCTGATTACCGGAGAGAGCGGCACGGGCAAGGAGGTCGTTGCCCGCGCCATCCACGAGAGTTCGCCGCGCAGCAACGGGCCGTTCATTGCGGTGAATTGCAGTGCTGTACCCGCGGACCTGCTGGAGTCGGAGTTGTTCGGTCATGTTTGCGGAGCCTTCACTGGCGCGGTTCGTGATCGCGTTGGCCGCTTTGAACTAGCCGCGGGCGGAACCCTGTTCCTCGACGAAATCGGCGATATGCCACCGCTGCAGCAGGTGAAACTGCTGCGTGTCCTGCAGGGTGGGCACTACGAGCGTGTCGGAGAGAGCGTGCCACGGGTCGCTGACGTTCGCATCATTGCCGCGACCAATGCAGAGATCCGACTGGCGCTGCGCCAGGGCAAGTTGCGCGAGGATCTCTATTATCGGCTGTGCGTGGTTCCCATTGAGGTCCCTCCCTTGCGGAAGCGCAGAGAGGATATTGCGCCCCTGGCTACCTATCTCCTCGACCGCGTCACGTCGCAGCGCGGCCTGATCCGCCGCATTTCGCCACAGGCCATGCGGCTGCTGATGGAGTATTCCTGGCCCGGTAATGTAAGGGAGCTTTCCAACGTCATGGAATATTCCGTGGCCGTTGCAAAGATCGAGACGATACTCCCCGAAGATCTTCCCGACGAAATACGTGCTCTGCAACGGGCATCTTCTGCAGGGGCAGCAGCGAAGGACGTAGCTCCTGAACCGGGAAGTCTGCCGACCACCCTGGTGTCTCAGGAATCCGAACGCCTGATGGCTGCACTGGATGCCCATCACTGGTCTCGCTCGGAAACCGCCCGCGCCCTCGGCCTAAGCCGTTCCACCCTGTGGCGCAAGATGCGAGAGCTAGATCTTGCGGATCGCCGCAAGCCTTGAGACAGCTTGTTTCAGTGTTGCAACGTCCTGTTACAACATAACGTTTCACCCTAATTTACGTGTCTACTAAATTGCTCATTCTATTAATTACGCATTTTGGAATGGGACGTGCATTACCTGTCTTCAGATGGCTGAGCCTTCACGATCCATATTAGGAGGTGACGCTATAGCGAAAGGCAATCGTACAGTTCTCAACCCGCAATAGTGGCGGGACGGGAAATGCGGACGACAGCAGGGATATAACTAGCGTTCCGCATTTGTACTTGAGGTAAGTACGCAACTCCGCAACTTAGCAAAAAATGTGAGCCATAAGGGAGGGCGGATGTCCACGAACAATATACATCAGGACCGCCAACTGGACTGCAATCGAATGGGCGACTTTTTCATGATCCTTGGCCATTCCACACGGATGCGCATTTTTTGTGCCCTGCAAAACGGATTCAGAAACGTGACCAGAATTGCCGAAGAAGCGGAGATATCGATCTCCAACGCATCGCAACATTTACGTCTGATGCGCGACCGCGGCGCGGTCATCTCCGAAAGGCACGGGCAGACCGTCTTTTACGGAATCGCGGATCCGCGGTTCTTTCAGGCAGCCAGTTTGATTCGAGACGCGCTGGATGACAGAAGTAAAGCGAGCGAGTGCAACCGTTTCTCAGGATGCGCGCAAGCGTCCACTGAAACTGATCGAACAGTTGAAGAGCCATCAACTGACTTCATCCACCACCCCACAACCAACTAGAAGGAGAAATTTATGAATGTAGCAGAGCTTGTAACACTTACCGCAGACAAAGTGATCGATGCTCGTGGAACAGCATGCCCAGGACCACTGCTGGAAGCCAAAAAGGGCATTGGCGCCGTCAAGGTAGGCCAGGTCATTGAAGTCAAATCCAACGACAAAGGCTCTCGCAAAGACCTGTCCACCTGGGCAACCAAGGTTGGCCATGAATTCCTGGGACTAATAGAAGCGGATGGCCATGACCGTCTCTTCGTTTTGAGAAAGAAGTAACGACACGGGGGGTCCTGGCATGGATTCGTTTCATCCAGCCAGTCCCCGCAGTTGCAAAGCAAAGTTCAAGATCGCGACGAAAGCCGTGGTCCGGTAAGAGGTGCGGTATGGCGGATGGTTTCATTCCTAAGATACTGGTGCTGGCGACTGAAAAGTGTGCCTATCCTGGCGCAGACGCGGTAGGCAAGGCGCATTTGGAGTACCCCGCCAGCGTATATATTTTGCGGGTGCTCTCTCCGGTGCTATTCCCTGAAGACTTCTATTTGCGGACCTATAGCAAGGGAATCGACGGCATCGTCATCGCCGCTTGCGGTTCGGACTGTCCTTATCACGGGGCGTACGACCGTCTTGCCGCACGGATCGATCGACTCACGACCAATATGAAGAATAGCGGATTGGGCATGGAGCGGATCCGACTGACGGCGATTTGTACGGTATGCATCAAGGCATTCCTGAAGGAGATCGCGGAGATGACCGACAATCTCGTCCGCCTTGGGCGCGTTGACCGCTGGCTGGCTGGGAAGCTCTACAACGAATCGTTGCAGCGCCTGGACTCCACGGTGAATCCCGCGCTGCTGGGCGGCAACTTGACTTCAGAAAGAGTCTCGCTATGACACCGGCCACGGAACAAAGCAAACCGTATCGTCCTGATGCCCTGGTGGTTGGAGGAGGCATCGCAGGCATGCAGTCGGCCCTCGATCTGGCCGATCAGGGGCTGAAGGTGATGCTCGTTGAGCGCGGCCCCAGCATTGGCGGACACATGATTGCGCTGGCCAAGGTCTTTCCCACGCTGGACTGCGCCAGTTGCATCACGGCGCCGAAGATGTCCGCATCCGCGCACCATGACAACATCGAGATTCTCGTCAACACCGAAGTCCAGGCGATCCAGACCATCGACGGCGTACACCATGTGAAATTGCTGAAGAAGGCGACCTACGTCAACTTCGACAAGTGCATTGGCTGCCGCCTCTGCGAATACGCCTGCGACGCTGAGTACCCGGATCCGCTGGAAGAAGGCCTGGGTGCGAAGCGAGCCATCGGTGTGGCCTTCACGAATGCAATCCCGCAAAAAGCGGTGCTCGATCCCGAACTGTGCGCGACTTGCGGAACCTGTGCCCGCGTCTGCCCGACCGACGCCATCGAGTTCGACCAGCAGCCCGAGACCGTGATCGTCGAGACCGACGCCGTCGTGGTTGCATCCGGCTTTGCTCTCAACTCGCTGAACGTGAAGCCGCAGTACAACGCGATGCACAGCAAGAATATTGTGTCTGGGCTGACGATGGAACGGCTGCTCGCGCCGCACGGTCCATATGGGCGCGTGCTTCGCCCCTCCGACGGCAAAATTCCCTCTTCCGTCGCCTTCGTTCAATGCGCAGGCTCCCGCGACGCTTCGATCGGAGTGCCGTATTGTTCGCGCGTCTGCTGCATGTACGCCATCAAGCAGGCCATGTTGCTCTCCGGCGCCCTGCCCATCGCAGACATCACCATCTACTACATGGATATTCGCGCCTTTGGCAAAGGCTATGAGCAGTTCTATCAGAACGCCAAAGCGATGGGTATCAACTTCGTGCGCGGCAAGGTGGCGCGCATCGATCCAGTGGACGATGGCGATCTGGTGCTGCACGTGGAGACGACGGAGGACAAAGAGAACTTTCTGCAAGAGCGTCGGCACGACCTGGTAGTCCTTGCGCAGGGAATGCTGCCGGAGTGGGATATGTCCGGGACCACGCCCGTGCGTCGGGCTGCGGACGGCTTTGTCGCCACGCCGATGCTGACTTCGCCAACCCTCACGACAGCGCCGGGCATATTTGTCGCCGGTGTCGCAGCCGGCCCCAAGGACATCGTGGACACCATCGCGGAGGCAGGCGCTGCTGCGATGCAGGTCAGCCAATATCTCTATCAGAAGCGGTTCATCGCCATGGATCAGACGCAAGAAGCAGTCCTGCTTGGATAAGGGACAAGGGACAGAAGTAGAACCTCGAGGAAAAATGTATGAGCGACAAAAATGGTTTCATCCAACAGCCGAGCACACAAGACCTCGATCTGCTATGCGGAACTCTGGAAGAGGAAGAGGCGCTGCTCGAATCGGACGCAACCTATATGAAGCAGCAACTGGAGAGGGTCCAGCAGCAACGCTCCGATCTACCGCCGGAGGTAAGAGTCGGAGTCTATATATGCCGCTGCGGCGGCAACATCTCCGATGTCGTCGATGTCGAGCGGGTAGCCGAAGTCGTCAGCCTGATTCCAGGAGTCGTCACGGCCAAGGTAAACACCTTTTGCTGTTCCGACCCAGGCCAGCAAACCATCACCGCCGACATCATTGAGCAAAATCTCGACCGCGTCGTGGTGGCCTCCTGCTCGCCGTCTCTGCATGAGCAGACCTTCCGCGGTGCGGTCTCCCGCGCCAATCTGAACCCCTATCTCTACGAGCAGGTCAACATTCGCGAACAGGGTTCATGGGCGCATCGGCACGATTCCGAAGGGGCCACGCAACTGGCCATTCATATGATTTCCGCCGCCATAGGCAAGCTGCGCTACTCCATTCCACTCGACCAGATCAAGCTCCCCAACCATCGCAAGGCTTTGGTGATTGGCGGTGGCATCGGCGGGATGAAGGCGGCCGTGGACATGGCAGGCCGCGGCATTCTGGTGATGCTCGTTGAAAAGTCCGATCGTCTCGGCGGCCGACTGAATGAATATGGACGCGTCTATCCATCGGAAAAGTTGGCCAGCGAATTTGTAACCGAGCTGATCCAAAAGGTGCAGGCCAACAAGAATATCGAAGTCCTGCTGAACAGCAACGTCACGGAAGTGAACGGCTTTATCGGAAATTTCCGCACGGTGATCATGGGACCTTTCGGGCCCGCAGGTGCAACTGCGTCGACCAACGCACTGGTCGGCGCCATCGTCATGGCAACCGGCTTCCGTCCGTATGTTCCGCGCGACGGCGAGTTCCTCTATCATGAGGATCCCTGCGTGCTGACGACGCCGGAGTTCATCCAGTTTTCCCAGAGCCTCGACCCAGGCGCTAAGGACATGGTCTACCAGGGACGTACCATTCGCAGCCTTGCATTCCTGCACTGCGTCGGCAGCCGGCAACTGGATGGAGTCCACGAACCGCAACCCGACGGCACCTTGAACACCTACTGCTCGCGCGTCTGTTGCAGCACCATTCTGCAGCAGGCACTCGCTATCCGTGAGCGCTTCCCGAAAATCCGTGTCTACGACTTTCATCGTGACATCCGCACCTACGGGCGGGGAGAAGAGGACTACTACATCAATGCCTCCAAGGCCGGAGTCGTCTTCTTCCGCTTCAATGGCGAGGACCCGATCAAGGTGGAACGTAATGGGCACGCTGGCGGCAAAAAGGCTGCTCCCCTGACGGTCACCGTCAAGGACGCTCTCACCTGGGGCGAGGAACTGGAAATCCCGGTGGACATGGTGGTGCTTGGCGTGGGCATGATGCCCAGTCACATCGAAGACCTGGTCGAGAGCATCAAGCTTTCGACCGGCGAAGACCACTTTCTACAGGAGGTTCACCCCAAACTTCGCCCGGTTGAAGTGGCTGTCAACGGCGTACTGCTTGCGGGCACGGCGCAGGGGCCGATGAATATTCAGGAGACGCTGAATGCCGCGAGTGCCGCAGCAGTCAAGGCGGCTTCGATGTTTGCCAAGGATGTGGTGGAGCTGAATCCGTTTGTGGCGGTCGTCGATGCTTTGCGTTGCACCGGCAACGCGATCTGCGTCACGCAATGCGACTACGAAGGCGCGCTGAAGATGGTCGAAGTTGAGATTGACGGACGCAAGGTGCAACGCGCCGAGGTGAACGCAGGGCTTTGCTCCGGTTGTGGAGCCTGCGTCCCGGTATGCCCCAGTCGCGCCATCGATATCGATGGCTGGCGCCTGGATCAGTACGATGCGATGGTGGACGGCCTGGTCGCCGATGCTCTTCACCCACAATGCGGGATAGAAGAACTGGTGCACCTGGGTTGACCCATGCATCTGAAGGGAGAAATCGACAATGGCAATGAAGACACTCACGGCTCAGCAGAAAAAGGCTCTCGCCACCATGCGCGAGCGCATGGGCGGTATCAGCGAGCAAAAGAAACAGCACGCGAAGCAGTTGAAAGCCGCGCGTAAGGCGATCATTCAAATGCTGACGGAGAAACCAGCCACGGTTCCCGAAATCGCCGCGGCATTGAACATGCCAAGCGACGAAGCCCTGTGGCACCTGACGGGGATGCGCAAATATGGACAGGTCGCCGAAGCCGGCGAAGCGGGCGAGTACCTCTTGTATGCGCTCGTCGTCAGCGAAGAGACCACAACGAGTCACTAGAAACAGAGTACGAGGGATGGCAATGGCACACGCAATCGATGTTGCATTGATGGACAAGATCAAGAAGCATGGCCCCGGCGGCACGCTGGATGTGAGCGCCTGCTTCAACTGCGGAAACTGTACTGCCGTCTGCCCACTGGCAGAGGATTCGTCCGGCTTCCCTCGCCGCGTGATTCGCATGGCGCAAGTCGGCATGGAAAAGGAACTGCTGGCCGATGAAGATATCTGGCGCTGCTATGCCTGCGGCGAATGCACCAAGACCTGTCCGCGCGAAGCCGACCCGATGCAATTTATGGCAGCGGCTCGCAGCTACGCCATCTCTCGTTATGATGCGACCGGGCTGGCCGGCTGGATGTACCGCTCCGCAGCCGTCAACATCCTGGTTTTCCTGTTGTTCTCCGCCTTCTTCGCCCTCTTGCTGCTGTCGCACAAAGGCGGGTTGGAAATGGGCAGCAACGGCGCAATCTTCAGCGGCATCGGCTCCTCCCGGCTCTTCCGGTTCATACCCGGCGAGTGGGTCCACAGCATCGGCGTTGCGCTGTTTGCTGTGATCGGCGTCAGCCTGGCCTTCGGCGTTTTCTCCATGCTCTACAGGGTGATGAGAAAAAAGAATCGCGCCGGTGAGCGGCCGGCATTTCCGCTCGCTGCGCTCCTTCCCTCCCTCTGGCTGGCTGTGACGGACGCTCTCAATCATCGCCGCTTCCGCAATTGCGAACAGATAACGGAACCCACCCATGAGCCCGTCTATCGGCGCGCCTGGTTTGTCCACGGCACCATCATGTGGGGTTTTCTGGCGATGCTGATTGCCACCACACTTGATTTTCTCTTCAAGCCAATCGGCTCACCTGTGCCACCTTGGTATCCGATGCGTCTCCTCGGACTCCTGGGCGGCCTGGCCTGCCTCTACGGCTTAACCATTGCCATCTCGCGCAGGATCAGAGCGGAAGAATCCCCGTACGACAAGAGTTCCTTCTCCGACTGGTTCTTCCTGTTGCTTCTTGCGGCCACCGTCCTTACCGGACTGCTGACCGAGATCGTCGTTTACATGCCGCATCCGACCCTCTTCGGATACACAATCTTCCTCACTCACATCATTCTGGCAATGGACGTCCTGATCATGCTGCCCCTGACAAAATTCGCACACGTCATCTACCGGACGCTGGCCCTGGGCCTCCACGAGTGGGCCCTGGCGCCGGCTCCACAAAAAACCACGGCTGTCGTCAGCAATGCCTAACGCCGTACGCAAAGGAAAGCCAATCATGCCTGACACACTTACAGAAGTCGATTTCAAGAATGCGCTGGATACACTCACCGCCCGCGTGGATGCGATAGAACAATCAGCGGGCAACGACCACCTCTCCATCGGGGTGATGACGGGAAATCTCGACACCACCATAGCGGCCTTTATTATTGCCCTGGCTGCGACCGCCTATGACATCAAGGTGGACATGTTCTTTACCTTCTGGGCCGTGGCTGCGCTGCGCGATCCGAAAAAGGCACCTCCGAAGAAATTTATGGAGAAGATGTTTGGATGGATGCTGCCGCGGGGCTCCAGTGCGCTCCCCCTCTCGAAGATGCAGATGGGGGGCATGGGGCCAAAGATGATCCGTTCGATCATGAAGCAGCACGGAGTCAAGTCCCTAGAGCAACTGATGCAGGAGGCTGGAGAGTACGGCGTCCAAATCCACATCTGCGAAATGTCGATGGATCTCATGGGTTTCAAGCCGGAGGAGATGATCGACTATCCGCACCTCGATTTTGTTGGAGCCGGCAGCTTTATCCAAATGATCAGTGAATCGAAACAGGCGTTCTTCCTATAACGGAAGGAACGCATCCGCCGCACTGATAGGGGATTTTAGGCTTCATCAGCAAGCAGATGAAGATTCTAAACGGCTTCCAATTTCCACTCGGAGGCCGTTTTTGCGTTTAGCGGGGTAGCTGCCTAAGTACAGTAGACTCTACAGGTAGTGGTTGCTGATCCTTCATCCCCGGAAGTGTATCCACCGTATCCTGGAACGTGGCAGGAGTTTCATTCCTGGTTTGCCGATGAGCAGGCCTGTGCGGCGTATCTTGAGCGGTTGCGGTGGCCAATAGATTTAGCCTCTCTATAAAATAGTTAGTGCACATGCACGGACGAGAAGAACGCATCCCGCTCCAAACCCATTCGGATCCATCGGAGGTGATTTTATGCGAAATAAGATAAATCGGCGGGCTTTTCTGCACGCGATTGCAGTGCTGTCAGCGTCAATGATTGGCCGCAAGGCCATGGCCACTTCTGCTCCAAACAAGGGTGCTTCGTGGAGTGGAAAGATCAAGGGCTTGGGCGAGAGTGGGAATGTATACGAAGAGCTTGGATTAACCACTGTGATCAACGGTCAAGGGACCATGACCTACCTTGGGGGATCGTTGATGCGGCCGGAGGCGGAAGCGGTCATGAAGCTCGCCGCGTTGCACTTCGTCAATATTAACGATCTGGAGGCCGCAGCAGGGAAACGTATCGCCGAAATGCTCAAGCTGCCGCAAGGCTACAGCGCACTCGTCACTTCCGGAGCTGCATCCGCCATTCAAAATGGCTACTCGGGAATTCTGACCGGGAGCAATGAGACATATATCAAACAGATTCCGGACCTCACGGGACTCAAGTCAGAGGTCATCATTCAGAAAGCGCATCGCAGTCCATGGAACCATCAGATTCGTGCTACGGGAGTCAAGATGGTTGAGGTAGAGACGGTAGCCGATGTGCACAACGCCATCCGTGAGCGGACCGCTGCCATGCATTTTTTGAATTTGGCGGATCCAGACGGACAGATCAAGAGGGAAGAATGGTTGAAGTTGGCTCATGCGGCGAACCTTCCCGCGTTCATTGACGCGGCAGCGGACACTCCGCCAAAATCGCATCTCTGGGATTACGCAAATATGGGGTACGATCTGATCTCATTCAGCGGCGGCAAAGCAATGCGGGGTCCGCAGTGTACGGGTCTGCTCATTGGTCGCCAGGAAATGATCAGCAATGCTCTTCTGAATATGAGCCCCAACGAGGATACGCTGGGTCGCCCAACTAAAGTTGGTAAAGAAGAGATTGTTGGCATGCTGAAAACGTTGGAGCTTTATTTGGCTGAAGATGAGCAAGCCCTTGCAAAAGAGCAGTGGGGACAGCTAGATGCGATTGCGAACAGGGTCACTAAAATCGCGGGAGTTACGGTGACTCGACACGTTCCGGAGATCGCGAATAATTTTCCAACTATCCAGATCCATCTAGATCCCAGCAAGTTTTCCATTGACGCAGGTCAGGTGAATCGAGAACTTGCGAGCATGAAGCCATCCATTGTTCTAGGTGGAGGCGGAAATCACGAGAACAGCACCATTGGAATTACTGCGATCGTGCTGCAGCCCGGACAGGATCTAATAATTGCCGATGCCTTGTCGAAGGTCTTGCGAGAGCACCAGGTCTGACCGCAACGAATGGAGCTTGGACATAGCACGCATTAGAGGGGAATATATGACGATTCGCTATTCGCGTAGGTCCTTCTTCGCTCACGTTCACACCGCGTTAGCCTCAATTGGAGTCTCAACCTTGACACCCATGCACTCGTTTGGGGCGGAACTTTCACCCCATGAAAACGATGGCGTCGACTACTACGCGAAACTTGGTGTGGAGGAGATCATTAATGCGGCTGGCACCTATACCTTTCTCACGGCAGCCGTCATGCCGGAGAGCGTCCAGCTGGCAGTTGCCAGAGCCGCGAAGCATCCTGTGCGGCTGGAACAATTGCAGCTAGCCGCCGGATCCTACATGGCGAAACGTTTGCAATGTGAATCGGCCTTAGTGTCTGCCGGTGCGGCGTCCGCGCTGACACTTGGAACCGCCGCATGTGTGACAGTGGCGAATGATCAAAGCGGCGACCACATCCCGCCCCTTA
>JAJZAL010000114.1 GCA_021799405.1 Acidobacteriota bacterium
GACATTTTCACTTGCTAAGAACAGTGATATAGCCCCGAAAATTACTTTTTTTTGTCCGGGAACCAACTTGAATTCCACCCTTCGGATGAGCTTTACAATTTGCAACCTTCACAAATTGCTGTAGAAGAGCTTATGGCAGTTTTCCATCGCAAGCCCGCCGGTCCCCTCGCGTTCGACCCCAATCCGGGGAATTTCCATGCCTGACGCCCCGGTCTCAAAGCGCAAACGGGCCCCCATCTGGATGATGGGACTCACCAATGCCACGTTTGGCATGATGGGTGGCTTTGCCGTAGTGATTCTGCCGCAACTCCTCGCCGCTCAGGGCGTGTCTGGCGGTCATATTGCCGCCATTACCGCCGCCATTATTTCGCCGGGCTTCTGGGCCTTCCTCTTTTCGCCGATGCTCGATGTCCGCTTCCGCCGCCGCACCTATGCAATTTTCTTCGGCGTGCTCACGGCGGCTGCCGCCGCATTTACGGTTTTCGACCACCACAATGTGCTCCAGGTCGAAATCGTCATGATCGCCGGCTATTTGGCCGTCGCCTTCTACCAGGGCTCTGTCGGCGGCTGGATGGGCAGCCTCATCGACAAAGAACAGGACAGCCGGCTCGGCAAATGGTTCAACGTTGCCAACATCGGCTCCAGCGGCGTCATGATCATCATCGGCGGCCACATCATTCTCCATTCGCCCCCGATCTTTGCGGCGGTTTTCATGTTTGTTGCTTTGCTCCTGCCGCAGATTTTCTTCTTCTTCATCTCCGCGCCTCCGCCCGACAAGCTCCTCGCGAGCGAGAGCTTCGGCCGTTTCTGGCGCGCGGTCATCGCCCTGCTCAAGCGCCGCGATGTGCTCATCGCGCTTGCCCTGTTCGTGCTGCCCACCGCATCCTTCGCCCTCACCAACGTGCTTGCCGGCATCGGCGACGACTATCATGCCAGCGCCAACACGGTGAGTCTCTTTGCCGGCGCAGGTTCTGTTGTGGCTGGCCTCGGGGGCAGCTTCCTTGTACCGCTGCTGGCGAAGAAAATTCCGCTGCGGCCGCTGTATCTCGGCATCGGATTTGTCGGCTCCCTGTTCACCATCGGCACGCTGCTCCTGCCCCGTGCGCCCTGGACCTTCGGTTTCGTCTTCACCGGCGAAATCATCTTTCAGGCACTCGCATTCACCGTCGCTTTTGCCATCGCCTTTGAGGTCATCGGCCCCGACAATCCTCTTGCTGCCACGCTCTTCACCCTTTTGATCGCCGCGATCAATCTGCCCATCACCTATACGGGCTTCTGGATCGGCTGGGGACTCGACCACCATGGCCTCGTCGGTGGATTCGTGGTGGCTGCCGGAATCAGCATCGCCGCCTGTGTCCTGCTCGCCATCACGCTGCGAAAGTGGCTCTTTGCTGTTCACATCGCGCCCGAGCAAGTATGAGGCGGTGCTGATCTGTCCGTTTTGAAAGAGAATCGCCGATGGCCCCCGTGTCGTATCACAGTAGGCGTCCGTTCATTACGATTTGAACTTGGCGCAGCGCCGCGTGGAGCACTCTCGTGAGTCCTCAACGCCGCATCCCCGCTCCCTGGATCCTCAGCCTCCCCGTGCTCACCTACGGCATGATATTCGGCTTCGCCGTCGTCACCATGCCGCAGATGCTCGCTGCCGGGGGCGTTCCCGGTGGTCACATCGCCGTTGCCGTCGCGATCGTAACCTCGCCCGCATTCTGGGTTTTCCTTGTCGGCCCCATTCTTGACGTCCGTTTCCGCCGCCGCACCTACGCAATCGTCTTTGGGATACTTGCCGCCGGCGCCGCCGGCTTCACCATCTTCTATCACTCGAACCTCGCCGTGGTGGAGGCCGTCATGCTTGCCGGCATACTTTTCGCCGGTTTGTACAACTTCGCCATTGGCGGCTGGACCGGCGCTCTGATCCAGAAAGATCAGGACAGCCGTCTCGGGGCATGGAACACCGTCTTTAACTTCGGTGGAGGTGGCGCCGGGATCCTCCTGAACGGGTATCTCACCCAGCACCTCACTCCGGCGCATGCGGCAGTCATCGCCTTCGCGGCATTTGTGGCTCCGCTGGTAGTCTTTCCCCTCATTCCCGCACCGCCGCCAGACAAGACGCTCGCCAGCGAAAGCTTCACTCGTTTCGCACGCGAAGTCGCATCACTCTTCAACCGCCGGGAAGTTTTGGTCGCATTGCCGCTTTTCACATTTCCCTCGGCTTCGTTTGCTCTTACCAATGCTTTGGCGGGCTGGGGCAAAGCCTTTCACGCCAGCCCCGCGTTCGTCAGCACATCGACCGGCATTGGCAGCGTTTTTTGCAGCATTGTGGGATGCGCCCTCGTGCCGTTCCTGGCCAGGAAAATTCCGCTGCGCCCTTTGTATCTCGCTATCGGCTGCGTCGGCGCCGCCTTCACGCTCAGCCTGCTGCTGCTACCGCGCGCGCCCTGGACCTTTGTTCTAGCTTTCTCTGGAGAAACCGGTCTTCAGGCCGCGGCCGTCGCCACTGCCATTGCCGTTATCTACGAAATCATCGGGCCAGACAATCCGCTCGCCTCCACTATCTTTGGTTTGCTCTTCTCGGCTGTAAGTTTTCCCATTGATTACATGGAATTTGTCGATGGCCACGGCTATGACTGGGGCGGTGTCACCGGAGCACTCCTCACAGACGCTCTTATCAGCATCGTCGCGTGTGCCTTCCTCGCCATCGTCTTGCGCAAGTGGCTTTTCGCGCCACGCAAAAAAGTGGTGGAACACGTTTAGCGCCATCCGTCTTGAGGTCAAAAGCAGGGAATTACTGTTATCCTCTACCGTTTGCGGGTGCCCGAGCATTTGCCCCGCGCATACTGTTTTTCAGGAATAGTCCGGAGGATGTTTTTCTTTTGATTTTTGCCAATTTTCCCGATCTGACATATACCCCAGCCTGTCATTCCTCGCGTGGAGATCGCGCATGAACACACCGCGCCGTGTCCCTCCGGCGTGGGTGCTGAGCATCCCCGTCGCCACTTTTGGCATGGTCTCCGGTTTCGTAATCGTTACTTTGCCGCAAATTCTCGCCGCCCTCGGTGTTCCCGGCGGACACATTGCCACGGCTGTCGCCGTCATCACCTCGCCCGGCTTCTGGGTCTTCCTCATCGCGCCATTTCTTGACGTCCGCTTCCGCCGGCGCACCTATTCGCTTGTTTTCGGATTGCTGGCGGTCTGCGCCACGGTATTCACCGTGCTGTACCACCCCTCCCAGATCGAGATCGAAGCCGTCATGATCATCGGGTATCTGTCTCTCGCCTTGTATGGTGCTTCGGTCGGCGGATGGACTGGAGCCCTCATCAACAAGGACCAGAGCAGCAAACTCGGTGCGTGGAACACAGTCTTCAACATATGCAGCGGCGGTCTTGGTATTCTCATCTCCGGCTACGTCACCCAGCGCCTTTCGCCTGACCACGCCGCGATGATGATCTTTGTCGTGTTTCTGGCGCCCATGCTGACTTTCCTTTTCATCCCCGCGCCGCCGCCCGACGACACGCTCGCGAGCGAAAGCTTCGTTCGCTTCAGCAGGGAAGTCGTATCGCTCCTCAAGCGCCGCGAGATTCTAGTGGCGCTCACGATGTTCCTTCTGCCCTCGGCGTCGTTTGCGCTCACCAACACGCTAGGCGGCTGGGGCAAGGATTTCCATGCAAGCCCGGGCCTGGTCAGCCTCTTTGGGGGTATTGGCGGCATCCTGGCCGGCATTTTCGGGAGTTTCCTCATCCCTCCGATTGCCAAAAAGGTTCCGCTGCGACCCATGTATCTCGCCGTCGGCATCATCGGAGCCAGCTTCACGCTCAGCCTGCTGCTCTTGCCGCGCGTGCCCGCCACCTACGGGCTTGCGTTTCTCGGCGAAAACATCTTCCAGGCCGCGGCCTTCTCTACCGCGTACGCCATCATCTTCGAAGTCATCGGTAAGGGGAATCCACTGGCCGCCACCACCTTTGCCCTGCTTACGAACGCGATGAATCTCCCCATCGTATACATGGAGTTCATCGACGGCCACGGCTTTGACTGGCATGGGGTTGCGGGAGCGTTCGCCGCCGATGCTCTTGTCAGCGGCGGCATCTGCGTCCTTCTCTGGATCGTCCTCTTCCGCATCCTGCGCGTGCAGAGCATGCACCCTACGGCCGCTCCGCAACTCGCCGCAGAAGCAAAATAGGTGGCGACATCGTCGCCACCTATCGCTGTTTCGTTATGAAAAAAAGTGAGGGTGCCCCATACAAGCCTGGGTTTGGCTTGTGTGGGACCCGCAGCACCATCACATGTACATGCCGCCGTTCACGTCCAGCACGTGCCCGGTAATGTATCCCGCTTCGTCTGACGCCAGAAACCGCACCGCCGCGGCAATATCCTCGTCCGTCCCCGCTCTTCCCAATGGAATCTGGCCCAGCATCGCGTCCCGCTGCTTCTCATCGAGCACCGCGGTCATTGCCGTTTCAATGTAGCCCGGAGCTACCGCATTCGCCGTAATCCCGCGCGAAGCCAGCTCTCGCGCTACGCTCTTCGTGAACCCGATCAGCCCCGCCTTGCTGGCCGCGTAATTCGCCTGGCCCGCCTGCCCGGTTTCGCCTACCACGCTGGAAATGTTGATAATCCGCCCCCAGCGCGCCTTCATCATTCCGCTTACCAGCGCCTGTGTCAGCAGGAACGTTCCTGTCAGGTTCGTCTGCAGCACATCGTCCCAGTCGCTGCGCTTCATCCGCAGCAGTAGCGTGTCGCGCGTAATTCCGGCATTGTTCACCAGGATGTGCACTGTGCCCAGCCGTGCCAGCGCATCCTTGGCCGCCGTCTTGGTCGACTCTTCGCTGCTCACATCCAGCACAAAAATCTCCGCGGTACCCCCCGCCGCGGCAATCTCCGCAGCCACGGCCCCCAGCTTCTCTTCGTTCCGCGCGGCAATGCCTACCTTGGCTCCAGCCTTGGCCAGCGCCAGCGCGCACGCGCGCCCAATTCCTTGCGAAGCTCCGGTGACCAATGCATTCTTTCCTTCAAGATTTCCAGCCATACGCCCCTTTCCTCTGGCTGATTATAGAAGGCTGCTCATTTCTCGCTCGCAGAAGTGCGCCTCAACCGCCGCAGCTCCGGCGCAATCGGATAGTTCAGCCGTACGAGCAAAATGAATCCGATGCTCACCTCCGTGCCCACCACGCATAGCAGAGCGTCTAGAGCATACAGGGTCTGTGCAGCGACCACCCTCCGGCGCACCGCGCGCCGGGTCTCCACCGCCACATCCTCGCGCAGTAGTTCGGCGCGCGACGCGCAGCGCCACTGCTAAGATGCCGTCGCCCAGTGCAGCCAGCCGGTCAGGATGCTGATTGGCAATTGTGTTGTAGAGAGTCGGCATCGGAACGAATGTATCGAGCGTCCCGCCGCAACAGCATCAAAATCGATAGCGTACCCCGAAGTTGGGGAAAATGCCCATCTGCGTTTGCGCTGATATGCACGCTTCTGGCGATGGCACGCAATTGCCGCTGTAACCGACGCGGGGTCTCCACGCGTAAACGAGAAAATTCTGGCGGTCGAGCGCATTCTGCAGCCCGCCGTAAACTGTCAGGATTCTTCCGCTCACCATGAAGTTGCGTTTCACCAGAAAGTCGAGCCGGCTGTAATAGGGGCCGCGCTTTGAGTTGACGTGTTTCAGATCGTAGATCGGCCGGTTCTGTTCGGCGCTCGCGTCCATAAGAAACGGGGTATAAGGCCGTCCGCTGGAATACTCGTAACGAAAGCTGACCTCGTATCTCGGTCCCAGCCAGTACTCGCCGGCCAGATTTGCGATCACCGGATAGTCGAAATTGCCTGGGCGCAACACTCCATCCAGTCCTGAGAATCTACTGCGGGCATAGGCGAGATTTCCAACTAAAGAGAGATGCGCGCTAGGATGCTCAGCAATAGAAAGCTCAATTCCGGCCGCCTGCCCGCCCCCACGGCTGACCATTGGGAGCCAGAGAAATTCCTGCCCCAATGTATCGACCATATTTGCGAGCGACAGCGTAGGGTATTCGCTCGCGACCGGGTAATTGCGGTAGACCTTCTGATATCCTTCGACCGTTAGTTTGCCGCGAGTCCCAAGCTGAAAGTCCAGGCCGCCCGACATCTGCCGATCCCTGATGAGGACCATGTCGCGGTTCTGCGCGAATGCTGTCAGGTAGATATACGGTGGCATCTGCGCATACTCCCCAAACCTGAAATGCGCATCCAGGTTGTTCGTCAGCAGGTATCGTGTTTCGAATTGGGGCGTCAGCGAAGTGTTTGCCCCAAAAGCGAATGTCTGGAATCTTGTACCCCCTCCGACTGCCCATCTTTTCGTCACTTCCAGATTGCCCTGCACATAGCTGCCTGTTTCTCCAACCCAAAAGTGAGGTGCAAAACTAGCGGCATCGCTTCGCGCTGGATTCGTGCTGAGCGGCGTTTGCTCGCCAATGGGTTGCGCCACGCTGTAGTTCACGCGATGCAGGCGTGCGTCACTCCCGGCAAGAAGTGTGACTCTCTTTTTGAAGATTCCCTGGTAGTCGAATTTGAGGTCGGTGATGCCGTCATGGGTGCGTTGCGCATAAACGGGCGTCGCTGGTAGTGTCGCGCGCGTATAACCGGGCGGCATGATGTTGTTCAACAGTTGATCTTGCTGATGAATATCTTCATCTTCCTCTGAATCGGCGATAGTTATCAGCCCAAAGCTATGCGCCGAATAGGTGTGCTGCCACACTGCTCCATTGGTGTACCGCCAGCCTTTGTACTGGGTGTCGATCGTGTTCGTTTCATCATTGTCGTAAGCCTCCGGCTGTATGTTGATCGAATCCAAGCCTCCCAGGCTTAACAGCGAAACAGAGTCTGACGGAGAAAGGTTTAGTTGCTCATGGATCAGCGTGTTGGTGTAAATCGGCACCCCGTTCAAGCCAATATTGTCGGTGAAAAGATTCAGGATGCTTCGATGGACGGACACCATCAGTACGCTTCCGTTACGGAATGGCATTTCGGTTGTGCCGCCGGCTCCCACAAATCCCACCTCCGCTTCGCGAAGAGCTTTTCCTCCATTCAGATCTCGCGTATGAATCCGGATGACCGAAGACAGCCGCCCATCGTAGCGAGCGCCATAACCGCCAGTCAGAAAATCTACGCTGGAGATCGCGGAGGTGTCGATCATCGATACCAGGCCTCCGGTGGTCCCCTCAGTGGCGATATGGTTGATGTTCGGGACCGGAATTCCGTCGACCAGATAAAGGTTTTCCATGGGGTTCCCGCCGCGCACCAGTATGTCGTCGCTTTCGTCGTTGTTAAATGCAACACCCGGGAAGAGCTGTAAGTAGCGCGAGAAGTCCCCATAAGTGCCTGCCGAGTCCTCTATTTCCTGCCCAGTTGCGTGAAAACTGGTACCCGATTCGGTGGAAAGCACATCTGGGGTCGCCGTGACTTGTACTGTCAAATTGAGAGAAAGCGTTTCCTGAGCACTTCGGGTCGGGGGCGTTGGTGAGGACTTGCGGGCGGTTGGATGAGCGGATGGTCGAGATAATGCCGGCTTAGATTGTTGTGCGACTCCGGGTGGGATCGCGGATATTATCAATATAGATAGTACAAATGCGCGCATCTCAATATCTCTATATTGGAGATACTTAGCACGCATCCATAAAGGCGGGTATGACCGCCATCACGTTCGTGTGTCAAACGTAACGTACTGAGAGAATGCATTCTTGCTTCGCATTGCTCTCTTACAGCGGCTTCGGCACCGGCACCGCCGCACCCTGCCGCAGCTTGTTCAGCACCGGCACGGGCTCCAGGTCCCACACATACACCATCAGCTCGCGACTGTAGTGCAGCAGTGGCTTCGCATCCGGCAGCCGAATCCCGTGTGCTTCCGGCAGATCGTTCCGCATGAATTCCGCCTCGGCCTGTTCCAGCGGCCAGGGCATGTGGTGGATATTTCCCTGGTACAGCTCGCCCTCGTGGTCCGCGGCGAACAGCGCATATCGCTCCGTCAGGAAGTACTCAATCTGCGCTTTTTCCGCGGGCTTGCCCAGGCTGCGATAGCGCGCCTCAAACTTCACCGGCCGCTCCGTCATGCGCCGTTCGCTCGTGTACCGGAACCATCCCGTCGGGCAGCCGGGCTGCTCCGGCTCAATCGACATCATTGCCCAGTAGTACGGCAGCTTGAAGAACATCCGCGCCACCGCCACCGCCAGCGGGCTGGCTGCGTCCAGCGAAAAGAAATATACCCCTGGCGTATTTTTCGTCCGGTCGCGAACATAGGTCCGCAGGTTCAGCTCAGGGAAACGGTTCGCTCCCGGAATCGCCGGCAGTCCCCGGTACCGCACCTGGTCCATCCAGAAGGGGACTACCCCTACCCACGCCGATCCGTCATACACATCCACGGAGAGCGTCGGCGGCAGCAATGCGCCGATTTCCGCCGCCGGAACCGGCCAGTGTGCAAACAGTAGATCGTTCCAGCGCTGTTGCATGGTCCACGGCCGATTGGGAAGTGGCCATGGCCGGTGACTCGTCGCGGATAAGATGTCGTTCATGCCGATCTTCTGTGGCCGTTCGAAAATCTTGGGGATGCAACCCCTTTATCGTATGCCAGATCGCGATGCGTGAAACTCAAAGTGTGGTGAATCCCACAGCTGCTTTTCCCCGAGATGGCTTATCCTTAACCGAAAGATGCCTGATCTCCAGTCCGAATCCGTCGCTCTTCCGCTGGAACAAGCTCCCGAGCAGAGCCAGAACCACACCGAGGTCTTCGCCGTCCACGGCGCGGATCCCGAGGTGCTCGCCTATGCCATGGCCCGCTATTCCCGATCCGCGCTCTCCATGAAAGAGTCGCTCAGGGAAATCAGCAGCCAGCGCGCCGAGCAGTTCCTCAACACCTTCTATTTCCAGTACGGTCATCGCTCCATCGCCGACCTCGCACACATCGCATTTGCCATCGAGCGTCTTTCGCTGCTCGCGGCCATCGTGCTTGTCGACGAACAGCGCTGGGACGGCCAGGAGCGGTCCACACGCTACCAGAATTTCCGCAAATCCGGCTGGTATTTGCCTGATTTTGGTCCGGATTCCGCCTCCCAGGCGCGCTATGTCGCCTCCATTGAGGCCAGCTTTGCCGCTTACCACCAGGTCGCCGACGGCATGCTCGAGGTTCTCAAGCAGCAGGTTCCGTGCCCGCCGGAGATGAAGCCGGAGACCTACAACCGCACCCTTCGCGCGCGCGCCTTTGACGTTGCCCGTTACATGCTGCCGCTTGCCACCAACACATCGCTCGGCCAGATCGTGAACGCCCGCACGCTCGAGACGCAGATTTCCCGCCTGCTCAGCCATCCGGCGCCCGAGATCCGGAACCTCGGCGAGCGCCTCCGCGAAGCCGCCGCAAGCCCCGCTTGGTGCGTCAACCGGCACGAACTCGCCGTCCTGCAGGGGCGCATCACCGCAGCCGATCCCGAACTGGCCGAAGAATCCCGCGAGCTGCTTCTGCACGAAACCCGGCCCGCGCCCACGCTCGTCAAGTACGCCACGCCCAATTTCTACCGGCAGGAATCCAGCCGCGAGCTTCACCAGGCCGCCCGCGAAATCATGGGCGATACGCCCATTGCCGCAGCCCCGCTCGTCGATCTGGTCGAGAAAACCGAGTCGCTCGAAGCCGAGATCGCCGCCACGCTTCTCTACACCAACTCGCATTACCCCTACCGCCAGCTGCGCGACGCCATGGCCACGCTCGGCGAGCCTCGCTGCGTCGAAATCATCGCCCTCGGCACGCGCCATCGCGGCCGCCACGACGAACTGCTCCGCGAATTCTCCGCCGGTCAGGCCCTCCGCTTTGACATCCTCATGGACATCGGCGGCTTCCGCGACATGCACCGGCATCGCCGTTGCACCCAGATCCTGCAGCAATTCACCTCGCTTCATGGCTATGCCGCGCCCGAGGGCCTTACCGCGGAGCTTACGTCTGTCTATCAGCAGGCGCTCAACTCCGCGCAAGCCCTTCACGCCGAGCTGGCCGCCAGTCCCATTGCGGAAACCTCCGCTGCCGCGCCCTACGTTCTGCCGCTCGGTACTCGCACCCGCGCGCTCTTCAAAATGGATTTCGCCGAGGCCCTTTACATCTCCGAGCTGCGCTCCGCGCCGCAGGGCCATTTCTCCTACCGCCGCGTCGCCTGGGAAATGTACCTCGCCGTCCAGCGCAGGCACCCGGCATTGGCCGAGCACTTCCGCGTCTGCGACCCCGACGCCCCTATCGACCTGCTGAAACGATAAAAACGCTGGAGCCCGTTACCACCGTAAGCGCGCTTTTCACATCCCCTGCATCACTCGTGCCAGCGGTGGTAAACTTCGCTTAACTTTCACCTCGCATTCGAGGCAGTGGATCAGGAATCCTGGCGCTTCCGGGCGCCGCAACCGTGGCACCGGCGCTCTCTGCGTCGTCTGGAAATGGAGTTTCAACGTGGCTGATGACCGTGCACGCGCTGTAGAACTGGCGCTCTCGCAAATTGAAAAGCAGTTTGGCAAGGGGTCCATCATGCGCCTCGGCAGCAAGGAAGCCGTGGTGCCGATCTCGACCATTTCCACCGGCTCCATCTCTTTCGACGCCGCGCTTGGCGTCGGCGGTGTGCCGCGTGGCCGCGTCGTCGAAATCTTCGGGCCGGAATCCTCCGGCAAAACCACCATTACCCTGCAGATCATCGCCGAGGCACAAAAGGCCGGCGGCATGGCTGCTTTCGTCGATGCCGAGCATGCGCTCGACCCGGTCTACGCGCAAAAGCTCGGCGTTGACGTCGATAACCTTCTCGTCTCACAGCCCGACTACGGCGAGCAGGCCCTTGAAATCACCGAGGCTCTGGTCCGCTCCGGAGCCATCGACGTGCTCGTTGTGGACTCGGTCGCCGCGCTCGTCCCCAAGGCCGAGCTCGACGGCGAAATGGGCGATTCCCACGTCGGTTTGCAGGCGCGCCTCATGTCGCAGGCCCTGCGGAAGCTCACCGGAACAGTCTCGAAATCGCGCACCTGCCTCATCTTCATCAACCAGATCCGCGAGAAAATTGGCGTCATGTTCGGCAACCCGGAAACCACCACCGGCGGTCGCGCCCTCAAGTTCTATTCCTCGGTCCGCGTGGATATCCGCCGCATTGCCGCCGTCAAGGAAGGCGAGACCGTCGTCGGCTCCCGCACCCGCGTCAAGATCGTCAAGAATAAAGTCGCCGCGCCCTTCCGCGAAGCAGAATTCGACATCCTCTACGGCGAAGGCATTTCCCGCGAGGGCGACGTCCTCGACCTGGCTGTCGTGCACAACATCGTCGAGAAATCCGGCGCCTGGTACAGCTACTCCGGTGACCGCATCGGCCAGGGTCGCGAGAACGTCCGCAACTTCCTCAAGGAAAACCGCGACACCTTCGGCCGCATCGACACTCAGCTCCGCCAGAAGCTCGGCATCACGAGCGCCAACGTGCCCCCGGCAGAAGTCCCCGCGGTGCCGTCCAACGGCGCCGCCGATGCCAAGGAGGCCGTCAAACCCTCCCGTCGCGGATAAGCCTCAGGCTGCATACGATCGTTTCCATGGCAGGCCACAGTGGCCTGCCATTTGTTTGGAATGGAATCACATTACGGCCGCATCCTCCGCTCCACTCAGCTACAATCACCTTGCTGTGCACTCGATCAAAGCCATCTATCCCGGCAGCTTCGACCCGCTCACCAACGGCCACCTTGACCTGATCGCGCGCGGCGCAAAGCTCTTTGATCATCTTGTCGTCGCCGTCCTCCAGAACGCTTCCAAAAGCCCGGTATTTTCTGCCTCGGAGCGCGTCGAAATGCTCACCGAGGGCGTCCGCCCCTTCGGCAATGTTTCCGTCGCCACCTTTGACGGCCTCCTCGTCGATTTTGCCCGCGAGCAGCAGGCCCAGGCCGTCATCCGCGGCATTCGTGCCATCAGCGATTACGAATACGAGTTCCAGATGGCCCTCATGAACCGCCGCCTCGCTCCGGAACTCGAAACCATCTTCCTCATGCCTGACGCCAAGTATTCCTTTGTCAGTTCGCGCCTCGTCAAGCAGGTCTTCGAGCTGGGCGGCTCGGTCGAAGGGCTCGTCCCTCAGTTTGTTGTCGAGCGCCTCCGTCAGCGCATGCCCAAGATATAGGGAATCGCCCGCGCAGTCTCTCACAGGCTTGCAACCAACCCCTGAAAATGGCCTGTTCCGGCGGGAGAGCTTATCTCTCCTCGCAGCGGATCTCTGATTCTTTCCACCGTTTCTTCAAAATCTGAAAAAATAAACCCATGTCCACTACTGCCACCCGCGTCCTCTCCGACCGCATCGGCCGCATCGAGGTTTCCGCCACCATGGCGGTCACCGCCGAGGCAGCCAAGCTGCGCGCCCAGGGCCACAAGCTCGTCAACTTTGGCGCCGGCGAGCCCCATTTTTCCACCCCCCAGCACATCAAGGATGCTGCCATCCAGGCCATCCAGGACAACTTCACCCGCTATACCGTCGTCTCGGGGATTCCCGAGCTGCGCAAGGCGATCGTGGAGCGTCACGCCGCCGACTTCGCCACCGACTACGCGCCCGACGAGTGCGTCTTCACCACCGGCGGCAAGCTTGCGCTCTTCAATGCCATCCAGGTGCTCATCGACCACGGCGATGAAGTCATCCTGCCCGTGCCCTACTGGGTTTCCTTCAAGGACATCATCCAGTACGCCGGCGGCAAGGTCGTCTACCTGCCCACAGACGAAAAGGAAAATTTCCGCATCACGGCTGACGCCATCGAGGCGGCCATCACGCCGCGCACCAAGGCCATCATCCTCAACTCGCCGTCCAACCCGGCCGGCTCCGTCGTCTCCGCGGCAGATCTCGAACGCATCGTCCGCCTCGCGCACGAGCGCAACATCTTCGTGCTCCTCGACGAGTGCTACATCTACCTGAATTACACCGGAGCCCTCATCAGCGGCGCTTCGTTCACTGAGGCCAAGGAACACATCGTCGTTCTCGGCTCGCTGTCCAAGACCTACGCCATGACCGGCTGGCGCGCCGGATACGCGCTCGGGTCCAAGACCGTTATCTCGGCCATGAGCAAGCTGCAAAGCCAGTCCACTTCGTCCACGGCGTCTTTCGTGCAGAAGGCCTCTCTCGCCGCCGTCGCCGGCCCGCAGGAGTGCGTCACCGAGATGCGCGCCGACTACATCCGCCTGCGTGACCGCATCCTTGGGCGCCTGGCGGAGATTCCCGGAGTCACCTGCACCAAACCCGAGGGCGCGTTCTACGTCTATCCCAACGTCAGCGCCTACCTGGGCCGCCCCGGCGCACAAACCGCGATGGAACTCGCCTCGCGCCTGCTTCATGAGGCGCACGTCGTCACCGTTCCCGGCGAAGCCTTCGGTACCAACGAGCACATCCGCCTCACCTACGCCATCTCCCACGAGGATGTCGAGGAAGGCGTCACCCGCATGAAGAACTTCTTCGCGAAGTTGTAACACCATAGGCGGCAAACGCGAGGACCCAAATCGCGGCTCGCTGAACGCAATTTTGATTCGCCCAT
This sequence comes from Acidobacteriota bacterium, assembly GCA_021799405.1. The sequence goes on from JAJZAL010000114.1 coordinate 13,519, forward strand.
CATCCCCGGCCCGACGCGCATGCGCAGCCGGGGATGTTTATTTTCCTGCCTCGACCTTCCCATACTTCTCCCGCTCGCTCAACCCGGTCCAGTTCTCCAGTCCCTGCGGCGACCATGCATCCACAATCGCCTTGGCCAACCTCGCCATCGTGATGTAACTCTCGTTATCCGCTGTCCAGCTCTGGTCCTCGTTGTCGTAAGTGAAGAACGAGAGAATCACAATTCCATTCTTTGTCGATATGGCGGCCACGTCATTCCGCACTGCGTTCTCCGCGCCCGTTTTGTTGGCGATGTCCGAGTTCGTCGTCCCCGTGTCCAGCGCCTCCAGGTAGCGCGGAATTCCATCCCGATCCGACTGGCTGGCCAGAATGTGCAGCGCAAAGTTACATAACGCCGCATCGCCCGCAGCAGATGGATGTCCCGGTGTCGCCAATTGGCAGGTCACCAGTTTCCGCATCACTTCTGCCATCTCGCGCGGCGTTGTCTCGCCCAGTCCAAACTTCTTTGCTTCTAGGGTTTCCGGCTCCGGCGAAGGCATAAAGACTTTCCGAAACAGGTGCGTGTGCTTCAGCCCGAGCTCACGAATCCGCGCATTGATCTTCTGGAGCCCCAGCTTGTCAATCGCTACGTTCGTCGCGGTGTTGTCGCTCTGGATGATCATCATCGACAGCGCATCTTTCAGAGTCAGCGTCTGCGGTGTGTCAAAAAATTGCAGCACGCCCGAGCCCGGCACCTGGTTCGCCTTTGTCAGCATCACCGGCGCCTCAAGGCTTGTTTCGCCCTCGCGAATCTGCTCCAGCGCCTCGTACAGAATCGTCAGCTTGATCACCGATGCGGTCGGCACCGGCGTGTTCGCGTCGAGCGCCACCGTTTGCCCGGTCTTCAGGTCCTCGGCAAACAGCGCTACCTTGCCGTGATGCGCCGCCGCGATGGCGTCCACCGTTGCCTGCAGCGAAGAGTCGTCCTGCGCGCGCAGCGGCGTCCCTGTAGCCAGCAGAGCCGTCCCCGCGAAAATCACCGCCACCGCCCACAGCCTGGTCCATCGATGCATCGTTTCCTCCGCGCGAATCTCGATTCAACCACCGTACACCAGCCGGGCTGGCGCGCCATCGCGGCATGTCAAAACTGCTACCCTTGAAAGGTGAAGATTCAAACCCGCGGCATTCTTTTTGACATGGACGGCGTGCTCGTCAGCTCCCTCGGCTCCGTCGAGCGCAGCTGGCGGCGCTGGGCTATCGAATACGATGTTGATCCCGAACTCGCTGTCCGCCTGGCGCATGGTCGTCGCGCCCTGGATACGGTCCGCTTTCTGCGTCCTGACATCGACGCCATGGCTGGTCTCCAACGCATTGAAGACCTCGAGGTTGAAGACAACGAAGACCTCGAAATCCTCGCAGGCGTCCCCGAATTCCTCGCAAAACTCCATGCTGGCGCCAATGCCTCCAGGCGTTGGACCGTCGTCACTTCGGCCACCGAGCGCCTCGCCCGTGTCCGTCTCGAAAACGGCGGTATCCCCGTGCCCGAGCGCTTCATTACTGCCGAACTCGTCCAGAACGGCAAACCCCATCCCGAGCCTTACCTCAAGGGCGCGGAACTCCTCGGCCTCGCGCCCGCCGACTGCCTCGTCATTGAAGACTCAGCTGCCGGCGTCCAGGCTGGCCACACCGCCGGATGCAAAGTCCTCGCCACGCTCTTTTCCTATCCCATCGAAAGCCTGGCTGCCGCTGACTGGATCGTGAATTCCCTCCAAGATGTCTCGCTGCAAATCCACGACGGCCTCATCGAACTCGAATTTACACCCGTCGACCGCGAAACCGCCGTCGCCGTGGCAAACTAGATTCGCCATCCACGCAGTAAGAAGCCGCTCCATCCGGAGCGGCTTCTTACATCATTTGTGTGGGAACAAGAACAGTCCTACAGATTTCCTCTCAGCTCCTGCTCGCGCTCAATGGCTTCGAAGAGCGCCTTGAAGTTGCCCTTGCCGAAGCTCCGGCTCCCTTTGCGCTGGATGATCTCGTAGAACAGCGTTGGCCTGTCTTCCACCGGCTTGGTAAAGATCTGCAGCATGTAGCCTTCATCGTCGCGGTCCACCAGGATGCCCAGCTTCTCCAGTTCATCGATCGGCTCGTCAATCTTGCCCACGCGGCCTTCCAGTTCCGTGTAGTAGCTGTGCGGAACCTTCAGGAAGGGCACGCCCTGTTCCTGAAGCTTCGTCACCGTGTCCAGAATGTCGTCCGTGGCCATGGCCACGTGCTGCACACCCGGTCCGTGGTAAAACTCCAGGTACTCTTCCACCTGCGATTTCTTGCGCCCCTCGGCCGGCTCGTTGATCGGGAACTTCACGCGCCCGTTCCCGTTCGCCATCACCTTCGACATCAGTGCCGAATACTCCGTCGAAATATCCTTATCGTCAAAGTGCTGGTAAAGAGAG
>JAJZAL010000115.1 GCA_021799405.1 Acidobacteriota bacterium
CACACAAATCCGTTTTCATGCGGTGCTGGCGTTAGCTGCTCTCATTGCCGCTCCGGCGCTCGCGCAGGCGGGTGGCCAGTCTCGCCTCTATAATCCTTCTACTGAAACCACGCTGCAGGGCACGGTCAGCGCTGTGACGAATCCAACGGGAAGACGCGGATGGAGCGGTATCCACCTGAGCGTGCAAAGTGGCGGACAGACATACGATGTGCACGTCGGACCGTCAGCGTACGTGACCGACAGCGGGTTCGCATTTGCCACTGGCGACAAAATCCAGGTGACCGGATCAAAGATTCAGCTCAATGGAGCTGATGCCCTGATCGCCCGCGAAATCACCAAGGACGGCAAAACACTTACTCTGCGCGACAAGCAAGGATTCCCGAAATGGTCTGGCGGACGATGGGCCGCGCAATGATGCCTGCTGCCTTCACAGCTTAGATCTCTTCGGCAGAGCAGCCGGAATGGATAATTCATTCCTTCCGGCCGCGCCCGGAGATGATCTTTGGCCAAAGCGCGACTTCCGGACTTGACGAAGTTTGCAGTTCTCCATCACAATAGATGTAGATTGCACCTATGATGCATTCGCATCTGTCATGGAAATTATGATGAAGATTGCCATCAGTTCAAAAGGAGCAGCGCCCGAAAGCGAAGTTGATCCGCGCTTTGGCCGCGCCGCGTTTCTTCTCGTCTTTGATACGGAAACCGGCTCGTGGAGCGCCCTCGACAACGCGGAAGCGCAGGAGCTTGCTCATGCCGCCGGCATTCGCGCCGCGGAGGCTGTATGCCGATCGGGTGCAAAAACTGTCCTCAGCGGGCACGTGGGGCCGAAAGCCCTGGCTGTTCTCGCAACAGGTGGTGTTCAGGTTTTCCATTGCGGCGCAATGAGTGCGCTCAGTGCAGTGGAGGCTTTCCGCAACGGCCGCCTGGCAGAGCAGCAGGATTCCGGCAGCGCGCCGGCTTGAGAAGAAGGAGTTACGAAAATGCCATTCATGGATGGAACCGGGCCGTTGGGCAATGGGCCGGGCTCGGGACGTAGATTTGGGCAGTGCGCCGGAGCGCAGGCGGATTTAGGCTCTGCGACGCAACAGCGGCTGCAAGGCCGGGGAATGAGAATGCAGCGCCGGTTGAGAGGCCGCGCAGCCGCGGAGCAGATGACCGCGCTCGAACAGGAAGCAGGTTGGCTGGAAAGGCGCCTGGATTGGATCCGGCAACAGACGTCTGGTTTGGGCGGAAAGAGAGAGCAGCAATCATAATGATGCCTGTCCGGTTTTCAGGCACAGAGTAAAGAAAGAGGATTTTTGCGCATGATGCGCATTGCGGTGGCGAGCGGAAAGGGCGGAACCGGCAAGACCACGGTAGCAACGGGGCTTGCGCTCTATCTCTCGCGCCGCCAATCCGTCCACGTTATCGATTGCGATGTCGAAGCGCCCAACGCCGCGCTGCTGCTGCATCCGGCAATTTTTCTTGCTGGTCCGGTGATGCGTCCCGTGCCCGCGATTGACGAGTCCCGGTGTGACCACTGCGGCAAGTGCAGTGATGCCTGCCGCTTCAACGCCATCGCCGTGACCGCATCCAGGGTGGTTCTCTTCCCTGAAATCTGTCATTCCTGCGGAGGATGCACTGAGGTCTGTCCGCGCGGAGCGATCACTGAGCGACCGCGGGCGATCGGAGAATTTGCCGATGGATCAGTCGGGAAGATCCGGTTCACCCAAGGATCGTTGAACGCGGGCGAAACCGCGACTGTCGCTCTGATTCGCGCCGTCAGGCAGATGGAGCGTGAGGCCGATGTCCTGCTCCTCGATGCCCCGCCCGGCGCTAGTTGTCCGATGATCGCAGCCGCGGAAGACACCGATTGTGTTGTTCTAGTGACGGAGCCAACGCCGTTCGGTCTCAACGACCTGCGCATCGCGGCCGAGGCCGTCCGGCGGATGGATCTGCGCGCCGGCGTTGTCATCAACCGCGACGGCATCGGCGACGCTCGCGTGGACAGGTTCTGCGCGTCTGCCGGTCTTCCCGTTCTTGGACGGATCGCCGACGATCGTGCCATCGCTGAAGCGTACTCCCGTGGCGAGCATCCTTTCGAGACAGTGCCTGCCTTCCGCGCCGCCATGGCTGCAATTGCTCAATCACTGGGAGCAGAGGCATCGGCATGAAAGAGATTGTGGTCCTGAGCGGCAAGGGCGGCACTGGCAAAACCAGCCTCACCGCGGCATTTGCCGTCATGATGCGCAATGCTGTCATCGTCGACTGCGACGTGGATGCATCCAACCTGCATCTGCTGCTTAATCCACTCGTGCGGCAAAGCTACGACTTTCGTGGAAGCGCGAAGGCGCAGGTGGACGCCGCGATCTGCAACGGCTGCGGGGCCTGTATGGCAGCATGCCGCTTCGGTGCAATCCATTTGAATGGGTGCGCATTCATCAATCCGATGCGCTGCGAGGGATGCGGTGTATGCGCGCGGCAATGTCCGCTGAACGCGATCTCATTGGAACGTCACGTCTGCGGCCGCTGGTTCATCTCCAGCACCCGCTACGGCTCCATGATTCATGCTTTTCTGGAACCAGGTGAGGAAAATTCCGGAAAGCTGGTGTCGGTCTTGCGGCAGTCAGCCAGGAAACTCGCTCGCCAGCAGGGCGCATCCTGGATTCTTGCGGATGGCCCGCCCGGAACCGGCTGCCCGGCGATCTCGTCGCTGACCGGAGCCGACTACACGGTGATGATCGCGGAGCCTTCTCTGTCCGGATTTGCCGATCTCCAGCGCGCGCTCAAACTCGCTGGCCACTTCGGCATTCCTACCGGCATTGTCATCAACAAAGCGGACATCAATGCAGAAATCACAGCCCGGATTGAAGCATTTGCGCTGGAATCTGGCTGCGCAGTCCTGGGCCGGATCGACTACGATCCCGTCTTTGTCCACTCCCAACTGAAAGCTGTTCCGGTCGTCGATGTCGCCGGCAATGAGTTGCGCTCCCGCCTTGAAAGGCTCTGGCGCGCCATCGAGGACGCAGTGCATGAACGCAGTTCTCCGTTGGCAACAATTCCATAACCAGACTTTCAACGAAAGGAAAAATTCATGCCCATGCGCATTGCAATTCCCGTGACTGGCAACCTTCTTGAGCAACATTTTGGACACTGCGAGAAGTTCTTTTTCGCCGACATTGATCTCGCGACAAAGCAGGTGATCGCCACTGGGGAAACACAGGCTCCCGAACACCAGCCCGGTCTTCTTCCACCATGGCTCAAGGAGCGCGGTGTGACCCACATCATAGCGGGCAACATGGGAGCTCGTGCACGCTCGTTATTTCAGGAAGCCTCGATTGATGTCCTCACGGGCGCGCCCCCTGAGAGCGCTACGGAGCTTGTACGCCAGTATTTGGACGGATCGCTGGCCACCGGCGAGAACACCTGCGATCACTGAGTACAGCCGAATCGCTGCCTCCGGCGGGCCAATTTTTGATGGAGAAGCATGAGCAGGAAACGAGTGGTGATTGTCGGCGGCGTCGCGGGCGGGGCAACCTGCGCGGCGCGTTTGCGGCGGATGGATGAGAACGCGGAGATCCTTTTACTCGACCGCGGTCCCTATGTCTCCTTTGCCAATTGTGGTTTGCCTTACTACGTAGGAAACGTCATTCACGACGAGGCAAAACTGCTGCTGGCTACGCCCGCCTTATTTCGCGAGCGATTCAATATCGAAGTCCGCACGTGCAATGAAGTCGTGAGCATCGACCGCGCGGCGCGCACCATCGCGGTTCATGATCTCGATACCGGACGCGAGTATCGCGAGCACTACGATGCTCTGGTGCTTTCACCCGGCTCCGCTCCGGTCCGTCCGCCGTGTTGCGGAATCGATCTGCCCGGCATCTTCACTCTGCGCAGTATCCCCGACAGCCGCGAGATAAGAACCTGGATCGATTCGAAAGACCCGCGCAAAGCCGTGGTGGTTGGCGGAGGCTTCATCGGGCTGGAGATGGCCGAGAACCTGGCGCATCGAGGCATTGCTGTGACCATCGTCGAGCTGGCGGATCAGATCATGCCGCCGCTCGACCGGGAGATGGCGGAGTATGCGCGCGAGCAACTCATCGCCCGCGGAATCCGCCTTCGCATGAGCGATGGCGTCGCATCCTTCGAGCAGCCGCCGAGTGGAGGCCTGATTGTGCGCACCCAGGGCGGGGCGGCGCTGGATGCGGATATCGTGGTGCTTGCGATCGGTGTGCGCCCTGAAGCGAAGCTCGCGCGCGAGGCAGGCCTGGAGATCGGCAAGCGGGGCGGCATTCGCGTCGATTCCCGGATGCGCACCAGCGACCCGCACATCTGGGCGGTTGGAGACGCTGTCGAAGTGCAAAACCGTCTCACTGGTCAATGGGAGCTGATTCCCCTGGCGGGGCCGGCGAATCGTCAGGGACGCGTGGCAGCCGACACGATCTGCGGGCGCGATGCGGAATTCGACGGTGTCCTGGCGACCGCGGTCTGTGGCTTCTTCGGCCTCACCGTGGCGCTCACGGGCGCAACCGAAAAGTGCCTTCGCCGCGCCGGCATCGACGATTTTCAGTGTGTCTATCTGCATCCCAATCAGCATGTCAGCTATTACCCCAGCGCGCATCCCATCCACATCAAGCTTGTCTTTCGCAAGAGTGACGGCCGCGTGCTGGGCGCGCAGGCCATTGGAGAAGCGGACGTGGCGCGTCGCATTGACGTGATCGCCACGGCTATTCAGATGAACGCCACGGTCTTCGATCTCGAAAATGCGGAGCTTTGCTATGCGCCCCAGTTTGGCGCCGCCAAAGATGCGGTGAATCTGGCCGGCATGGCTGCCGCCAACGTGCTGCGCGGAGATGTCGCGCTTGCCCCTTGGCAGGAATTAGACGATACGGACGCGTATATTGTGGATGTCCGCGAACCCCACGAGTTCCATAGGGATTCGGTCGATGGAGCCGTCAATATTCCGCTCGGCCAGTTACGGTCAAAGATGGCCGGCCTGCCGCATGACCGCGAGATTTGGGTCAGTTGCGGCATCGGCCAGCGCGCCTACTACGCATGCCGGATTCTGACCCAGCATGGTTTTCGCGCGCGCAGCCTTTCCGGAGGCTATCAGACCTATCGCGTCATGTATCCGCTGGAGTAAGATGCCATGCGCGCACGGTGGCCGGCTGCAAGCCGGGACCCATCCGGTCTCAGGCCAGCCAAGATGCGCGCAAGAGAGGGACCATGCTGCAAGAGACGGAGGAAATCGCGGCGCAGCCAAGGCTCAGCGCCCTATCGCAATCGTCGTGCTTTGTCTGCGGGTGCGATAACCCGCGCGGACTGCATTTGCGGTTCGAACAAACCAAGCCTGGAGAGATGACCGCCCCATGGACTCCGGACGCCGATATGGAAGGCTTCCGCGGCATCATTCACGGAGGAATCATAAGCACTGTCTTGGACGAGTCCATGGCGAAGGCCGTGGCAGCCTCTGGACTGGAAGCGCTGACGGCCGAGCTGCGCATTCGCCTGCGCCAGCATGTCACCACCGGCAGCGCCATGCGCGTGCGCGGATGGATCGAGAGCCGGAATAAACGCATGATCAAGACAGAAGCGGTGCTGAACGGACCCGGCGGAACGGAATTTGCTCACGCTTGGGCGATCTTCCTCGTGCTGAAGTAAGAGCGGCTCCGCACCTGCGCAAGACCCTCCCCTTTTGAGGGCCTTGCGCGGCGGGCTCCCTCCGCCCACCTCAGCGATACCAGAGAATGTGTGCCTCCTCGAGGGGAACGAATGCCTCGGGATGATACGCAACGATCCTCGGCGTATAGTCGCTCGCGGGCCGATCCGCGGGAACGCTCGCTGAAAAGCGCCATGCATTCTGGCCTACCAGCGCTTCTCCCCGCGTCATCACATGACGAACCGGTTCCCCTCCGTCGCGACTTTCGGCGTAGAGCTCCACTTGAACCGCCTCGGGCCCTAATTCATCCAGGCAGACCTGTAACTGGAAGCAATGGGCTTCGTCCTCGGTCTCAACGCGCAGCGGGCCAAAGCGCAGCCTGGACCAGTGACTGGCAAGTTCGCGGCGCCAGTTCAAGAGGCTCTCTGCGATGCTGGTTCCATCCGAACTGCGCCGCCGGTAGGCAGAGGCCAGCGGAAGATAGTGCTTTTCGGTATATTCGCGCACGCAGCGCGTGGCCGAGAAGGCAGGCGTGAGGCGCGCCATGCTCTCGCGCATGCGCCGGATCCAGGCGACGGGGACGCCCGATGCGTCGCGATCGTAGAACTCCGGGATCACTTCCTGTTCCAGCAGCGTATAGAGCTGCTCGGCTTCGGCGGCGTCCCAGGCAGGATCATCGCCGTGCTCGCGGCCGTCGCCAAGCGCCCATCCCACCTCGGGCGTATACGCTTCCGCCCACCAGCCATCCAGCTCGGAGAGGTTCAGGCCGCCATTCACAAGCACCTTCATGCCGCTCGTCCCACATGCCTCCCAGGGCCGGCGCGGCATATTCAGCCACACATCCACGCCCTGTACAAGGTGCTCCGTCAGGCGCATGTCATAGTCGCTGAGAAAGACCACCTGCGAGCGGGCGGGCGTGCGGCGGATAAACTCGATCCACTGCCGGATCATCTCCTGCCCTTCGGTGTCTTGCGGATGCGCTTTGCCGGCGAGCACCAACTGCACAGGCCGCGTCTGATTCGTGAGAATTGCCATCAGGCGCTCGGGATTGTGCAGAAGCAGATTGGGCCGCTTATAGGTGGCGAAGCGGCGGGCAAAACCCAGCGTAAGCGTATCTGATTCGAAGATCTTCTCGACCTGCGCAATCTCGTCTTCGGAACCACCGTGCCCCGCGACCTGGCGCACCAGCCGCTTGCGGATGAACTCCACGAGCGATTTGCGGGCGACTTTGCGCATTCGCCACAGGTGCGCGTCGGGCACCTGCCGAATACCATCACCGAGCCTTGTCTCATCGGAGTCCCATCGCTGTGGTCCGCAGGCCTCGGTCCACAGATTGTCGGCCTCCGTCGAATCCCAGATGGGCACGTGCACTCCATTCGTCACGTACCCGATCGGCACTTCCGCCTCGGGCCATCGCGGAAAAACATTCTGGAAGAGGTGCCGGCTCACCTGCCCATGCAGGCGGCTGACGCCATTCACCGCGCCGCTACCGCGCATCGCAAGCAAAGCCATGCTGAACGGTTCGGAATCGTCACAGTGATTCTGCCGGCCCAGCGCCAGGAAATCGCGCATCGAAATGCGTAACCGCTCCTGGGCGTAGCCGCGAAATCGCCGCTCGACAAGGCTGGGAGCAAACCGGTCAAAGCCGGCTGCCACCGGTGTATGCGTGGTGAAGAGGTTGCCGGCGCGCGTGATGGCAAGCGCCGTCTCGAAGGGTACGTTCGCCTCCTCCATGTAGTCTCGCGCTCTCTCCAGAACCACGAAGGCCGCGTGGCCCTCGTTGAGGTGACAGACCTCTGGCCTGAGACCGAGCGCGCGCAGCAACCGCCAGCCGCCGATTCCCAGCACCTGTTCCTGGATGATTCGCAACTCAGGCCCGCCGCCATAGAGCTCGCCGGTGATGGGACGGTACTCAGGCAGGTTGGCCGGATCGTTGGTGTCGAGCAGATACAGCTTTACCCGCCCCACCTCCACCTCCCAGGCCCGCACCCATAGTCTGAAGCCAGGCAACTGCAAGGCAATCCGCAACCACTCACCCGAAACTTGACGCACCGGCCGGATGGGAAGTTGTCCGGGGTCGTTGAAGGGATAGAGCGCCAACTGCCGGCCCTCAACATCAATTCGCTGACGAAAATAGCCTACCTGGTACAACAATCCGACACCGACCACCGGAACACCAAGATCGCTGGCAGCCTTCAGCTGATCGCCAGCCACATTGCCCAGGCCGCCGGAGTAGATCGGCAAGGCATCGCTCAACATGTATTCCATGCTGAAGTACGCCACCGACTTGAATTGTGCCTCAGGATGGGTTCGGTCAAACCAACTCGCAGTCTCTTCGCGCCGCTTTCTCCGCGCCAGGATCTCATTGAGCTTCTCGCGGAACTGAACGTCAGCCGCCGAAGCCTCCAGCTTTTCATGCGACACCGTCTGCAGCATCGCCCACGGGTTCCGCGTCAGCTCCCACATCTCCGGATCGAGCTGGCTCCACAAGTCATCCGCGGCGTGGTTCCATGACCATCGCAGGTTCATCGCAACCTCTGCCAATGCGGCCATCACAGAGGATTCGGGCGTAGAGGCCCCTGAAGAAGAATCTGCTTCCATCGCAGGCTCCAATGAATCTCAATTTTTGGCGGTAAATCGCACCTTCACTCCCTAAGATGCGCGCAGCGGGCAAAACGTGCCTTCTGATTTCCGGATTCCAGTTATAGAAAATTCATTCGCGCCCGACGCAACATTGCGCGCTGAACGGAGTCTATTCTTGTGTTGCGCTCTTTCAACGCCCGCAAGGAGCGGCTCAACAAATTGTCTGCAGGGAATCGAATCACGAATGTGAGAAGCGTCACGCTGAAAGCCATTTTCGGAATGAGAATGCCGGCGCGAAGCACCCTCTCTTCGTTGCGGCGGACCTTCAGACCGTATTGCTTTGGACTCATCGCACTGGCAGCCGCCATCGTCTTTTGGGGAGCTGCCTCCAGGCTGTCCTACTATCATTTCCATCCCGACCGCGAGCAGCGCGCTTCGGTTTTGAGATTATGGATCGAGATCCGGTATGACTTCGGACCTGTCACATCAAGGCACGGAATCCGGCTTGCTCCCGTTACCTCACAGGCTCTCTCCATTCCTGCGCAGCTACGATGCAGCGTTGGCTGCGCCGACGCACTCGCTGTGCCCGTGTCTGTTCGCAGATTTTCGCTGTCTGCATCCCTGGTCCCGCTTCGTTCGCCTCCAGCCAGCCAGTGCCTTCGAGCCTGAGACGGCGTTGCGGCTGCGCCCATGCGTGGGCGCGGAGACAGCATGCCGCGGAATCAACTGCACACTTCAGCCTTTTTTCTTGTGGAGGAGCACACCATGGATACGCTTGGCTCCCTGTCACTTTGGTCTCTGTCTGCGATCGCCCTGGCAGGCGTGACCATTCCCATATGGCAGATTTCGCGAATCGGCAGACACAACTATTTCGACGACTCCCAGGTCAATCCTCTGCCTTCCGCCGGCCGCACCCCTGTGCCCGCGCTGCCTGTGCAGGTCCCCGGTGGCTCTGAGCCTGCTCAGAAGCAGACCCGGCCGACAAAATGGATCTCCGTCGATGTGTTCAGGACTCTGCTTGGCGACGAGTCCAATCACCCGGTCGTCATCGATCTCAGACCGGAATCGCAGTGGACACCGTTTCCCATCCCGGATGTGTTCGTGCTGCGCCTCGCGCCACAAGATCTGATCGATGTACTGGCGTGGCTTCCACCTGACCGGAGCGTTGTCTTCTACGGGGCCTCCAACTTCTCCATCTTCCTGATTGAGATCAGCGGGTGCATGGAGGGTTCCGCGCCGCTCTATTTTCTGGAAGGTGATCTCTGCCGGGAAGCCGCATGAACTGATCCTTGCGGGCTGCGCGTTCGCCGGCGCCCGTTCGGCTCGCTGCCCGGCTGTAGCAGATTCTGCGCGGCTGCAACGAACCTGGATGCCGAAGCACGGTTCGGTCTTACAGCAAGAGCTGCCTCTCAGAACTTCGGGAGTGGCGCTGAAGCTCTGATCCTGCTCCAAGCAAAAACAAGCCGGAATTCTGTTGCTCGTGCAACGGGATTCCGGCTTGAAATGTTTTTGCCAGTGAGGTAATCCGGCAGCTACCAGTTGTCCTGCGACTTCTGTTGCTTTGACCAGAGGAACTCGACAATCTGGTGAATGTCCTCGTCGCTGAGCAGGTTCTTCCACGCGGGCATATACAAGGGCGGTTGCGGTCCCTTTGTATTTGCCAGTGGTGGCACTCTGCCGTTGCGGATGATCTCAAGAACATCATCCTTCGAGTAGTCGCTTGCAAGGTGCAGCAGCGAAGGCACTTCTCCGCCTTGCGCGTTGGGATTCGGCACGCCGCCCTGGAGATCGGTACCGTGACAGCCTGCGCAGCCAAAACGCCCAAAGTCGAGCTTGCCCGCTGCAATCGCGGCATCTTCAGGAGTAGGGGCTTGCCCCTTGCCGGCCACGATCGCCTGCGCATCCGTCGCTGTGGCAGTCGCCAGAAAGGCGATTACAGCTTTTCGCTCGGTGGCCGGCATGTCAAACGCCGGCATGGAGCTGCCCGGATACACGAGCTGTGGATTCACCAGTTGTTCGTCAAGCCAATTGGTCGAGTGCCGCTTGGTGACGCCGAGAAGATCGGGTCCCACTTTTGCTCCCACGCCGCCAATCGAGTGACAAACGAGGCAGTCCTTTTGAACGAAAAGTTCGCGGCCGTAGCTGGGGCTGGGTATCAACGGCTCGCTCGCATAATAAGCCCCCATGTCCGCATTGGTTAGCGAGAGCATGTAGTACGTGAGCGCGCGCGCCTGGCCGCGAGTGAAGTGGAAGTTGGGCATCGCGGAGCCCGGAGAAACCGCGCTGGGGTTCAGGAAATGCTGCTCCAGCCACTGCGGCGAGCGGAGGCTGGCGCCTTCTTCGCTGAGGTCCGGGCCGATGCTGCCGCCAATGCCGTTCAGTTTATGGCAGCCGCGGCATCCCTCCGTCTCGAAGAGCCGCCGCCCCTCGGTCAGCTCGGGAACGCCGGGAATATCGCCTTCCTTGTGGCATCGCCCGCAGGAGGCGCGCACGTAATCGGCCGGCAGCAGTGGCGTCTGCCAGAACGGCACGTTTCCGTGCGCATCCTTTACATCAGTAGCCAGCCCCTGGCCTCCATGGCAAATGGTGCAGCCAAATTTGGAAGGCACGTGGGGACCGAGCCCCTGGTGATAGTGGAAAGGCTCCGGCGCATTCTTCATGGTCGGATCTTCCACGCCCTGGTGGCATGTGGTACAGCGATCAACCCGCTGCAACCCCGGCAGCAGGATTTGCTGAATCTGCGGAGGCGTGTTGAGAACGGCGGCTTTGGTCACCGCGTTAGGCTCTCCCTGCGCCTCCATTTGCAGGTACTCATGCTGATACTTCTTCCACGAGGGAGTGCTGGCTTGCCACACCGCCGCTATGATCAGCACCAACGCGAACAAGCTTAGCGCGAAGAATATTTGCGGTAATCTGCGTCCCATTACTCTGCCCCCGCAACAACGTGTACCCAAGGTGGAACAAATGCCCAGCCTGGGCCACGGAAGAAGGTTCCAATGACAATCAGAACCAGATTGATAACAACGAAGATGGTGAAGAGCCAGATCGCCCACTTCCGGTCAGAGGGCCTGCGGCTGGGGTTCCGGTCAAAGTACGGTATCACCAGCAGCGCCAGCACCATCAGCGACGGCGCAACCACTCCACCGATCAAGGCCGAGTGACTGACCAGTTCCTGGAGCCCCAGAAAGTACCACGGAGCCTTGGCTGGATTCGGAGTCTTGGCCGGATTGGCCAATTCTTCAAGCGGCGCATGCCAGAACAACGACGTCGCCATCACCACCGTCACCGTTGCCATCAGAGCAATGGCCTCGCGGAAGAACGCGAACGGATACGAAAAGACCGCGTCTTCTTCCTCTTCGGGAGCGACCGTTTCGAAGATGGGTTTGCCGGTGACGACCTCCATCAAGCCGTAGGTCTTATCGCTAGAAGCCGCCACTGCCTGCAGCGGCGCGGTTTGCGGTGTTGCGCCGATGGTCACCAGTTCTTCAGGCTTGTTCGGCTTCAGCTTCCAGATCGGCCGCGAGAGGCCGCCATCCTTGCGGATCCGCCAGAAGTGAACAATGGTGAGGAGAATGACGAGTGAAGGAAGCACCGCGACATGGAGAACATAGAAGCGAATCAGTGCTTCCTGCCCAACGGTATGCCCGCCCAGCAACAACTCTCGAATGTAGTTGCCAACGAATGGAGCATAACCGCCGATGTTGGTCCCCACCGTAATGGCCCAGAACGCAAGCTGGTCCCAGGGCAACAGGTAGCCTGTGAATGACAGCCCCAGAGTCAGCAGCAGAAGAATCACGCCGACGACCCAGTTAAACTGCCGCGGTTTCTTATACGACCCCGTATAAAACACGCGGCACATATGAAGAAATACGCATATCACCATGGCGTGCGCCGCCCAGCGATGCATGCTGCGTAGAAACGGGCCCATGAAGACGACAAACTGCAGGTCCTTCATGTCCTGGTACGCCACCGACGGATAAGGCCGGTAATAGCACATCAGCGCGATCCCGGTTGTGACCAGGACGAGGAACAGGAAGAAGGTGATGAAACCCAGGTAAAAGGTGTGGTTGAACTTGAAGTGCTCTTTCTTCACCTTGGCCGGATGAATGTGCAGCCAAACGTTGAGAAAGACCAGCTCCGACTTGCCCTTGTCAGTGGACAAGGGATCACGCCGGACAATAGATTGCCAGATTTCCCGGATCAAATTCATGGTTACACCATCAACCGGTAGCTGGCCGGCACGATTTTATCTTTATCGACGAGAAGTTGGCCGTCGCGCGCAAGCGTTACCTCAAACCAGTTCAGCGGCCTGGGCGCGGGGCCATGAACAACCTTGCCGCTTTCGGCAAAGATACTGCCATGGCAAGGGCAGTGAAACTGGTCGTCGTTCGTGAAGAACTTGACCGTGCAACCTAAATGCGTGCATACTGCGCTGGCCACTGAAAACCCCTTGTCCCGATCCCGAAAGACGTAAATCTTTTCGTCGGCCAGAAAGGTTGGCGCGCCGTAGGCGAAATCCAGGGGCTTGCCTATCTTGAACGTTTGCGGCGGCTCATAGAACACACTCGGAGTCATAAACCGCACGACGGCGCCAAAACTCACCGCCATAGCTGAACCGAGCGTTGCCATGCCCGCCGTTCCCCAACTGAGAAAAGATCGTCGATTCATTGCGCTGCTCTCCTATTCAAAAACTTCACGTTCTTTCCGATCCAAGGCCTCCATGGTGATGGCCTGCGTTGGGCACCGCTGGGCGCAAAGGCCGCATCGGATGCACTTTTCTTCGTTCTTGATGATGGCGCCAGCCTGGCCTGCCCGCAGTTGTGCGGCAGGCACTCCGTAGCGCCGCTCGATCAGCGCTTCGTAGCGCTCATCGCCGCTCACTTGAACCAGATCCACCAGACGCAAACAACTCTCAGGACACACATCCACGCAGCCCGCGCAGAGAATGCATTTCGACCCGTCGAAGATCGTGTTCACCTGGCAGTTGAGGCAGCGAAGCCCTTCGGCGCGTCCCTGTTCCTCGTCAAAGCCCAACTCCACTTCCGCGATGCCGATCCGCCGGTTCGCCGCCAGGACCGGCATCTTCTGCCGGGGAATGGAGAGATAACCGCTCGGCATCCGCCAGTTGGGCAGAATGCGGAATCGGCTAAGCACCGTCTTCTTCGTCTTGCCGCTCAGATAGACATGAATGGAGCGCGCCGAGCGGTGGCCATTGGCAACAGCCTCCACCAGAATGCGCGGTCCGAAGGCGACGTCGCCGCCCGCAAAGACACCGGGCGCCGTAGTCATCAAGTCTTCATTGATCTTCAGAATTCCGCGCGGCGTCGCCTGTACTCCATCTTCGTTTTGCAGGTATGACAAATCCGCCTGCTGGCCGATGGCCAGGATCACGCTATCGCACGGAATAATCTTTTCTTCATCACTGAACGCCGGATTGAAGCGTCCCTTCTCATCGAAGACGCTGAGGCAGCGGCGAACCTTGAGGCCTGTAACGATCCCGTTCTCGCCTACAACCTCCTTTGGCCCCCATCCATTGTCGAGCACAATGCCTTCGTGCTCGGCCTCTTCGACCTCGCCCTTCCATGCCGGCATCTGCGAGCGCGATTCCAGGCTGACCATGTTTACCCGTTCGGCGCCCGAGCGCATGGCCAAACGCGCCGCGTCGAGCGCGGGCTGCAAGCTCTTGTCCGCCTCGGCTGAATCAGCCAAATCTCCAGCCGTCTCCTGCACCAGGCGTACTGCCGCGCGCGCCACGTCGATCGCCACATTGCCGCCGCCCACCACCACTACGCGCTTGCCCAGCTCGATCTCAAAACCAAGGTTGACGTTGATCAGAAAATCGATGCCGTTGTAAACGCCCGTGAAATGAGCGCCGGGAATATTTAACTCGCGGCCCTTGTTGAGGCCCGTCGACAGCAGAACCGCATCGTACTTCGACCGCAGCTCGCTGAAGGAGATGTCCCGCCCCACCGTCACGCGCGTGTGCAGCGTGACTCCCATGGCGAGGATGTTGTCCACCTCCATCTTGATGATTTCCCTGGGAAGACGGAACTGCGGAATGCCCAGGTACAGCATTCCACCGGGGACGGGAGCGGATTCAAATACCTCTACCGAGTAACCCAGCAGCGCCAGATCGTGCGCGCACGTCAGGCCGCACACTCCGGCGCCCACGATCGCCACACGCTTGTTCCGCTTGGGAGCGGGAGGCAGCGCCTTTCTTTCAGGGTCGTGGCCCATGCCCAGGTTGTGGCGTTCGGTCGCATAGCGCTTCAACGCGCAGATCGCGACGGGTTCATCGATCTTGCCGCGCCGGCAGTTGTCCTCGCAGGGATGCGCGCAAATCCTCCCCAGAACGTAGGCGAATGGATTGGGCGCGCGCGCCAAAAGGTATGCCTCTTCGTCTTTCGAAATTCCGATGGCCTGAACGTATCGCCCGCATTCGGTATGGATCGGACAGGCGGACTGACAGGGAATATTCTTCTCGAAATACTCCCGGTCCGGGACTGTAACGGAATAACTCATGCGTTCCTCATTCTGGCCGTTTCTTGGCGGTAGTGGTTCAGACCGTTGACCCAAAGCTGGGTTGGTTGGAAATAAGTCCCCGGCAAGCCGGCCCAACGCTCGCCGGGGTTTCAAGTATTACTTCAATTCCAGACAGCCACTTGCTACTGTTGCGCCTGCAGCTTCTGGATCTCCTCATCCGAAAGCGCCTTGTAGAATTTCGACGGATTCTTGTCCTTGCGCGTCTGCTGGTCGTACCACAGGAACTCGAAAATCTCCTTGCCCTGGGCGTTGGTGATGCCCGAGTTTGGCTTGTGCATCATACGTTTGACGTACTGCTCCCACTCCATCCTCGTCATCGTCGTGTTGATAGGCCGCGCGATGGTGTGGCATTGAGAACACTTGTTCACAAACAGCTTGTATGCCTGTTGTTGCTCCGGCGGATACTTGGAGACATTGATTGTGGATGGCCCCTTATCCTGCGGAAGTACGACGTTCTTGGTCTGCGCTGCCAGAAAAAGCGGCGCGCCTAAAAGTGCGACTGCGATCCATTGAATCGACTTATGCATTTCCACCTCTCTTTACCTCTTTGCCCGAATGCCTGGCATGAACTATTTCCGGCAGCGCCCGCGATAGCAACCTGGCGCGATCCTGTTCCCGGTTGAATACGGCGCCGAACCCGCGTTCAACCACATCTCGAAGTCCAAACACTGTCTTCAAAAAATTCTTCGGTCTTGCCTCTTGGCATAACTGTCATGCCTGAACTTACTCGCAACGATCACCAATTGTCCTTCGGCGGGTGAGCATGATAGTAGTTCAGGAATTCGATAATTCGCTCCGCCTGCCGGTCATTGAAATCCGCCGCCGGCTTCGCCTGCATCACATAGACCCAATGCTTGGCCGTGGCGGGAGTGTCCGTTTGGCTTAACGCCCGGTTCAGGGTATGGCACTCAGAGCACGTATATCTGAACGTCTTGTATGCTCGTTGAATATTGGCCGGATATGTAGAAACATCGATCGGCGCGTCCTTTTGGTTCCCGGTATAGGTGCCACCGTAAAATTGGGCATGTGCTGCCGTGCCGAGCATTCCCGCCACTAACAACAACCCCGCCATCCGCACTGCAATCATCCACGAAAATCTCTTAGGCTGCATATACTTCCTCCTTATCTCTGCGCCCCTTTAGAAAAAGAACTGGACATCGGCCATGGCCGTACGGCTGGAAC
>JAJZAL010000402.1 GCA_021799405.1 Acidobacteriota bacterium
ACGCCATTGCGGAAGCGAAGCAGGATGAGCGCGGTATCCAGATCGCCGGCCTCGCCGATGGCGGGATCAACCATCACGCCGCCCGCGGTGTAGATCTCCTCCACTTCATCGCCGACAAGAAAACGCGCCATATCGAAGTCGTGGATAGTCATGTCGAGAAAGATGCCGCCAGAGGCGCGGATGTAAGAGAGAGGCGGCGGCGCGGGATCGCGACTGATGATATGAAGCAGGTTCGGAGTCCCAATTTCGCCGCTCGCGATGGCATGACGGACGCGCATGAAGTTGGCGTCGAAGCGGCGATTGAAGCCGATCTGAAGCAGCACACCTGCCTCTTTCACTGCGGCAAGTGCGGCGTCAATTGCCGCAAGGCTGAAGGAGATCGGCTTCTCGCAGAAGATGTGCTTGCCGGCGCGCGCTGCCTGCACAATGAGATCGGCATGCGTACCCGTGGGAGAGCAGATGAGGACCGCATCGATTTCCGGATCGGCAATGATCTCGCTGGGCGAAGCGGCAACCTTGGGAATATTGCAGCGCGCCGCCACCGCTCGCGCTGCCTCGCAGTTGGGGTCGGCAATCGCCACAAGCTGCGACTCGGGCATCCGGAACGCCAGTGTTTCCGCATGCACCCGCCCGATACGCCCGGCGCCGATGATTCCGCAGTGAAGCTTCTTTCCGTTCATGATGCTCCTCACTAAGAACAGCTTAGGCAAAGTTCGTCTCGATGGAGCGCAGGTATTCGCGGTTGCGCAGCGCGCTTTCCCGCGGTGTTCCCATGCCGGGTAGAACGTCCTGCTCGACGAGGACATATCCCTTGTAGTCGCGTGCGGCGAGCCAGCGCAGCAAGGCAGGAAAGTCCACGCATCCCTTGCCCAGCTCGCAGAAGATGCCGTGCCACACGCCGTTGAAATAGTCCCACTCTTGCTGGCGCGCGCGACGGGCAAGCCCTGGATCCAGATCCTTCAGATGGATGTACCAGATGCGGCCGGCGAAGCGATTGAGGACCGCGGTGAGATCGCACTCTTCAATGCCGGCGCCGCGATAATAGTGGCCGGTATCGAAGACAAGGCCGAGCCGGTCCGGGTTGGTGAGATCAAGCAGAGTGGCGATTTCGTCGGGCGTTTCAACGTAGCCCGCGCAGTGATGGTGGAAGACCGTGCGCAGGCCGGTTTCCTCGAACACAGCATGCGCGATCTGATCGGCGCCGCTGGCGAAGGTCTTCCACTCAGCAGCGCTGAGTCCAGCTCCGGCAGGAACACGACCGGCCAGGCGGGTTCGCCCCGGATCCGTGCCGTTATCATCGGCCAGCACCAGGTAGGGCGATGGCGACGTTGCCACGGCGGCCAGCAGACGCGCCGTCTTGACGGCCGTCGCTACTCCTTCGGCGTGTGTCGATGAGTATTTGAGCGCGACCGGAACAAATGCGCCGAGCATCACCAGGCTGTTGCGCTTGCCGAGTTCTTCCTGCAAGGCGGCGGGATCGGTGGGCATGTAGCCCCAATCGCCCAGTTCAGTCCCGGTATAGCCGGTTTCGGCGAGCTCGTCCAGCATGCGGCCAAACGGAATCTGCTTGCTCTTGTCCTGATGTTCCAGCGTGCCCCAGGAACAGGGAGCATTGCCGACCAATAGCTTTTTCATGCGCACTCCTTAGAATTTTCGGCTCCAGTCTTTCGGCCAGCGCTCGATGACCACCTTGGTCTGCGTATAGAATTCCACCGCGTGATGCGCCTGCGCATGCAGGTCGCCAAAGAAGCTCTCTCCCCATCCGCTGAACGGAAAGGTGGACATGGGAGCGGCGACACCGATGTTGATGCCTACGTTGCCGGCATTCACTTCATAACGGAAGCGGCGCGCGTCAGCGCCACTCCCGGTGAAAATGCACGCCATGTTGCCATAACTGCGGTCATTGACCAGAGCGATGGCTTCTTCAATGGTGCTCGCGTGCATCAGGCTGAGCACCGGCCCGAAGATCTCAGTCCGCGCAGTTTCGGCGCGTGGCGGAAGGCTGTCGAGAACCGTCGGCAAAATAAAATAGCCGTCTTCATAACCAGTAACCTTGCGCCCGCGGCCATCCACGAGGATGCGTGCTCCCTCCTGCTCGCCTTTCGCGATAAGCCCCTCAACGCGGGCCTTGCTTTCTGCGGAGATCACCGGCCCCATCTCGACGCCGGGAGCGGCGCCGTAGCCGACCTTGCGGCTTGCAGCAGCGGCGGCAATCTGCTCAGTAAAGCTGTTGCGCGCTTCACCCACGGTAATGGCCACCGACACCGCCAGGCAGCGCTGCCCGGCGCAACCGAAAGCGGAGTCGGCAAGAATGCGCGTCGTCATCTCCATCTCCGCGTCCGGCATGATGATCACGGGATTCTTGGCGCCGCCCTGGCACTGCGCGCGCTTGCCGTTGGCGGCAGCGCGGCTGTAGATATAGCGCGCCGTTGCCGTAGATCCGACAAAGCTGATGGCTCGGATTCCGCGATGGTCGAGAATGGCGTTGACCGTATCGCGCCCGCCATTCACAAGCTGGACGACGCCGGCCGGAAAGCCCGCCGTCTGGATAAGGCCAAAGATCTTCTGCGAGGTGATGGGCACTCGCTCGGAGGGCTTGAGGATGAAGCAGTTTCCCGCCGCAACCGCGTAGGGCAGGAACCAGAACGGGATCATGCCGGGGAAATTGAACGGCGTAATCGCGGCGACCACGCCCAGAGGCTGGCGGATCATGTGCTCATCGATGCCGGTTGCGATATCTTCACAGTTCGTCCCCTGCATGAGCATGGGCATGCCGCAGGCAGTCTCTACGTTTTCAATGGCGCGCTGGATCTCGCCTTTGCTCTCAGCCAGAGTTTTCCCGCACTCATCCGTAATGGAAAGCGCGAGGTCGTCGCGGTGCTGCTCAAGCAGCGACTTGAGCTTGAAGAGCGGCTGGACGCGGTCTACGACGGGCGTGCGCCGCCATTGAACGAAGGCGCGCTCGGCCGCCTCCACGGCCTGGTGCACATCGGCAGCAGGCGAGAGCGGAACCTCAGCCAGCACCGCGGCCGACGCAGGATTGATAACGTTGAGCGCGACATCGGCGCTGGATGCAATCCACCCGCCATTGATAAAGTTCTGCAGGCGTTCGTTCATCTCTGTTTCCTCCTCAGAGGTGATGGCGCTCGAGTTTTCGCGCCTCTTCATAGCGGGCACGGGACTCGCGCACGCTCTCCATCTCAGATTTCTCGGCAACCGCAACATCCCACCAGGATTCGTACCCCGGCACGCTCACCGAGGGATCTGTCTCGATGACAATGACCGTCGTCCGGTCCAGCGATTTCGCTTGTTCCAGAGCCTGCTTCAGTTCTCCAATGGTCTCGACTTTCATGGCATGCGCGCCCAGGCTGCGCGCATTGGCGACAAAGTCGAAGG
>JAJZAL010000116.1 GCA_021799405.1 Acidobacteriota bacterium
TGGTTTGAACCGCACGTGCATCCTCGTGGAGTGTTGGAACGGGAATGCCATGGGCAGCCAACAAACGGCGCAGCCTCGCATTCTCCTCGCGGAGCCGCTGGTTGTCTTCGTCGCGGGGCTCAAATGGAACCGATTCTGAAGTGCGGCCGGTCATATCCGTTTACTATTCCGCGGCAGCCAAGACTTCGCGGAAGAACTTGCACAATCCCTCGAATGCCTCAAGCAGGCTTATCTGGAGCCCACATTCCGCGGCCAGCGCATCAAACGGAATCTGCCATTCTTCTGGCGGCGCAATCAAGGACGTCGGCAACGTGTGCGTGTTCCTTCGCTCGAACGTCTCGCGTAGCGCATTCAGCACTCTTGGCTTGTCAACTTGGCTGTCCCGGCTGAGAAGCATGAGATCCACCAAATCCTTGACCCTGCTATTCGGAGAGTTCCGCGGAAGCGTGTACGCATGGATTTTTTCGGCGAATTGCTGCTCGCGTGAGATCACGCGCACCTTCGGCTGCTGTATTCCGGCAAAGCTCAGCCAGTCGGAACACTCTATAGTTTCGAGAGGTTGTATCACCACGTCGCCAATTCCAGCGTCCAGATGAAACTTGGCGAAAATCCTCCCGTCCATTCGCGTTTCGACTGAATAACGCGCCCCGCCGTAAGGCGCTGCGGTCAAATCCAAGATGGGTGGTCCAATCGTGTATTCAAACCAATCATCAAGGGAAACGGCGGCAGCGGCCTGAAGCATCTCTCGCACCACTTGTACTGTGCTGTCGTTATCCAGGGCGCCTACGACACGCTGCAGGGTCAGATCGATATCGATAGTGGATCGCGCTGCCTTGAAGCGGAGTTCCAATGCGTAACCACCTTTCAACACCCAGGGGACCGCGTCGGTCCTGAACAGCCTCGCAAGCAGTCGATCGAAGGATACTTGCCGCCTGAGGCGATTGACATCCATTTGCCTGGCGCGAGATTCACTTTTCAGGCGCTCTTCCAGAGCTTTCCGGAACGCTCCCGCCGATGCGTAGGTTCGGGCCATAGCCATTAGGCAGCCCGCCGCAACGCATCTTCAATGACTTTGCGAGACTCTTCGCTACATTTCACGCTGCGAAGTTGTTGACGCGTTACCAGGCCGCGTTCAATGGCCTGCTGCAGCGCCTGGCGTATAAACGTGGGTTCGGTTGCACCGGCCTCGATTAGATCAAGGATCGTTCGGAGTGGCCGAGTGTATTTGAATCCTGGCCCGATTTGTATATCGCTCCTGGGCAGATCGTAGTAATGCAGCACCAGGATCCCGGGAATCTCGGAGTTGCGCCGAAAATCCTGTGGAACAGTCATGTGGAGCTTTGCCGGGTTCAAGTCTGAAAGTTCATGAAGACTCAGGGCAGTCTGATGGCTGTAAACCCCTTCGATTTCTTCCTTACGGTTCCTGGACCAGAGCGACCATAGCACCAGGTCTGGTCGATCCGGCGACGGGAATAGCGCCAGCCGATAAATGCCGCGGTGCTCACGAATCCAATTTCCAGCTTGCACATGGTAGGGATGCGTATTCTCAGCGAAGCCGGCGGCTTTGGCCTGCTTTGTCGTAAACAGGCCCTGTTGCTGCTCGGCTACGTCGAAGAGCCGACGCGACGCATCTCGGCGCGGTTGAATCATATGCACAATACTACAACTTTATTGTCGTTTTGTGCGCAAAGCCGAGGCTTGCTTCCATGGCCTACGGTCGACGACCTTGGCAATACTGGTCTGTACCTGTACAGCTCCACGCTGCGTTGGGAGAAAGGCTTGGTGGGCCCACCAGGACTCGAACCTGGAACCAAAGCATTATGAGTGCTCTGCTCTAACCGATTGAGCTATGGGCCCTTACCTTCTCGCGGCATCTACATGCCGGAGTTTAGCGTAATATCCCGTAGCCGAACGGAATTGAGCGTAATTTGGGGATTATGAGTCCCCTGCTCTAACCGTTGAGCTACAGGCCCTTCAATCACTTACGGCAACCGCTCCGTTCAGTGTAGCGAAAGTTGCAGCGGGTAGCAGTCGTTTCGGCTCGTCTTCAGCCTCCCTTCCGGATAGTTGCAGCCGCTCGAAAGCCCGCTCCACCGCCTCAGGCGTCGGGTGGATGTAGCGCTGAGACACGGTGATGCTGCTATGCCCTGCGATACGCATGATCGTGAAAGCGTCCACTCCTGATTCTCCGAGCCTTGTAAGCATTGTATGGCGTAGCGAGGGCAGAACGAAATCTTTGGGGAAAATGCGCTTGCGCTTGCCGTCGATCTTCGGAGCACAAGCCGACTGGTGAAGATGTTGATGGACGTACCCCGGGTAAGGCTCGCCGGCCCGGTTGGCAAAAACGTAGATGAGCGAACGGGGCGGCTTACCTTCCAGCCGTCTTTTTGCCTCTTCCCGCTCCTGTGCCTCATGCCGTCCGGTTAGTAGCGCGTTTGCGCGATCTGTGAGCGGGACAATGCGGCGGGCATTCTTGCTTTTGCCTTCCCGAACGCGCAGAAAACCGAACCGCGCGCCCCTGGCTGGCTTCAAGGTCACGTCTGCCCATTCCAGCCGCATCGCTTCGCCAATTCTCAGGCCGGATTCCAGCATGAGCACGGCAATGTCGTTCAGCGGTTGCGGACAGGCGGCAAGGTCGATTTCCTCTTGCGTTCGGGAGAGCACGAAATCCCGTGTGCGTTCGCCAGAGAGTAGCCGGATTCGCGGGACGCGCTGAATCTGTTTCCACTCGTGGGCAAGGCAGAGCATCCTGCGAAGCGTGGCAAGCTCGCGATTGACCGTTGCCGGGCCTACAGCAGCGCGCCGCGCCACTACGTAGCCTTCAATGACCCCCGTGTCTATTCTGTCCAGCCGTGCGCTTCCAACAGACGCATGTTCAAGCAACCAGTTGAGCTTGGCAGCGAAGAAGGCCGCCGGTTTCAGCTGCTCCCGATCCAGCCAAGGCCGGCGAACGGCCTGGCCCGCACGCTGGAAACAAAAGCCGAAGCCGTACGGCAACGAAATCGAAAGAAGTGGAAACTAAACGCCGCCGGGAAGAGATTCGTTATAAGAAGTGCGACCTGTAGTTATGCTCTTGGCGGTCCTCGTAATGTTCATCACTGGCACCTGTGATTTATCGCACTGATCATCATTGCCCAACTCACTAAAATTTTCGTTGCCAATTACGTACGGATAAGCTTGAGAGGGCCTTTGAGTGTACCGACATTAGGTCGGTAGGAATCGGCCCTAACTCAACCAGAGTGCCAGTAACCATCGTGTGTTGAAGGGCCCGCTCGGATCATTCGAGGAAAAGGAGCGCATATGTACCGGATTCCAATCTTCCTCGCATTTTTGCTTCCTGTTACAGTAATAGCGCAATCAACGGACGAAACCTCAGTCACTTCTTCGTCGCGCACGCCCGAGACGATTCCGGAAGGGGCGGTCGCTACAGCGCCGCCTGATCTAAATGTGGATGAAAGAGGATTCCTGTCATATATCGATTTCAGTGGCAACACAAACAGTATCGGTCATATGTTTACTACGGGCTTCAGCCTGGGCTACCAGTTCAACAGGCAAGTCAGCGTGGAGGGAAATGTACCGTTCTACTACGTATCGGCTTCGACAACCAGTACAGATTCAAATGGGGTAACGCAATCGACCACAACGACGGATCAAGGGATCGGTGATCCATCGTTCGCTCTTTTGCTGCGGTTCCCAAATCGAATCCTGGACTACCGAACACATCTGACTTCCTGGGTTCCCATAGCTGACATGAACAGTGGCTTTACCACCGGGTCCGTGCTGGTGGACTGGACAAGTCGCCTCAGCCGCCCCGTGGGCCGATTGATCCCGTTTGGGCAGGTCGACATAGCAAATACCGTTCCAGATACTCCACTTTTTATTCTCCCTTACACAGCGCAGGGATTTAATGCGCGGTTTGAGGCGGGCGCGGACGCTGTACTGACAGAGATCTTTAGCACAGGCGCCTCGTTCTATTACGTACTTCCCTCCGGCAATCAGACCCTTTACAGCCGCGAATTCCACGGCCCGGGTACAGGATCCGGTGGAACTGGCGGGGGACCAGGAGGCTCAGGCAACGGACCGGGAAGCGGAAATGGCGGCGGTAGCGGAAGCGGATATAGATTAATGAGTCAACAGGCGACCGGCGGAAATGGCGGAGGTGGTGGAAACAGAAATGGATTTATGACGCAACAGGTGACCGAAGGCGATGACATTACCCGGGATCATGGAGTCGGAGCATGGCTTACTGCTAACCTTCCGCATTTCATCGATCTGCAGGTTGGCTTCAATCGCAGTTTCGGCTATGACCTGAACACATTCTCTTTTGGACTGGGATTTGATCCAGTTCGGGCTTTTGGCCGCCAGACAAAGTGAAGGTAGCTTCTCTGGAGTGTTGTCGCAAGGACGTTCACTCGTGAGGCGTAGATTATTCATCTCGATGGCTGGCCTTTTGGCGCTGGCAGTTCTGATTTTTCTTGCCTGGAGCGGTCTCGCCCAGCACGGGAATGCGGCAGCAGCCGATATGCTGCTGAGGCTGGATCATCGCCGCCTTGGACTGGCCCCGCAAAATGTGATCTTGCTGGCCATCGATGATGAGACTGTCGAGCGTTACGGACCTCTGCCGATCGACCGTGCTGCGCTGGCCGATGCATTAAATCGCGTAGCGAGCGCGGCACCATCCGTTCTTGTTGTCGACATGTTGTTGTCGGAGAAGACCACCCCGGCCGCCGATGCCAGACTGGCTGACGCATTTCAGAGATTTCCGAGTGTCGTATTGGCGACCGCTCTGGAGATACCTGCGGACGGCAGACCGTCGCGGTGGTTGAAGCCCCTTCCAGAGTTTGAGAGTCACGCGATGGCTCTCGGGCATGTTCATATCGAACCGGATCCGGACGGTGTAGCTCGCACGCTTCTGCTGGCGAAGAGCGACGGTGACCAACGCTACTGGGCGCTCGGCTTTGAGGCGTTTCGCGCGCGGCTGGGAGTGCAGGGCCTGCCAATCGAATCTGCAAATGCACTGCGGGTCGGCACACATCGCGTTCCAGCAGCCAATGTCAATGACCGGTTGTTGTGGATTCACTATGCCGGACCCGAAGGCACATTCCAGCATGTTTCCTTGGCGCGGGTGCTTGAGGGGCAGGTGCCAATTTCCGTTTTCGCCGGGAAGGTCGTGATTTTGGGGGTCACTGCGCAAGGGGCAGGCGATCGTGTCTTTACTCCCTTCTCCACCGGGCTTGGCATGAGTGGAATCGAGATTCACGCCAATGTTTTCCGCACCCTCGCCGACGGTGCCTACTTGATCCCGCTGAGTCCACCGGCGGAATTGCTGTCGATCCTGGCGATTGCCGCCCTGATCGCAGCAGCCGTGTGGTGGCGGCAGGGACGCTTCTTGATTCCCGTCGCCATCAGTGGAGTGGTGCTGATCCCTGTGCTGTCGTACGCAATGTTCCGTGGCGGCGTAATCGTACCGGCAGCCTCCTGGATAGTGGTGCAGATCACTGCCTCGCTGATGGCGTTGCTCGTGCACACGCTGTTTGTTCGCCGCAGGCTCCGCGAGGCCATTGTTGGCCAGCAGGACTATGCGTTTCGCCTTCAGGCAGTCGCGCACGAAATCAAAACTCCGCTCACCGCGATCCATGCCTCAAGCCAATTGATGACGGAAGCAGCGATCCCCGAGCGCAAGAAGGAAGAGATAGCTCAGCGTATTCACACGGAGTCTGGGCGCCTTTCAGGAGTCGTGACCACGTTCCTTGATGTGGAACGTATTGCGGCCGGCGTGCTGAAGCTCGAGCGGCAGCAGGCGGATCTCGCCAGGATCGCTGCTGATGCCAGTGAGCGTGCAGCGCTATTGGCACTGAAGAAGAACATCGCAATCGAACAGGACCTTGAGTTCGCAACCGTCGCCGCGGATCCCGGGTTGCTCCAATTTGCCCTCTATAACCTGCTCGTGAATGCCATCAAGTTCAGCCCGGAATCGAGCACCGTTCGCATCACGTTACGATCTGATTCGCAATTCGCACGCCTTGAGGTCAGCGACCAGGGGTGCGGCATCGAACCGGCGGAGCAGAAACACATCTTTGAGCGTTTCTATCGAGCCAAGCCGCACGATGGAGAGCAACCGGGCTCGGGCGTTGGATTGGCCCTGGTGAAGGAGATCGTTACTCAACACGGAGGCAGAGTGGAAGTATCGAGCGAACCGGGAAAGGGTTCCAGGTTTACTGTGATACTGCCTAGAAAGGTGACGGAATGAGCGAAAAGCTCCCAGTACTCCTGGTCGATGACGAAGAGGAAATTACGTTTCCTATCGCCACATTCCTTGAATTAAAGGGCTATCCCGTCACGGTGACCAACAGTGGCAGCGAGGGGTTGCGTTTGGCCGCCGCCGCGCAATTCCCGTTGATACTGGCTGACATTTACATTGACCGAATCTCTGGCCTGGACATCCTGAAAGCAGCGAAACAGGCGATGCCATCCAGTGCCGTGATCCTGATGACTGCCAAGGGTTCGGTGCGCACGACTGTAGAGGCGGAAGCAAGTGGCGCATTCGACTACCTGCCCAAGCCAATTGATCTGAATGAGCTGTTGCATGTGCTGCAACGGGCGGAGTTGTCGTTGCAGCCGGAAGAATCTCCAGGTTATGAGCCGGCATTGGGCGACGAGATTGTGGGTACGACGCCAGTCATGGTGCGCCTATACAAAGACATCGCGCGGGCAGCGCATTCTCAGGCCACTGTGCTGATCCGTGGTGAAACCGGCAGCGGAAAAGAGTTGGTGGCTCGTGCCATTCATGCTGCCGGCGCAAAAGCCAGGCAGCCGTTTTGGCCCGTGGATTGCGCCGCCATTCCCGAGAATCTTTGGGAAAGCGAACTGTTCGGTTCGACTCGAGGAGCATTCACCAGTGCGGAGAAGGATCGGCCCGGCATCATTGACCAGGCTCGCGATGGCACCGTTTTTCTGGATGAGATCGGGGAGATTCCAATCTCTTTCCAGGCAAAGCTGCTCCGCCTCCTGGAGGCCAGGGAGTATCGTCCTGTGGGTGCGAGCACGCCAAAGCCGGTTACGGCGCGGATTCTGGCAGCCACGCACCGGCAATTGGAAGCGATGATACAAGCCGGTGAGTTTCGCGCTGATCTCTATCACCGGCTGAACGTGCTCCACATCGAAGTGCCGCCGTTGCGCGAACGAGTGAAGGACATTCCTCTGCTGGCATTTCGGTTTCTTGCAGATGCCAATGCCCGCCTTGGTCGGAGCATTCGGCTGGAGCCGACGGCCATGAACATGCTTGAAGCGTACCTGTGGCCGGGCAATGTCCGTGAACTGAAGAACGCCATTGAGCGCATAGTTGCCATGTCATCTCCGGGGCCACTGGGGGCGGCGGAGGTTCGGCAGATCCTGGGTTTGCCTGATACTCAAGCGATGCCGGCTTCGACCGCCCAGAGTCTCGAAGATGCGGAAAAGAAACATGTGCTGGAAGCGCTCCGCGCCTGCGGAGGCAATCGCACGCTGGCAGCCGAACGCCTCAACATTCAGCGCCGCACCCTTTTGAAGAAACTTGATCGCTGGGGCCTGCTGCACGAAGGGCACACCGGTGTGCCCAAAACGCAGGATTCCGAGCACAATGAGAACTCTTGAACGTGTGTTTTCAGCGTTTTCCGTGGTCGCTGCTTTGGCATCCAGTTTGCTTCTCTTGAAAGCGAGGCTACGATGGCTCGAACTCACTACAAATTCGTCGCTGTGGTTGTCATGTTCATCCTGGCGCTGCCCGCGCTGGCGCAGAACCCGGTAGCAGGACAAATAACGGCGGTGAAAGGCAAGGTCAGCCTGATACGCGGTCAAAACGTGCCTGCGCTTCTGCATCAACGAGACCAAGTTCAGGCCGGCGACGCAATCCTCACTGATGCCAAGTCGTCGGCGACCATGCGATTCCCGGATGGCAGTACAATCCGCATTTTTCCCAATTCTCATGTTGAGCTGCATTCGGAACACGGCAAGTGGAGGGAATTCTTCCATGTCCTGCTGGGTAACGTGCGTGTGCAGATCGAGAAGCTAAGCGGCCGCCCTAACCCCAAGGTGGTAACTACACCCACAGCAATTATCGCGGTTAGAGGGACTATCTTTGCAGTGGCGGCTGCGCAGAACGGGGACACCCAGGTCGGGGTGGAGAAGGGACTTGTCGCAGTGGCAAGCCAACTTCATCCTGAACAGGAAGTACTGGTTGAGTCTGGGCAGGAAGTCTGGTTGAGAAACGGGAAGGATCTCAGCCAGCCGCAGCGGATGCAGCGGGCAATGCCGGGACTGAAAGGTTCCGGCTCATCAGGAATCGGCATGCGGGGATCGGGTGGCGGCGGGACCAATCGCCCCACGGGCAGGGGCAGGCGCGGCCCATAGCTGTGGTGAGTTCGAGACATCAGGCTTAAATCCGACCGGAGGTGAAGTCATGAAAGCACTCGTAAAAGGACTGCTGGTTGCCATCGTCCTGACGATTCCGACCTTGGCACCAGCACAGCATCGTGGCTCTGCTGGAAGACATTCGAGCATGGGCAGCGGGCAACGCGATCAGCTTCGAACGCATGATCGCTTGCGGACACCGGACCAGATGCGGACCCGCGATCAACTGAAGAAGAAGGATCAGTTGCATAGTAAGGATCAACTGAAGACGAAGGATCGGGATCAGCTCCAGACCAAGGATCAACTGCACACGCAGGATCAGTTGAGCACCCCGGACCAGCTCAAGACGCGGGATCGGGATCAGCTCCAGACCAAGGATCAACTGCACACGCAGGATCAGTTGAGCACCCCGGACCAGCTTAAGACGCGGGATCGGGATCAGCTCCAGACCAAGGATCAACTGCACACACAGGATCAGTTGAGTACTCGCGATATGCAGCAAATCCGCACAGGTCAGAACCAAGAACAGGGCCAATCGGTGTCAGCAGGTCCGAACGGCAATGCTCTAAGCAACAGGGAACAGGTTCGCACTCACACGGCTGAACAGAACCAGCTACGGAACCAGTCAGGACAGCAGACCGGCGAAAAGCAACAGAACCGGCAGGAAGAGAAGCAGCAGAACCAGGCCCAGGAGCGGAACGAACCGGAGCAATGAGCCTTCTCAGCACACTCCCTCAGCCAGCTTCGCCGCACGGATTGCCTTAGGCAGTTCGTGCGGCATTTCTTTGTGATCGTTACAACGGCGCACTGGATAGATTTCGGCGAACGAATACACGGCGGAGAAACCGGCGTGTGAGCGTCTGACTATGTCTCTGAGGGAGTTCAGATCAGGCAGTTGTCGCCGAGGCACTGCAAGTTCTTCATAACTTCGAGATGGCCAAGAATACGATTGAATTGGATCTTAGTAGACGAATTGATCAATTCGCCCAGAGACTGTCGACTGTCAAATCCGATTCCTCAGATCTGTATGCGTCGCTAGTGGAGGCCGCCGTAAATCTGATCTCTCGTGTGTTGTAACAGGGCATGACTCTAGTCGTGCCGAAAGATCCGAAATTTCGGGATTTGGGGCTTTAGCCCCTGCCGCGTTCTACGCCAGCGTCTACCGGATCATGTCGCAAATTTGCGGTGGACCACAACTAGCTCAGGTTTTCCCGATTGTCGTTGTGGTCGGCCCGTTTCAGAATCTACAGATTTTGTAACAGCCGGATTATGAATCCCCTGCTCTAACCGTGAAGCCACAGGCCCGCCTCGCAATTATCTCACTGATTCCAAGCTGCTTCCATGCGAATCGATTTCGCCCCCCGCGTGATTCTTTCCCGGGAGCTGGTTTGGTCGTACTCAAGAGAAGCAGCCGGCGCCCGCATCCCGCGAAATACACCGCCATTCAATTGGCGCATTGGTGCGCGCGGATTGAGGTATTGCTGGAATGCTGGATCCAGCAGATATTGTGGGCTGCCCGCGAAATCCGGCGCATCTTATTCGGCGTCGTCTTCTCCTCACCTGCCATGCCGCCCCCAAGCCCGCAACCCAAGCTCAACTTCGCTGGGAGTGCCTGGAAAATCCTCGGGGGAAGCCCTTTTAAAAATACCTTGACAACCGTGTCAAGCCGGAAGTAGATTGATCTACGTCTTGTAAAGCATTACATCAATATGCCAGATATAGATCGGCAGCTGCGTGCCGTGTTTGACGAGCATTACGTCGTGATGCATTTGTTGTTGGTATGATTCGTTGTTTTGCCGCCAGAAAAATCGCTATAGAGGACATAGTTCCGGAGCAAGGCGCGCCACAGGCGCATGGGGATGCGTGCGCGGGCACCAGCGGGCAAATGGTACTTGCAGGCTGCAACTGGCAGCGGCATGACAGATAGAGGTTCCTACGCACTCTATTTGGACAATGCGGAGGAATTATCCTCGCACCTTGAAATTGAATTTGACAGGAGGCTTAACAATGAATCTTCGGACGCGAGTATTTGCAGCATGGGCCAGCGTCCTGCTGCTTTTTGCAATGGCCCGCGTTGCCCGAGCGCAAAACGTAGACTCTTCGATCCAGGGGACGGTGACCGATAGCTCGAAGGCGCTGATACCCGGCGCGGAGGTGAGGCTTACTAATGTACTGACAGGTGTGAGGCTCAAGACGGAGTCCGACAAGTCAGGCAACTATTCCTTCCCGGCGGTACCGCCGGGCATGTATTCGCTGCAGGTTTCCAAGCAAGGTTTCGCCACCTATAACCTTACGCAATTCAATGTGATTGTCGGCCTGCACGCAACAGAGAACGCTACGCTCGATGTCTCTTCCACAATGCAATCGGTTACGGTGGAGGCAAATGGCCTGGCAAATTTGCTTGAGACGCAGTCAAACGACCTCGGCAATGTGATCGGTCCGCAGAGCGTGGCACAACTTCCGTTGAACGGAAGAAATTATCTCCAATTGGGGTTGCTATCCGGCACGACGCAATCGAATGGGGGAGCCTCCAACAACACAGTTGCTCAAACCGGCCATCCGTTCTTGTCCATTAACATCGCGGGCAACGAACCGGACTACACCATGTACCTGGTAAATGGCATCCAGACACTTGGCACCCGGGCCGGCAATAATTCGCTGAATCTTTCGGTGTCGGCAATTGACCAGTTCGAGGTTCACTATGGCTTCTTTATGCCGGATATGGGTACCAACCCGGGTATTGTCGATGTCATCACCAAGTCCGGAACCAATCAGATTCATGGCGAAGCCTACGAGTTTGTCCGCACCAATCAGATGGAGGCGCGCGAGTACTTTAATCCAGAGCCTCCGGGTCCCTATCACCAGAATCAGTTCGGCTTTAGCTTAGGCGGACCGATCCTGCACAACAAGTTTTTCTACTTCTGGAACTACGAAGGATACCGCCAGAATCAGTCTGCATTCGTCGGAGGGTACACCCCCACGCAGGCGATGTTTAGCGGGGACTTCTCAGGGCTCTCGACTCCCATTTACGATCCCGCAAGCTACAATCCCACGACCGGTCAGCGCCAGCAGTTTCCTGGTAACAAGATTCCCGCCAGCCGGATCAACAACACTGCGAAGGAGCTGCTTGCCTTCTATCTGCCCGGTTCGAGTCTGGAGGCGAAGCCGAACAATGTTGGCGGAACTCCGGCCACGACGCTTGATTCGGATCAGATTACTGCCCGCCTCGATTACAACCTGAACGAGAATAATCAAATCTTCGCGCAGGGATCCTGGATAAACGCACCCGATACGCAACCCGGCCTGTTTCCTGGGCAAGGCACCGCCTACCCGCTGGATACCGAATACGTCGCCCTTGGATGGACTTCGACCTTGAGCGCGACGAAGGTCAATTCGCTCCGCCTTGGAGTCGTACGTGACGCAGTGTATGACCAGGGACTTTCAATCAAAGGAATTCAAAATAAGCTGAACATCACCGGCACCGCGGATCCGAACGGTGTCCCGGGAATCAACATTACCGGATACAGTGGCTTTGGAACGTCAACCGGATTGTTAGGCGACGTTGATAACTCCTATCAGATTCACGACAGCTTCGACTGGCTGCATGGAAATCATCAGATCAAGTTTGGAGCCGACCTCAATTACATTCGATCCGTCCAGTCCAGTGCCAATCTCAATGCCCGCGGCATCTTCTCATTTAATGACACCTACTCCGCACAGACCAAGCCTGGCCCTAACGGCACAGTCGCACTGGTGGGAGGCACCGGGAATCCATTTGCCGACTTTCTGCTGGGTGACCCAGCAAATGCGCATTCCCAAGGAATGCCTCCGACTCATTACCGCTGGACAGAATTCGAGCCATACGTGCAGGACACCTGGAAACTTCGGCGGGATCTTACGGCCAACCTGGCTCTGGCGTGGTACGGCACCACACCTCCGAATCCACCGGACAAGGCCAATAGGGACCTGATTCACGGTTTCGATTTCAAAACCGGAGAGGAGACCTTCGCGGCGCTGGGTACAGCTAATCCAGAAGTCTATCCAATGACCATGACAAACGTGGCGCCCAGAATCGGGCTTGCCTGGCAACCGTGGTTTGCCAAAAACACGGTGGTTCGCGCCGGATGGGGCATGTATTACACAACTCAGATGGATTTTGGCGCGCAGTATGCGGTCGTTTCCCAAATCATCACCGTCAACAACCAGGTCACAAACCCCGCCAACCAGCCAAATCCAAAATATATCCTGGGTTACAACCTCTTACCTTCTGTAACCGTCGGGCAAATTACACCAGCCGAGGTTTCTACAATCAAGGGCGCAATTCTTTACGAGGATGCGAGTTCACCAACACCCCAGGTTGCGCAATGGAATCTGGATGTGCAGCACACCTTCGGGAAATCATATCTTTTGGACGTTGCTTACATCGGGAACGAAGGCCATCACCTTGCAAAGCTTTTCAATCCATGGGATTGCTCAGTTCCGGGATCGCAGATTTGCGATACGGCAACGGAGCCGTTCTACGGAAGATACAGCTACATGCAGGACATGAGCAGCATCGGCTACGGAAACTACAACGGAATGCTGGTTAAGTTTCAGAGACAATTCATCCACGGACTGACCATTCTGGGCAATTACACCTTGTCCAAAGCTCTCTCCAACGCCAACGTATCCAACAACGGCACACTGAGCCAGGACAGGAGTTGCCTCCGCTGCGACAAGGGAATGTCTCCATCGAATGTGCCGCAGTCGCTCGTGGTAAGCACCGTGTGGAATCTTCCGGTGGGCCGGGGAGAACGTTTTGGCGCTAACATGAATCCCATTCTTGACGGAGCGATCGGCGGGTGGAACCTGGATGCGATTGTGACCATGCAAAAGGGAAATCCATTCACAGTGGTCGCTCCGAACCACGTTGCATGGCCTGCCGACCAGATCAGGGCCGACCGCTATTGCAATGGAAGAAGCCAGCTTCAAAACAAGAATCTCAAAGGCAACGGATATTATTGGATCTATACAGGCACCGTGGCGTCAGTGAACTCGCCTTGCTTTGTGGACCCTGCGACCGATCCTCACAATACCGGCAACATCCCCTGGTCTTTCGGCACCTCCGGCTTCGATATCCTGACGGGCCCTGGCCTTGACAATTGGGATCTGGGCATACACAAGATCTTCCCGATTCACGACGCCATGAACTTCTCGCTTAGGGGTGAATTCTTTAACGCCTGGAACCATGCGCAATTTGCCAATCCTGACAGCCAGGTGACGGCCGCTACCTTTGGGCAGGTTCATTCCATACAACATGCGCCGCGCGAGATTCAAATCGCTGGTACATTTTCGTTCTGAGAGCGCGGAAGAAATCAAAGAATCGGGAGAGGTAAGATTCAGCAGTTGTCTTTGGAGGCGATCACACCGCCTCCAAAGACGTTGGCAATTTTGGATCCACGGCCCTGTGCGATGAGGATGAAATCAGAGCCACTCGCCCTTGCGCATCAGAGGCTCGGCCACGCCGGTAGCGGAGATGCCATCAATATCTAACTCGGCTGAGCCGATCATCCAGTCCACGTGGATGAGACTCTCATTGGCGCCGCGCGCGGCCAGTTCTTCAGCAGTCATCTTGTCGCCTTCGCGCAAACAGGTGGAGTAGGACTGGCCAAGTGCGATATGCGACGCAGCGTTCTCGTCGAACAGCGTGTTGAGGAAGGTGAGTCCGCTGGCGGCGATGGGCGACGCGTGCGGAACAAGCGCCACTTCTCCCAGCCGGCGTGCGCCTTCATCTGTGCCGATCAGCTTCTGGAGCACCTCCTGGCCGCGGGAAGCGCGAGCCTCGACAATACTGCCGCCTTGAAAGCGCACCTGGATTCCCTCGATCATGGTTCCCTGGTGGGAAAGCGGTTTGGTTGCCGTCACCACGCCTTCGGCACGGTCCCTGTGCGGCGCGGTGAAGATCTCTTCCGTAGGCATGTTGGGGATGCAGTAAATGCCGTTGCCTGCGGTAGTGCCGCCGCCGAGCCAAAGGTGGTCGTCTGCCAGACCGAGGCGGAAGTCAGTACCCGGGCCTTTGTATTGGAGCCACGCGTAGCGCTTCTCGTTCAACTTGGCTGCGCGCTGCTGCAGGCTGGCATCGTGAGCACGCCATGCCGCCACGGGATCGGCAACGTCAATGCGGCTGGTAGAGAAGATCGCCTCCCAGAGTTGCGCGAGCGCAGCCTCAGGAGCCGCTCCGGGGAACATGGCCGCTGCCCAGGCCGGAGTCGCGCTCGCGACTATGGTCCAGTTAATCGCGTGACGGGTGATAAGTTCCAGCGCCGGGCGGTAGGCGTGTGAGACGGCGCGATTGGCGCGGCCTACCTTGTCCGCATCTTCGTTGGCCAGCAATGCCGGGTCTGCGCCGGCAATCGCAAGGCGAGCGGCTCCGCTTTTGAAAGCTGCGGCCATGCCATCGTAGAGCCACTTTGCGGCATGGTCGAAGCTCTCGTCTGGAGCGAAGTGGTAACGGGCAAGCGTGGCCTCGTCGTCCGCGTAGAGCGTTGTCACCAGTGATGCGCCGGCACGGTAAGCATGCTCAGTGATGCGGCGGGCAAGCTGCAGTGAGTCGAGCGAGGCCGTCATGACCAGTTCCTGGCCGGGCTGGAGGCCAAGGCCTACCTTCACGGCGACTTCAGCAAGCAGATCCAGATTCTCAGAAAAGCTGCGGGATGTTGGAGTCGATTTTGGCATTGTAGGAATTACCTTTGAAATACGATCATTGCAGGCTGCACAAAAATATGACTCTCCCTGCGCTAACCGTTGAGCTGCAGGCGCAGCTTGTCACCAACGATTGTATCTTGCTGATCCTACAATCGCCTCCAAGCCACTTTCCCCAACAGCATTCCTGTGCTGGCGCTGCATCGCTTTTTCATTTCCCTTGAAGCGCTAAAGCGAGACGCCACGCTTCCATGGAATAAAGTCGATCTGGCCACGCAGCTCCGAGTACGTTCTACGCTCGCCGCTGGCCACGGCGATGGAGAGCTCCAGCAGCTTTTCCGCGCAGTCGCTGACGGTCTCTTCGCCGGTAACAATGCCTCCGGCGTTGAAGTCGATGATGTCGCCCATGCGCTCAAAGAGCGTGGTATTGGTAGAGATCTTTATGACCGGCGCGATGGGATTGCCGGTAGGCGTACCCAGGCCAGTGGTAAAGAGCACCAGATTACAGCCTGCGCCTACCTGCGCGGTCACGCTCTCAACGTCGTTGCCCGGAGTGCATTGCAGATTGAGGCCACGCGCGGTGACGTACTCCGGGTAGTCGATGACGCCGCACACCGGGCCAACACCGCCCTTGCGCGCCGCGCCGGCCGACTTGATGGCGTCGGTGATGAGGCCATCGCGGATATTGCCGGGCGAGGGATTGAAGGCAAAGTCTGACTGCGAGGCTTTGGCGCGCGCTGCATACGTGCGCATCAGATTGCTGAAGCGCTCCGCCAACTCATCGTTCACGCAGCGGTTGACGAGTTCCTGCTCCACACCATGAAGTTCGGGAAACTCCGAAAGCAT
>JAJZAL010000008.1 GCA_021799405.1 Acidobacteriota bacterium
GATCGAGTTGTTCGGCTCCGTACTCCATGGCTCCGCCCGCCCGCTGATTGTTACAGGTGGCCTCGCAGTGATTGCCCAGGGCCGCCCTGCCACTGAGGACGATCCCCCGGTCCCCGTGTCCGACTCGCATCCTCGCGCTTCAGAAGCAACGGCCGCTGCACTTGAAGCGCGTGGAGTGAGCACCTCAGTCGTCCGGCTTCCTCAGGTTCACGATACGGTCAAGCAGGGCCTTGTCTCCTACCTGATCGCGGTAGCCCGACAGAAGGGCGTCTCGGCATACGTTGGCGACGGACACAACCGCTGGGCGGCCGCGCACCGGCTTGATGTCGCTCGCCTCTACAGGCTGGCGTTGGAAAAGCATGAGCCCGGCGCTCGATATCACGCTGTGGCCGAAGAGGGTGTGCCGCTCAAAGACATCGCTCAGGCCATCGGCCATGGCCTGAATGTACCCGTCGTTTCCATTTCTCAGGAACAGGCCCAGGAACATTTCGGCTTCCTCGGACTGTTTGCGGGGATGGACCTTCAGGGTTCCAGCGCGAAAACGCGGCAACATCTCGGATGGAATCCAACCGGTCCTTCCCTGCTCACCGATCTTGCCAACATGCGCTATTCGCAGGACGGAATAAACTAACGAACGCATTGGCCAGAAATCAAAGCGGAACACAAACAGTTACAGAGGAGTGAAATATGAAGAAGACATGGTTCATCACCGGCGCATCGCGCGGCTTTGGCCGCATCTGGGCGGAAGCTGCCCTGAAACGCGGCGATCAGGTCACCGCGACTGCCCGTAAACTCGCCGACGTCAGTGATCTCACAAACCGGTTCGGCGATGCCGTTCTTCCCCTGGCCCTCGACGTGACCGACGCCGAGCGGGT
Source organism: Acidobacteriota bacterium (assembly GCA_021799405.1). Next base: position 876 of record JAJZAL010000008.1, read on the forward strand.
GCAGGAGGTCGTCCATCATGCTTACACGCACTTCGGCAAGCTCGATGTTCTCGTCAACAACGCAGGCGCGAGCCTCTTTGCAGCCACTGAAGAAGCGAGTGACGAACAGATTCACGACCTGTTCGATGCCAACTACCTCGGCATGGTGCGCGTGCTGCGAGCCGCCCTGCCCCTGCTGCGCAAGCAGGGCAGCGGACACATTCTCGGCATTTCGAGCGGTCTTGGCATCACGGCGCTTCCGCTCGTCGGCTTCTACTGCGCCACCAAATGGGCCGTCGAAGCGCTGCATGAATCGCTGGCGCAGGAGGTCAAACCCTTCGGCATCCGTGTGACCATCGTTGAACCAGGCGCCTACGCCACTGACTTCGGCAAGTCCGGAAAGATCGCCGATGCTCTGGAGCCATACGCGGAGTTCCGAAAGCAGTTTTTGACGCATCTCGTCAACGTGGAGCGTGGTGATCCCGAGGCAACGGCAGAAGCGGTTCTCAAACTTGTGGATGTCAATGATCCACCCTTGCGGCTTGGCCTGGGCACCTCGATTCTGCCGCGCGCGCGCGCAGCCTATGCTGAGCGCCTGGCCACATGGGAAGCGTGGGAGGCAGTGTCGAATGCCGCGATGGGCGAACCAAAGAAAGTTAGAGAGTCATGGGTCGAAGAGCTGATCCAAGGCACTTCGGATCAGGCTTGATGCCCGGGCTTGAACCGCAACATCGCAATCAAACATGTCCGTGCCGATATGGATCGCGTTCGCCTCAAGCTGGGCGGCTTCGCCCAGTTTGCAGCGAACGGGATAGCGCGCGGCGGTTCTCGCTCGTTGAAGAACAGCTATTTCGGCTGGCATCCGCTCCGCTGCGCGTGGTGGGGCCCGTCGGTCGATTAGCTACACCTTGCGCAGTTGCGCTATGAGTTATTTCGAATTGGAAATGCCCCAATCTGCCTCAGCAGCAGAAGCGAATCAGAGTAAGTCCATCGTTCAAAGCAACGTCCCTCCCTGAAATGCAGGATGCTCATTCCAGGTAGCTCGATACGCTGTCCGGTGGCAGGCACGCCCATGAATTCCCGTGCTTGTGTTCCTGTCGTCACGTGGCGAACTACCAGCGTGTCAGCCTGCTCCACGGTTTCCAGGGCCGTGACGCTTCCATCAGGGAACGCATTCCAGAAGCGCCTGTAAAACTGCTTCACAGGATCCAAGCCGGGTCCAACACCCTCATAACCGTACAAAACAATGTCCTGCGAATATAGCCGAAAATAGTCTTCTCGCTTTTGAGGATCGCCGAAGCATTGAAGCGCTAGCTCATCACCCATCCCCCGCCCCATCACAAACCACCCGAAACCCATAATCCGCATACTGAAACTCCGGCGGAATACTGGACCGCGCCGAGCACCGAGCAATCTTGATCTGGTGCCGCCACGAGCCCCCGCGCGAAGCCTTTCTCTTGCCCTCTTCCGGGCCCTGCGGATTCCGCTTCGGCGACACCGCATAGTAGCCCGCGTCGAACCAGTCGCTGCACCACTCATGCACGTTCTCGCACATCTCAAATAACCCATACGCATTCGGCTCCGACTTCCCCACTGGCTCCGGCCCCGCCTGCCATCGCGCCGCATACCCCGGCCGCGACATAGGCTGTTCATCGCCCCACGGAAACAGCTTCCCCTCCACGCCGCCTCGCGCTGCCCGCTCCCATTCCGCCTCCGTCGGCAGCCGATACCGAGAGCCCGTCACCAACGAAAGCCACTCGCAATAGGCCACAGCCTCAAACCACGACACCGCCACCACCGGCTGCCGGGGATCGGCAAACTCCGCATCGCCCCACTTGGGTGGAGTCACATGCCCCGTAGCCTCCAGAAACTGCCCGTACTGCTCCACCGTCACCTGCGTCGCCGCCGTGGCAAAGCCATCCACCCACACCCGATGAACCGGGCGCTCCACATCCTGGCCGGCCTCCGATCCCATCAGGAACCAGCCGGCAGGTATACGAATCAGGAACGGCTCACGAATCAACATGCGGCAGGCACTCCCCCTCCATCCTAACGTTGCGGATTGGAGCTTCCACCGCCGAAGGCGCGTCCGCCTGGACAACCAATCCACCGTGCGGCCAGCACACTGCCGGGAATTACCCCTCAAACTGCTAAACTGGAAATAGAGATACAGAAAGAGGCAGCCGCACCCACGGCTGCCTCTTTCCATTTCACATCAGGGAGTCACCCCATATTCCCCTCACTGATTCTAAAGAACTTACGAGACTAATCCTTCTGTAACCTCCATCGAATCAGCAACTTCTGCGAGGTTAACATGGGAAATAAAAACATGCTTTCCCCCTTTCAAAATCCCGACGCTGACACAACGAGCGCCTATGGAAAAGAACCACCCCAGGATTCTCTGTGGCTTTTCTCTGTGCTCCGCGTCCTCTGTGAGGAAGGATTTTCCCGTCCCGAACCGGGTCAAACACGAGTTCTTCCAATAGAATCAATACCTTCCCTGCAAAAACGTCGAGGGTTTACAAGTTAATTACGGGTACTCGATTCAATAAAATCAATCACTTACCCACAAAAACAGGGGGGCCTCCAAAGCTTTTGAAATGCACCCCATCATTGCAGGATTGGGTCTAACTCGCTGAAAACAAAGCAAAGGAGGTCTCGCGCCGAAGGCGAGGTAGCCCGTGCTGGCAGCACCGCCGGAGGCGGGATCGCTGGGATGGCCAGTACTCAGTATTCGCCCGTCACAATGTTGATCGGCGTCTCGCCCCGCTGCATCCGTCGAATCTGTTCCCCCGCCAGTTCCATCGCCCGCGGCATAAAGCCCGGACTGCTCCCCGCCACATGAGGCGTAATCAGCGCATTCGGCGCCGACCAAAGCGGATGCCCGTCCGGCAGCGGCTCCGGATCGGTCACGTCCAGCGCCGCGCGAATCCGCCCCGCCTGCAGCGCGGCCAGCAGCGCGTCCGTATCCACCACAGGGCCACGCGCCGCATTCACCAGCAGCGCCCCCTGCTTCATCTGCGCAAGCTGCTCCGCCCCAATCATCCCCCGCGTCTCGCCCGTAAGCGGCACAATCAGCACCACCACGTCAGCCTGGGGCAGCAGTTCGGGCAGCGCAGCCAGCGTCTTCACGCCTTCGCGCGCCGTCCGCGCAATCCGATCCACCCTTACGGAGAACGGCTGCATCATCCGCTCGATCATGCTGCCAATCGACCCGTAGCCCACAATCAGAACCCGCTTCCCATGCAGGTCTTCCACCAGCACGGGCGGATAAAACTCGCCCGTCGTACCGTGAATCCGGTTGTAAAGGCCGCTCGCCTCAAACCGCCGCTTCCACTCCCCGGCCCGCTGCACCTCGCCGTAAAACGGAAAGTACTTCATCATTGCCAGCGTCGCCGAAACCACCCACTCCGCGGTCGAGATGTCATGCACTCCGCGCGCATCGCAAACTGTCACATCACTCGGCACCAGGCGCATCAGCCAGTCCACCCCGGCCAGCGTCGACTGCGCCACGCGCACGCCCCGCAGATGCGGCCACATCGCCTGCGCCGGCTTCGGCGCTGGCGGAACAATCCAGAAATCCACTTCCACCGGACCCGTCATATCCTTCGACAAAATCTCAATCCGGATATCCTTTGGCAGGTACTCATGCAACGAGCGATCGATCGTGTCCGGTATCCCGACTCTCAGCATTCTCAATCATCCTCCAACCGTCTGATGCTTCTCCCCGCCGAAAAGACCGAAAAACTGCCTGGCCGTAAGGGCCCGCCACATGCAGCCATCAGGCGCAGACAGCCCGGTGCGCAGGGCTTCACGCCTTAGAGGCACTACTGGAAGAAACCGCGGAGCGCATCCAGTCCATCGGAGATAGCCCCCTCAGGCACGGCATAGCCAAACCGCACGCAGCCCTCGCCCTGCGCCCCAAACACCACTCCGGGAATGGTAGCGACATGAGCCTTCTCCAGCAGAAGTCCTGCCGCCTTCCGGCTGTCCTTGCTGATCTTTGCCACGTTGGCAAAGGCGTAGAACGCACCTTCCGGTGGAGCACAGGTCAGTCCCAACTCGTTGAGCCCGGCAACCAAAAGATCGCGCCGCTTCCGATACTCTTCCCTGCGCGCGTCCAGTTCCGACTGAGGCGTCTTCATCGCCTCCACCGCCGCCCACTGCGTCGGTGTCGAAACACCATTCGTCGAGTACAGTACCAGCTTGCGTAAGCCCGTCATGAAAGGCTCTTTCGCCACAGCATAGCCCACGCGCCAGCCGGTCATTCCGTAGCTCTTCGAGAGCGTGTAGGTGCTGATCGTGCGCTGCATCATCCCAGGTAAAGACGCTATGGAGAAATGCTCTCCTTCGTACACCAGATCCTCGTACGCTTCATCGGCAATCACGATCAGATCCCGCTCCACGGCAAACCGGGCAACCTGCTCAGCCTCCTGACGCGAGAAAACCACGCCCGATGGGTTTTGTGGCGTGTTGTAGTAGATCGCTCGCGTGTTCGGAGTAGTCAGCTTCTCGAGCATCGCAAAAATGCCGCTCTGCCGCGCGCTCGACGTCGGCACCAGCAAAGCCCGTGCCTCTGCGGCTGTGATCATGTCGCGGATCGGCGTCCAGTACGGCGAAAACAACAGCACATCATCGCCGGGATCGAGCACCGTTTGAAATGCCGCATACAGCGCATGCGCTCCACCGGCAGTCACAATCACGTCGTCAATCGACACATCGAGACCGTTCTTACGCCGGAGCTTTTCGGCGATGCTTTCGCGCAAGGGACCAATGCCCGATGACGGCGCGTACCGCGTCAGGTTCTCAGACAGTGCCCGCGACATTGCCTGCTTGATGCGATCCGGTGTCTCAAAGTAAGGCTCCCCGCCGTGAAACGCATGTACCTGTTTGCCGGCTGCACGCAATTCGAGAACCTTGTTGCGAATCTGCACGATATCCGAAAAGCCGACTTCATCCAGCCGCTTCGCCGTCCGCATTGAACCTTTCCCTGCCATATGCCCCTCTGCTTCGCTGTCTTATCAAGAGCGAAAAATTTCAAAGCGTCGCGGAACGCATCAAGACGAACAGCATCGACTACGCTCGTGCGACTTTCCATGTTACCCCATGGTCACGAGGCCTTCTGCGACGGCCTCACAGGCACGAAACTCTCCGAGTACAGCTTTGCCTCTACCAGAAGCCCACTACTCCCCATGCCACGGACGCCTGCTGTCCACCCTACGCTGGAAGATGCCCCGAATAGACGGCCATTCCCGCCACTGCATCCACGCCAATGGCGTCAAGAGCATCTATCTCCGCCTGTTCGCGAATTCCTCCGGCAACGATCAGCTTGCGCGAAGTTGCGGCACAGAGCGACTCCGCGACGGCAAAGGGGAAACCTGTCATCGTACCTTCTGTGTCGACGTGCGTATAGAGAAAGCTGCCGCAATAAGGCTCTAACTGACGCATCGCATCTACTGGCGAAACAGACGTCTGTTCCTGCCACCCACGAATCGCTACCGTTCCTCTCTTAGTATCGATACTGGCGACAAATGCCTCCGAACCAATCGTGTCAGTAATTGCAGCGGCCGCTTCCACATTCACCGGATTCTCTGTATCCGCGCGAAAAAGTATCGAGCCAAATATGACGCGCTTCGCTCCAATGCCCAACAGTGCCTGCGCCTGCTCAGGAGTGCGCACTCCACCGCCAATCTGGCATGGAAGACGCCGAGTAATCCGTTCCATCAGCGCATGGTTATCGCCCTTGCGCATCGCCGCATCCAGATCAATCAGTTGTACCAGCGGGTAGACCGAAAATCGCTCAATCCAGTATTCGAAATCGTCGAACGCAAGCTTGAGCTTTTCACCTTGCACCAGCTGCACAATGCGACCGCCCATCAGGTCAATGGAAGGAATCAGCATGGCAGCCTCACAGGAATAGATTCAGCAGCCAGCGCCGACTTCAACGCCTTCACATCTGCGATTCCGAAGTGAAAAATGCTCGCTGCCAGAGCAGCATCGGCCCTGCCGCGGCCGAAAACATCCACAAAATGCTGCGCTTTGCCCGCACCTCCCGATGCAATAACAGGAATCTGCACAGCATCGCTCACAGCAGCCGTCAGTTCGCAGTCGAACCCCTCGCGCGTGCCATCTGCGTCCATCGACGTCAGCAAAATTTCACCTGCTCCGCGTTGCTCCGCCTCGCGCGCCCATGCCACTGCATCACGCCCCGTTGGCTTGCGTCCGCCGCTCACAAAGACTTCCGCCCCTTGCGCATTTCGTCGCGCATCAATCGCAACAACAACCGCTTGTGCTCCAAATTTCGTTCCGATCTCATCGATCAACTCCGGCCTGGACAATGCTGCCGAATTGACGCTGATCTTGTCCGCACCCGCATCAAATACCGCCGCAGCTTCCTCCGCCGTGCGAATCCCCCCGCCTACGGTAAATGGAATGAACAACCGCTCTGCTGCTTTTCTAACGGTTGCCAACAACGTACCCCGGCCTTCATGCGTGGCCGTGATGTCGAGCAGGACGATTTCGTCCGCGCCCGACTCGGCATGGCGTACGGCCAACTCAGCTGGATCACCGGCATCTACCAGGTCGACGAATTGCACGCCCTTCACAACGCGACCATTCTTCACATCGAGGCAGGCAATAATCCGCTTCGTCAGCATGCCAGCCTCACAAAATTTTGGATCACCTGCCGGCCGGCAGCAGCAGACTTCTCAGGGTGAAACTGCACACCCATTATGTTGTCTCGCTCTACTGCAGCCGTGAAAGGCTGCCCATACTCCGTAATCGCCACAGTGCTTTTCACCACCGGGGCGCAATAAGAGTGCGTGAAATATACGAATGCCTCCTGCGAAACTCCGGCCAGCAATCTTGATCCCTCCCGGATTGCGAGTGAATTCCAGCCCACGTGAGGCACTTTCAACTCTGTCGTCCTGAAGCGTTCGCACATGCCTTCAAACGCTCCCAGGCCCTGCACTTGCGGCGCTTCCGTGCTGCCATCGAAGAGCCACTGCAGGCCCACGCAAATGCCGAGAAACGGAACTCCCGCAGCCACGCGCTCGCGGATCGCCTGGTCCAAACCACGATCACGGAGGAATTTCGTCGCTGCAAAATGACCTACACCTGGAAGAATCACCTTGCTCGCCTTTGCGACCGCCTCCGGTTCATCCGCGAGTACAGGCTCCGCGCCGACGGCACGCAGTATCTTCATCACTGAGGTCAAGTTTCCTGCCTTGTAATCCACAACTGTAATCACAGCAATCCCTTTGTGCTCGGCAGCATCTCCTTCAGCTGCTGGTCCCGTGAGCAGGCAAAGCGCAGCGCCCGCGCAAACGCCTTGAAAAGAGCTTCGACCTTGTGATGATTCGAACGTCCATAGACCGTTTTCAGGTGCACGTTTGCCTTTGCGCCGCGGGCGAATCCTTCAAAGAAATCTTCAACCAGCTCGGCTTGCAAATCGCCCACGAGCCGTGTCTTCACTTTGGTCTTCACAACCGAAGCGGTGCGTCCGCTCAAATCCACGGCAGCCAACCCCAGCGTCTCATCCATGGTCATCAAAAAATATCCCGCGCGTAAAATTCCACGCTTGTCTCCGAGCGCCCTTTCAAAGGCCTCGCCAAGCGCGATCCCGACATCTTCCACCGTGTGATGCTGATCCACATCAAGGTCGCCCTTGCAGTTCAACTCCAGATCAAATCCGCCGTGTCTCGTGAACAATTCCAGCATGTGATCGAAAAAGCGAATCCCGGTCGAGATCTTGTATTGCCCCGTGCCTTCGATCGTGAGCCGGAGCGCAATCGCAGTCTCCGCAGTCTTCCGATCAATCGTTGCAGCCCGCTTGGCCGCAACCGCTCTCGTGGTTTTCTGCACCGCAGTTTTCTTCATCCTTTTCCCTTCCAGCCAATCTCCGCCAGCGCCGCTTCGAGGGCGTAGATGGCATTCACCGTCTGCTCGCGCGTTCCAATCGTGATACGCACGCAGCCTTCGCAACCAGGATCACTGGAGCGGTCGCGAACCAGCACGTTCCGTTCCCGCATCTCCTCCACGAACCGGCGATGCTGCGCGCCGATCCGCGTCAATACAAAATTCGCCGCCGAGGGCCAGCGCTGCACTCCATTCCGATCCAGCGCCGTCTCAAACTCCACGCGAGCCGCGCGCACCTCAGCCACATACCAGTTCAGATAGTCCATGTCTGCCAAAGCGGGCGGCAGGCAGGCAAGCGCCAGAGAATTCACGCTATACGGAGAAATCACGCGCCGCATCCACTGCATCTGCTCTGCGGAAGCAGCCAGCATGCCAAGCCGGAGACCAGCGAGACCGAAGGCTTTTGAAAACGTTCGCGCAACAATCAGATTCGGCGTCTTGCCGACCAGATCGATTACGGTCTCGCCAAGAAAGTGAAAATACGCTTCGTCCACCAGCACAGCGGCGTGCGGCGCAGCCTCAAGCACCCGCAGAATCTGTTCGCGGCGCACCGTTTGCCCGGTCGGGCTGTTAGGGTTTGCAATTGCAATCAACCGGGTCTGGGCAGTAATCGCCCCTAGCAATGCATCAAGGGGAAAGACGAAGTCATCTCCCGCCGCTATCCGGTCAATACGAGCTTCCGCTCCCGAACCATAGACCTCATACATGGAGTAGGTCGGCACGGGCAACAGCAGCGCATCGCCCGGATTCAGATACGTCTGGCAAAGCACATGGATGGCTTCATCCACTCCGTTCGTGAGCAGCACCTGCTCCGGACGCAGTCCATGATGTTCCGCAACAAGCGCCTCCACAGGCGCGCGCTCCGGATACTTCGTCAGGTCCGCGCTTGAGATTGCGCCCAGCACCTCACGCACCTTCGGCGAACAGGCCAGGGTATTTTCGTTGAAATCCAGACGCAGGCCGCTGCGATCGCCCAGTGGCGGATGATACTCCTTCATGCGCAACACTCCGGCGCGCGGTTCAAGCATACTCACGACGCCCTCCTGCCTTGTTCAATCTTTCAAGCACCGCTTGGGCGTGTCCCGTCAGGCCTTCGGCTTCAGCCAGAGCCACTGCGGCCGGCCCAAGCCGATTTACACCGGCTGCCGTGTATTCCTGCACCGTTACAAGCTTCAGATAATCCATCACGCTCAGCCCGCCCCGCAAGCGCGCGAGACCGCTGGTCGGCAATGTGTGATTCGGCCCGGAAACATAATCCCCGAGCGGCTGCGAAGACCATGGGCCGACAAACACAGAGCCGGCATTCCGCACCCAGGTCAGATCTTCGGCGCTGTCAATCGTCAAATGTTCTGGAGCCAGCCGATTTGTCACCTCTCTGGCCTCGTTCGCTGTTTTTGTAACTATCACAGCTCCGTTTTTTGCCAGAGACTTCCGGGCGATGGAATTCGCCTTTCCGCTCCGGCTCACTGCCGCAGCCACGGCCCGTGCCAGATCACTCCGGCTCGTCAGCAATATGGCCACGGAATCCGGGTCATGCTCGGCCTGTGCAATAAGGTCCGTGGCGATGCCTTCCGGATCTCCCGCTTCGCTGGTGACGACAATCTCAGTGGGGCCGGCCAGCATGTCGATCCCGCAGTCAAAACTCACCAGCTTTTTCGCCGCCGTTACATACGCATTGCCCGGACCCACAATCTTGTCCACTTTCGCAATGCTTTCCGTCCCATACGCCAGCGCGGCAACCGCCTGTGCGCCGCCGATGCGATAAAAGGCCGTCACGCCGCACAGGTAGGCGGCGGCCAGGGTTTCCTTGGCGGGCCTCGGCGAAACCGCAACGATGCGCCCCACGCCCGCCACCTGCGCTGGAATCACTGTCATGAGCATCGTCGAGGGCAGCGGATAGCGGCCGCTCGGCACATAGCAACCCACTGCATCCAGCGGGATCACCTTCTGCCCCACCGTCACGCCCGGAGCCACGTTCATATCGAACTCGCGTGGGCGCTGTCTTTCGGCGAACCGGCGAATATTGTTCATTGCCAGCTTCATCGCTGACCGCAACTCCGTCGAAGTCTCCCGCCAGGCTGCTTCCATCTCCTCGAAAGTAATCTCGATCGGCTCACTGGCCGGTATACCGTCAAGCTTGGTGCGATGGCGCAGAAGGGCAGCATCGCCGCCCTTCCGCACGCTCTCCACAATGCGCCGGGCCACAGGCATCGCGCGCTCATAGCTAGCATCGGTGCGGCTCGTCAGGCGCCCAAGCAGCGCGTAAACTTCTTCCGCCTTGCGCCCCTTCGTGCTCAACACGCGCATGACTAGAGCACCACCTTATTGAGGGGATATTCCACAATCCCGGTCGCCTCGGCAGCCTTCAGTTTCGGAATTACGTCGCGTACCACGCTCTCTTCGAGAATCGTGTTGACCGCAACCCAATCGGAGTTGCTGAGTTCGGACACGGTCGGCGAATTCAGTGCCGGCAGCACCGAGAGCACCTGTGCCAGATTCGATTTCAATACATTCAGCATCAGACCAACCTGCCCCTGAGCCGCGATGGCGCCGCGAAGCATCAGGGCAAGGGTGTCAATCTTGCTGCGCTTCCATTCATCGCTGTATGCCGTGCGATTCGCGATCAGGTGGGTCTCGCTCTCCATTACCGTATCGATGATGCGCAGGCGATTGGCGCGGAGCGAGCTTCCGGTTTCCGTGACTTCCACGATGGCGTCGGCCAGCGTCGGCGGCTTGACTTCCGTGGCGCCCCAGCTGAACTCGACATGTACGGGCACATTTTTCTCGGCGAAATAGCGCTTGGTGACTTCCACCAGTTCGGTGGCGATCGTTTGCCCACCCAGGTCTTCGGCTTTCTGGTAGGGCGAGTCTTCCGGCACCGCCAGCACCCAGCGGACCTTTCTACGGCTCTGCTTGGCATACACAAGGCTGGTCACGCTTTCCACGTCGAGACCGCTTTCCACCACCCAGTCAATACCCGTCAAACCGGCGTCGAGCACACCGTGATTAACGTAGCGTGCCATCTCCTGGGCACGAATCAGCATGCATTCGATCTCAGGATCGTCAATGCTCGGAAAGTAGGAACGCCCATTGGCGTAAATGTGCCAGCCTGCACGCTCAAACAAAGCGATGGTTGCGTCCTGCAGGCTGCCCTTTGGAATTCCAAGGCGGAGCTTGTTCGCCATTAGCGGACCTCCTGTGCGACAGGAAATGAAATGGGCCGCGTGAAGCAGCTCACAGTACCCTCGTGGCAAACCAATCCATCGCCTTCCACCTCGACTCGGAAGAGGAGCGTGTCGTTGTCGCAGTCGGTTGCGGCCTCTAAGACACGCAGGCGGTTGCCGCTGCTCTCGCCTTTCATCCACAGCTTTTGCCGTGTACGGCTCCAAAATGTGACATAACCGGTTTCCAGCGTCTTCTGGTAGCTCACCTCATTCAGGAAACCAACCATGAGCACCTGCCCGGTTTTGGCGTCCTGGACGATGCCCGGCACCAGGCCGTCCAGCTTTTCGAAATCGATCGTTGCGTCCGTCATGTATCAAGTCCTTTTCTTAAGTCACGGTGGATATGACGCAAAAAGCCCGCTGGCTCTTGCGCCGGCGGGCTTTCTCAAAGTCTCGGTCTGGCTTTAGCTATTTCGATCCAGACAGATCCGCCGGCACACTCGTCGCGTGGTGATGATGGTGACGATGATGGTGGCGAATCTTCATCCTGATATTGAACATAATGGCACGGCTTCGGGCTGTCAACGCCCGAAGCAAATCCGGCGGGCTTCGGCACTCGTCCGGGGAAGATGTTTGCGGTTGCCCCTGTGTTTGGCGACCTGAATTTTTATACTCTGTGATTCAATACTGGCTGTGAACCACACATTTCAGATCGGTCCCGTAACGGTGGGAGATGGCGCGCTTTTCCTCATTGCCGGCCCATGCGTCATCGAAAGCGAAATGCACGCCCGCAAGATGGCCGACGCCATCCAGCAAATTGCCGCTGATCTCGGCATCCCCTACATTTTCAAGGCCTCTTACGACAAGGCCAACCGCACCTCGGTTACCAGCTTTCGCGGCCCCGGCCTGAAAGACGGTACTGCGATCCTGGGGCGGATCGCGAGGGAAAATCGACTGCCCGTACTCACCGACGTCCACGAACCCGGTCATTGCGCCATCGCCGCCGAACACGTGGATGTGCTGCAGATTCCTGCCTTTCTTTGCCGCCAGACGGACCTGCTGCTGGCCGCGGCCAATTCCGGCCGCGCCGTCAACGTGAAGAAAGGCCAGTTCGTTGCCCCGTGGGACATGCAACACACCGTGGGCAAACTGGAATCTACCGGCAACCGGCGCTATTTCCTGACCGAACGCGGTGCCAGCTTCGGCTATAACAACCTGGTCGTGGACATGCGCTCGCTGCCGATCATGCGCAAACTGGCTCCGGTGGTTTTTGACGGCACACACTCAGTACAGACGCCCTCGGCCGCGAATGGCGTATCAGGCGGCCAGCCGGAGTTCATCCCGGTCCTGGCGCGCGCCGCTGTCGCCGCCGGCATCGATGGCTTGTTTCTCGAGGTTCACGATAACCCGGCCGCAGCTAAGTCAGACGGCGCCAACGCGCTCCATCTGAACCTGTTGAAGCCCCTGCTCGAAAACCTGCTGGCGATCCATCGGGCCGCGCATCCGGCCCCCGCACCCGGGAAACGTTGACTGCACGACCTTTGCCGAGGCGCTTCAACCGTGTATCGTGAAAGTTTCTAGGCTATTCCGTGAGGTTTGAGAAATTCGCGTGAGAATCCGTCGTTCTTTTTTTGCCACTCTGGTTGCTGCGGCACTTGTGCTTTCTACAGCTTCGTTGCATGCACAGGTTGTTGCCACGGCACCGGTAACCGTCTCACCCGCCTATAACAATCACTTCGATGTGTTCGGCGGATACATGTACTCGCACTTCAATCCGGCTCGCGGCGATCAAATCCATGCCATCAACATGCTGGGAGTCAACGGCACATTCACTGACTGGGTAAAGCCCAGCTTCGGTTTTGAGTTCACGACACGCCATGTTTTCGGGACGATTCTCCCGCCGGTAAATGGCTACGGCATCAAGAACTACCGGGCGTCTCAGCATTTTTTCATGGTCGGCGTGGCGTCGCGCTTTGTCCGTCATCCCAAGTATGACTTCGGCATGCATCTCGACGTTGGAGCCGTCTATGGCATCTTCAACAATGGATACCCTGCCTACGTGCAGCCAATCGACTTGGGCATCTTCAATACCCAGCCGGCCATTGCCATGGCGATCGGCGCTTTTTACGACTACAACATCAAGCCCAAATGGGCGATACGCCTTTACACCGACTGGCAGCCCACCTTTTATGGCAAGACACATCAGGACGAATTTGCCGGCGCACTTGGAATTGTCTACAAATTTGGAAAGCGGAAGATAAAGTAAATCTATCCCGAAACCGAAAGGCCGCCAGCGATGCTGGCGGTCTTTTTCATGCCCCGAACGGCACGTCCTACTGTTTCGTGGGGCGAATATGCAGTTCGCGCAACTGCGCATCGCTGACCGGCGTAGGAGCATCGACCATCAGATCGATTGCCTTTGCTGTCTTCGGGAAAGCAATTACTTCGCGCAAACTGGTGGCTCCCGCAAGAATCATGACGAGCCGATCCAGCCCCAGCGCAATGCCGCCGTGGGGCGGAGTGCCGTACTGCAGCGCTTCCAGAAAGAAGCCAAACCGCGTCTTCGCTTCTTCATCTGACATGCCCAGCGCTCGGAAAATCTCCTGTTGAACATCCTGCCGGTGAATACGGATCGAGCCGGAACCCAACTCCAGTCCGTTCATCGCCAGATCGTAATACCGCGCGCGCACCGATGCCGGATCGGAGACCAGCCGGTCCATATCCTCGTCATGCGGCGACGTAAATGGGTGGTGCGCCGGCATCCACTGCTGCTCCGCCTCGTCGTACTCGAACATGGGAAAATCCGTCACCCAGATCGGGCGAAAAGCCCGCGAACCTTCCACCAGGCCAGTTTCTCGCTCAGGATCACCCACAACAGCATCCGTTACCCCAAAGCAACCGTGCCGGTCAGCATACTTCTTGGCCAGTTCCACACGAAGATTGCCCGCCGCGCTCAGGACAGCAATTTCCCGCTCAGAAAGCCGTCCCGTCAGCTTCGTGTCGCTCGCGCGAATATGATGCGTGGGGTCGCCCGCCACAATCACCAGCAAGTCATGCTCGTTCGCGTCCGCCGCTGCACGAACCTTGGCAACGACTTCGGGGAATGTCTTTTCCAGCCGCTTGAGATCGTCAATCAGCTTCGCGCCCTTTCGCATATCAAACAACGGGCGGTTGTCCTCACGCTCTTTGCGCGAGAGCTCGCCAACCTTCGGAACACGCACCGCCACGATGGGCAGTGCGGGATCGATTGCCAGCGTCTCCAGCTGTCCCACGGTAAATGCCTCGCGCACATCGGTCAGTCCCGGCAACCGCAGGTCGGGCTTGTCAATGCCAAATCGCCGCATCGCCTCGTCATAGGTAATCTGCGGAAATGGCGTCGGTAGCGCGATTCCGACTGCTTTGAAAGCCGCCGCCAGGAAGCCTTCCACGACGCGGAAGACCGTCTCCTGCTGCGGAAAGGTCATCTCCAGGTCGATCTGCGTGAATTCCGGCTGGCGATCCGCCCGCAGGTCTTCGTCGCGGAAGCAGCGTGCGATCTGGAAATAGCGGTCCATGCCGGAGATCATCAAAATCTGCTTGAAGAGCTGCGGCGACTGCGGCAGGGCATAAAATTCGCCCGGATGCACCCGGCTCGGCACCAGATAATCGCGCGCGCCCTCGGGTGTAGACCGCGTCATGAACGGCGTCTCAATCTCAAAAAAACCCTGGCTTGACAGGTACTTTCGCACCGCCAGCGCCACCTTGTGGCGCACCTCAAAATTGTGCTGCATCTCCGGGCGGCGCAGATCGATATACCGGTACTTCAGCCGGACCTCTTCGTTTCCGATCGCCTCTTCCGCAGGCGAAAACGGCGGCACTTTGGCATCGTTCAGGATCAGCAGTTCGCTGGCCGCAATCTCAATTTCTCCGGTCGGCATCTTCGGATTCACGGCATCCTTGCCGCGCTCGCGCACAGCACCGGTGGCGCAGATAACGTACTCAGGCCGGGCCTGCTCGGCTTTGGCGTGGCCGTCAGGGCTCAAATCCTTATCGAGCACCACCTGCGTCATGCCGTAGCGGTCGCGCAGGTCAAGGAAAATCAGGTTACCGTGGTCGCGCCGGCGATTGACCCATCCCATGATGGTGACGGTTTGCCCAGCGTGCGCCGTGCGCAGCTCTCCGCAAGTATGCGTGCGTTGTTTGGTGCCTAGAAAATCCAGCAATGCAATTCTTCCTTCTGTATCAGCAATGGACTTCGAATTTCAGACGCGGTCCAGCCGGCCGGTCATCCTAGCCCCTGAGATGGTGAATCAAATCTGCTCGCGCCACCTTCACCTGCTCGCCGGTGGCGAAATCTTTTACGGTCAGAATACCGGACTTCTGCTCGTCTTCTCCGAAGAGCACGATCCTGCTCGCCAGCTTATTCCCCACTTCAAACGACTTCTTAAGCCGGAAGCTCCCGTCGCCCAGTTCAATGCGCAATCCCGTCCGCCGCAACTCGCGCGCCAGTTCCAGCGCGGGCGCATTCATCGCCTCGCCCAGCGGTGCGACATAAGCGTCTGCCAGCCCCCCTGGTGCGGCCTCGGCCTGCGCCTGCAGCGTGAGAATCAGCCGGTCTTCCCCTATGGCAAATCCAATGCCCGGCGCCTTTGGCCCTCCGATGGCCTCGCTCAATCCGTCATACCGTCCACCGCCCAGCAGAGCGTTCTGCGCGCCCAATCCTCCATGGCTGAACTCGAACGTCGTCCGTGTGTAGTAGTCCAATCCGCGCACCAGTCTTGGATTCACCTCATAAGGCACCCCGCAGGCATCCAGCGCCGCGCACACAGCGGCAAAGTGCGTCTTCGAATCATCGTCCAGGTACTCCGCAATCTTCGGCAGCGCCTCGATGATGGGCTGGTCTTCCGGCACCTTGCAGTCCAGCACCCGCAGCGGATTCGTCTCCGCCCGGCGCTGGCAGTCGACGCACATCTTCGGAGCCTTATCCTTCAGGGCCTCGCGCAAAGCCGCAATGTAGCGCGGCCGGTCGCTGGCCGAGCCGACCGAGTTCAGCGTCAGCTTCCAGTCTTTTATGCCAAGCTCATTCAAGAAACTGGCCAGCATCTCCAGCACTTCGGCATCCCGCAGCGGCGATTCCGATCCCGCGCTGGGGGGGCCAATCACCTCCGCGCCAATCTGCCAGAACTGCCGGTAGCGGCCCTTTTGCGGACGCTCCCGCCGGAACTGCGGCCCGATGTAGAAAAGCTTCTGCAGCAGCCCCTTATCGCCCAGCTTGTGCTCGATGTACGCCCGCACCACGCCAGCCGTGTTTTCCGGGCGAAGGGTCAGCGATTGTGCCTTTTCCGACTGCGCCCGCGCCCGATCTTCCCACGTGTACATCTCCTTGGAGACGATATCCGTTTCCTCGCCGACGCTGCGGGCAAATAGCGAGGTATCCTCGAAAATCGGTGTACGAATTTCGCCGAAGTTGTAGCGCGCAAACACGCGCCGCGCCGTCTCCTCGACGCGGTTCCAAAGCTCTGTTTCCGGAGGCAGCAGATCGCGCGTACCCCGCACCGCCTTTAGTGTGCTCATAAGCGTAATTCTCAGATTATCAGGGCCAATCGCGTTGTCCGCCGAGGCAGCCGTCTTCGCGCGGGAAAAACAGCGCGATCCCGCTAAAATAAGAGTTGAATGCCGTTAATCGAACAATATGACGTCGCGGTCGTAGGAGCAGGCCACGCCGGCTGTGAAGCCGCCACTGCCGCTGCCCGCATGGGGCTGCGCACGGCGCTCTTCACGCTCAACCTCGACCTTATTGCCCAGATGTCCTGCAATCCCGCCGTCGGCGGCATCGCCAAGGGCCATCTGGTTCGCGAGGTCGACGCTCTCGGTGGCATCATGGGCGAGGTTGCGGACGCCGTCGGCATCCAGTTCCGCCTGCTCAACACCTCGCGCGGTCCGGCTGTCTGGTCGCCTCGCGCTCAATGCGACAAGCAGCAGTACCGCCTCAAAATGCGCGAAATGCTCGAGTCGCAGCCGAATCTCTTCATCAAGCAGGCTGAAGTCGTCGACGTGGTGATCGAAGAGTCCCGCATCACCGGCATCCGGCTTCGTGATGGCCGCGTGATTCATGCCGGAGCCACGGTCATCACCACCGGCACGTTCCTCAACGGGCTCATCCATTGCGGCGAACAACGTATTCCCGCAGGGCGCTCCGGCGAGCCGCCATCGGTTCTGCTGGGCGAATCTCTCAAACACCTTGGCCTGCGCGGCTGCCGCCTCAAAACCGGAACTCCGCCGCGCCTCGACGGCCGCACCATCGACTGGTCAAAGTTTGAAGAGCAGCCCGGCGACGCCGATCCTACGCCCTTCAGCTTCCGCACAAAGACGCTGCCGATGCGGCAAATCTCCTGTCACATCGCCTACACGACACCGGAAACCTTGCGGCTCATCCGCGAGAATGTGCATCGTTCGCCCATGTATTCCGGCCAGATCGAGGCCATCGGCCCACGCTACTGCCCTTCCATTGAAGACAAGGTAGTCAAGTTCCCGGACAAGGACCGCCACCAGTTCTTCCTCGAACCCGAAGGCCTCAACACGCACGAGGTTTACGTCAACGGCATGTCCACCTCGCTGCCCATGGACGTGCAATTCGCCATTGTCCGCTCCATTCCGGGCCTCGAGGAAGCGGAGATGCTGCGCCCCGGCTACGCCATCGAATACGACTCCATTGACCCCACCGAACTTGACCGCTCACTCCGCGTCAAGAAGTTCGAGGGGCTGTACCTGGCCGGGCAGATCAATGGCACGAGCGGCTACGAGGAAGCAGCGTGCCAGGGCATCATGGCGGGCATCAATGCAGCTCTGCACGTGCGGAACGAGCAGCCCTTCACCCTCAACCGCACCGAAGCGTACACCGGCATCCTCATCGATGACCTCATCTCCAAAGGCACCAACGAGCCTTACCGCATGTTCACCTCGCGCGCGGAGTTCCGCCTCCACCTGCGCATCGACAATGCGGATCGCCGCCTGACCCCCTATGGCCGCCGGCTTGGTCTCATTGACGACCAGGCATGGGCCGACTACGAATCCAAGCAGGCGCGCGCTGTGGCGCTGGAGAAGCTCCTCGCCACCAGGCGAATCAAGGAAGGCAGCTGCGCAGAGTCTGCCCTGGCAGCCGGAGGCGTCGCCGATACAGGCTCTATCGCCGGCCAGAGCTACGCGCAACTCCTCAGGCGGCCTGAAGTCAAGATCGAGACGCTATGGCCGCCGATCCTCGAAGAAATTACCTCCGGAAGCGATGCCACACTGTTCACCTCATGGCTCAATCAACCGGAAAAGGCATCGGCCCCGCTGCCTGCGCACGTCCGTAACGAGCTCAAAACTGTCGAAACGGAAATCAAGTACGCGGGCTATCTTGACCAGCAGCGCAAGTCGATGGAGAAGCTCAAGAAGGCCGAATCGCGTGTCATCCCCGACTGGTTTGATTACCAGGCCGTCAGCGGCCTTTCGCGTGAAATGCAGGAAAAGCTCCTGCGCGTGCGCCCGCAAACCATCGGCCAGGCCAGCCGCATCCCCGGTGTCACCCCGGCTGCGCTTTCGCTCATCAACGTCTACATTGAAATTCAGGGCCGAAGGCTAGCCGGGAAGTAACTGCATTGATTACGCATTCTTCATGTTGTGAATTGCCGCCACCCCCTCCATGGCGAGACTTCGCTAATCGCACCGGCGTCTAAAGAGTTGTAGCGCCAGGAAAGCCGATTGCGTTTTCGCTTTCTGGACGAGGTCGATAATGCGCATCTCTCTACCGCTGCTTCTCGTCATTCCCTTCCTGTTTTGCACCTCCCATGCCTTTTCACAGGATGCCGCGGACCAGGCGTTGCAAGCCTCCCAGCAAGCAGCCCAGGAGGCGCAGCAGGCCAACATTCAGGCCATGCAAGCCTCTCAGCAGGCGGCCCAGGCGAATATGGCCGCTATGACACAGGCGCAGACAAACGCTGCGAGCTATAACGGAGACGATTGGACGCCGGCCCCGAAGTTCCTGCTGCGGCCCGGAACGTATCGCGCCGGCACGGTCATACGGCTACGTGACAGCGCCCCGGGAGCGGCCATTTATTACACGACCGATGGATGGACACCGACCCTTCGCTCTGCCCGCTACACCACACCGATCACGCTGAAGAATGATATGACCCTGCAGGCAATTGCCGTCGCAAGCTATTGCCGTCCCAGCCTCGTTGTTGCCAAAACCTATAAAGTTCGTCGCAAAGTGGCGGGCCTGCTTTCCGCGGCGTCGGCCCCGTTGCCTGCTCCGAAGCCATTATCGGAATCCATCACGCTGCCAAACGGCACTCCGGTCAAACTCGCCTTTGCAAAAGAAGTCAGATCAAGCACGGCTCAGATTGGCGATCCTCTCCCACTGGTGCTGGCCAATGATCTCGTGATACACGGCTTTCTTGTGGCGCCCAAAGGAACGCCTGCCGATGGCCGCGTGACCGCTGTCAACTCCAACGGTGCGTTGGGAAAACCCGGCGAGATCACGTTTCGCGTGACTGCGCTGGTTTTACCCGGTGCAAGAATTCCGCTGTCAGGTCAGGAAACAAAGGCGGGCTCCATCCCAGTCAAGACGATGCGTTCCCTGCTTTGGATTCCCGCCGTTGGCGTATCTTCTCTGTTGATCCACGGAAAGGAAGCGATCATTCCGTCGGGAGCGATCCTCACAGCTCATATTTCGCAAGCAAAAACCATCACTCCAGCAGAAACCAGACTTTCGCACTCGGCCAAGTCCGAATCTCCCGAATGAAGAGACTGTCCCGGTTCGGGAAATCCGCACAACAAGTCCTGCACCAACTCACGGCATCATCGGCGATAACCCAAAGTCGTGTTATTCTAAAGCTGCTGAGAACCTGCCATCAGACGCAGGTGCCGTTCCGGTCCAGATCTGAACCGGAATCCTTTCCGGGCTCTCACGCCCCGTTTGTCTTCGCAATATTCCCGATTGAGCAAACAGATCACGTGAACACCTCACGGCTGCCAATCCAAAGAGAGCAGACCGCTTTTTCATGCAATTTTCTGAATTGAATCTTTCTACCCACCTCAAGCAGCAGCTTGCCCGTAACCAGTTTGTAACTCCCACTCCAGTCCAGGCTGCGGCCATTCCGCCCGCAATGGATGGCAGGGACGTACTCGCCACAGCCGAAACCGGCACGGGCAAAACGCTCGGCTTTCTGCTGCCAGCCATGGAACGCCTGCTGGCTTCCAAAGGCAAGCACCCCGCGGTGTTGATTCTCACACCTACGCGCGAGCTGGCGCTTCAGGTGGAAAAGCAATATGCGCAGCTGGCCGGCAAGGCTCTGCCGCGTGCCGCATCGCTGATTGGCGGAGCCAGCGAAAATAATCAGATTCGCGACCTCCAGGCAGGCGCCCGGCTGATTGTCGCTACACCCGGACGCCTCGAAGACTTCCTCGAGCGCCGCCTCATTGACCTGTCCCGCATCGACGTTCTC
Organism: Acidobacteriota bacterium; assembly: GCA_021799405.1. The sequence continues at coordinate 21,403 of JAJZAL010000008.1, forward strand.
GTCCTCGACGAGGCGGACCGCATGCTTGACATGGGCTTCATTCCGGCCGTTCGCCGCATTGTCGCAAAGCTCCCGAAAGAGCGCCAGACTCTGTGTTTTTCGGCCACCATCGACCCTGCCGTCGCACACCTGCTCAACGAAATTCTGCGCAACCCCATACGGCTGTCTTTCGGTTCGACTCAGCAAGCATCCAGCAGTGTTCGCCTCCTGGCCTATGAGGTCGATCCCGACCAGAAGGCCGCTCTGGTGCATCGCGTCGTCACCGAAGAGCAGGGGCAGTCTCTCGTATTCGTCGGAACCAAGCGCCGTACCGAGCATGTGGCGCGCCGCCTGGGCAAAGCCGGAATCCCAGTGGCAATGATCCACGGCGATCGGTCACAGTCCCAACGCAATCGCGCCCTGGAGGACTTCCAGCGCGGGCGCGCCCGTGTACTTGTCGCAACCGACGTCGCCTCACGCGGCATTCATGTCGACAACATCGCACAGGTCATCAACTACGACCTGCCCAAAATGACCGAAGACTTCATCCACCGCGCTGGCCGCACGGGGCGCGCCGGAAACACCGGCGTCGCTGCCACTTTCTACACACCCATCGAACGCCGCGACTTCCTGCGCTTCGAGAAGGCACTCAATCGCAAGATTGAACGCGTCGTCATCGAGGGAGCAGGCAATCTGGATCGTGAAGAGCGTGGCCACGTGGTAACCACGGCGCCGGCACTGAAGGTTGCCTCCGTGAAGCCCGCAAAGCGACAGGGCAAGAGCAAAACTCCAGCTCCGCCTCAGCAGCGTGTTTACCTTGAGGGAGAACGGCTTCAGCGCTACGCAAACGGATGACCTGGTTCCAGGCACCGGGTCTCTGGTTTTTTCTCAAGACTAGGAGCTGTCCCACTCCCGTGAGAGGGATGGCTCCTCTCAAAATCTCTTCCAGATACAGTTACAATCGTCTTGCGTGACGGCCGCAGCTGCGGTTCGCCCCGGAGAGGGCCTATAGCTCAATCGGTTAGAGCAGCGGACTCATAATCCGTTGGTTCCAGGTTCAAGTCCTGGTGGGCCCACCAACCCGGTTTCCGCTTACGCGTCATTCCAACGCACATCCAGTAAGTCGAGCTCGCGCTCGACCTCCCGCAGGGTGCTATCGCGAATCGTGCCAGCAGCCCGCAGCCGCATCAACTCCTCGCGTTCGGCTTGGCGCAGGCTGTAGGCAATCTGCTGCATTGTCTGTTGACGTTCCCTCTGAGACGGCTCTTCCGTTGCTTTCTCCTCCGGTTCAAGATCCTGCAGGCGCTCCCTATAAAAACGTTCCATGAGCTCGTATGCTGCCCGGTTCGTTTCCAGCTCGTCATCGCTCTCCCGAATCGAGTGCAGTCTCGCCAGACCAGCACGGACGATGGCGGCCTTTGCCTCAAGCGCCATCCTTCGAACACCCTCAGGTTCAGCCACTTTGAGCCGGCGGATCACCATCGGGAGAGAGAGCCCCTGGCCCACGAGCGTCACCAGGATCACGGCGTAGGAGAAGAAGATGATCGCCTGCCGTTCCGGAAATGGCTGGCCAGCCGCAATGAAGCTTGGCAACGAGAGTGCCGCCGCCAGCGTGAGTACCCCGCGCATCCCACTCCAGCTCACCACCGCGAGTACGCGGTTCGAAATATGTTCCACTTCTCGACGAAACAGACGGCTGCGAAGCACCTGGACGGCACGTGCTCCGGCAAAAACCCAGAAGAAACGCAAGGCAATCAGGAGCGCGCAGACCATGGCGGCGTGCAGCAGTTTCTGAGTCCAATTGGAGTCCTTCATGCCATGCAGAATCAACGGAAGTTGCAGCCCGATCAGGATGAAGACCAGTCCATTGAAGCTGAAATCAATGGTGTCCCACACCGCTCTGGCTTCAAGCCGGGTCTGGGACGAAAAGGTTCTCGACTGCATACGCCCAAAGTACAGTCCGCAGGCCACCGTCGCCAGGACGCCGGAGCCGTGAAAGCTCTCGCCCAGGAGATAGGCAAAATACGGAGTTACGATACTCACGAGCAACTGCAACGCCACCGATCGCAGGCGTCTCTCGAAATGCTCGATCACTACCGCAACCAACAGGCCGGCGACAACGCCCGCGACGATGAGCCACAAGAATTGGCCGATGCCTGCAAAAACAGTGGGAGTCGTGCCGGAAACCACCAATGCCGAAGTAAACTGCAGCGCGACCAGAGCCATCGCGTCGTTGATGAGGCTCTCGCCTTCGATAACCTGCAGGATGCGGTGCGGCAGCCCCACACGTCGCGCAACCGCGCCCACCGCGATTGGATCCGTCGTCGACACCACTGAGCCCAGCACCGCGCCTGCTCGCCAGTTGAAGCCAGGCACAATGAAATGCATCGCAGCGGCAACGCCGAATATGGTGAAAGCCACCAGGCCAAGGCCCAGCATCAGGATGTGCGGCGCATTTGCCCGCAACTCGGTCCAGTCAATGCTGATCGTGCTGGCAAATAGCAGCGGCGGTAGGACCACGAGGAAAATAAAGGAAGGGTCGATGGAGACCTTAGGAACCCATGGCAAGAAGCTGAGTGTCAAACCACCCAGCAGCAGAACGATGGGATAGGGTACGCGCAGCCGCTGCGCCAGTGCGGCCAGCAACGCGATCATCGCGGTCAGCAGCAACAGCGTCACTTCAGCTTCATGTATCCCAGATCCAAACATCTTTCTGCACACTCAGATGCGGAATTTGCTCAACTCCCACGCGAGGCCTGCCATGCAGTAAACTGATTCGTTTGGCAGTCACGCGCAGCAGAAAATCAGGCGGCGCCCCGGCCTCGTAAGCATCACATTTATAATCAAGTTTCTCACGGCTTCCAGCCAGCACCTCGGAAAGGAACATGCATGCCGACCGACGTAGTCATGCCCCAGATGGGCGAATCGATCTTTGAAGGCACCATTACCAAATGGCTGAAAAAGCCGGGCGAGAGCATCCAACGCGATGAGCCGCTGTTCGAGATCTCGACCGACAAGGTCGACGCCGAAATTCCTTCGCCAGTTTCGGGCACGGTCGCCGAAATCAAAGTCCCCGAGGGAACGACCGTCCAGATCAACACGGTCGTCGCCACGATCAACGAAGAAGGCGCAGCAGCAAAAGCTCCTGCGGCGCCCGCCGAGCCCGCTGCGGCCCCCGCATCCACCGAGAATAAACCTGCACCAGCAACGCCGGCACCCGGCAATGGCGAACGGCACGAAGTCGTCATGCCCCAGATGGGCGAATCGATTTTCGAAGGCACGATCACCAAGTGGCTCAAGCAGGTGGGTGACAAGGTCGAGCGCGACGAACCGATCTTTGAGATTTCCACCGACAAAGTCGACGCGGAGATTCCCTCTCCTGTATCCGGAACCCTGACCGAAATCAAGGTTCCGGCCGGCAACACAGTGCAGATCAACACAGTAGTAGCCGTCATCGGCGGAACTGCGGGAGCCCCCGCAGCGGCCGCTGCCGCCGCACCCGCGCCCCCCGCTCCGGCGCCAACTCCAGCACCGGCAGAGGAAGAAGTATACGAAGGTGCTGAGGGCGTCCGTTCCTCGCCGCTGGTTCGCAAAATGGCTCGAGAGCACAACGTGGACCTGCGCAAGGTTTCCGGTACAGGCGCTGGTGGACGCATCACAAAAGACGATCTGCAGGCTTATCTGGCCGGCAAGCCCGCACCAGCGGCAGTTGCGGCCGCGGCTCCAACAGCGCCCGCACCAGCGGCGCCGGCAGCTCGCGCAACTGCCCCGACACCTGCCGTTGCGACTCCGCAACCCGGTGAACTGGTGCCGATGTCGAAGATGCGCTCCATCATCGCGCAGCGCATGGTTGACTCTAAACACACTAACGCTCATGTGCACACGGTCTTCAAGGTGGACTTCACGCGTATCGTCAAGCTACGCGAAAAGGAGAAGAACAAGTACGAGCAGCGCAATGGCGTCAAGCTCACCTATATGCCGTTCATCACGCGGGCGGCGATTGCAACCCTGCGCAAATTGCCCATCGTGAACGCTCAGATTGAGGGCGACGCAATCCGCTACCCCGCCAACATCAACGTTGGCATCGCGGTGGCTCTGGACTGGGGTCTGATTGTGCCTGTTATCAAGCAGGCCGAAGAGAAGAGCTTCCTGGGCATTGCACGCAGCATCGCCGATCTGGCCGAGCGCGCGCGCACCAAAAAGCTGAAGCCCGACGAAGTTGGCTCCGGCACCTTCACCATCACCAACCCCGGCATCTTTGGCGAGCAGTTCGGCACCCCCATCATCAACCAGCCGGAAAGCGCCATCCTCGGCGTCGGCGGCCTCTTCAAGGAGCCTGCCGTCATCACCGACAAGGACGGCACCGACTCAATCGCCATCCGCCATATGATCCACCTGACGCTTGGCTTTGATCACCGCATCATTGACGGCGCTGACGCGGGCAAATTCATGGCGGAGATGAAGAAATATCTCGAAAATTGGAACGAGGACATCGGGTAAGCTCCGGAAATTCTCCAATTCCAACAAGACGAAAGGCCGGCATCCGATCCCGGAGGCTGGCCTTTTCCATTTCCAACATTTATTGCTGCCGTTTCAGTCGCTCTTCTGCCTCTTGCACTCGCGCCACCGCCTCTTCGCTGGTAGCACCTACTGCGGAAAGATGCCCCATTTTCCGGCCTTTTCGCGCGGTGTGTTTCTCGTAAAGATGCAGGCGAACCCCCGGCACGCCAAGCGCCAGATCAAAGCGGGGCACGCGATGGTTGCCCGCCGCATCCAGCCACAGATCACCCAGCAGATTTACGATTGCCGCAGGCTGTACGACTGAAACATCTCCCAGAGGCAAGTCACAAACAGCTCGAATTCCCTGCTCGAACTGACTGGTGACACAGGCTCGCTCGCTTGCGTGATAGCTGTTATGCGGGCGCGGTGCCAGTTCGTTCACCAGCAGTTTTCCATCCGTCGTTACGAACATTTCAATCGCCAGCAATCCTTCCAGCGTGAATTGTCCCCCTATAGCACAGGCAAGCTCCTGGGCCTGCCTCTCAAGATCAGGATCGATCCCCGCGGGAATCACGCTCCAGGCAAGGATCTGGTGCACGTGATGGTTACGCGCCGTGGGAAAGCTGCGTGTCTCCCCGCTTGGGCTGCGCGCAACCATCACCGACACTTCGCAGTCCAGATCAATGGCTTTTTCAACCACCACTGGTTTGCTGCCAAGCAGATGCCACGCATCCGCCGCCTGCTCTTCCAATGTGGCCTCTGCCGCTGTAAAACCAACCTTGACCTGCCCGCGGCCGTCGTATCCTCCTTGCGCGGCCTTCACAAAGCACCTGCCCCCCAGCGCCAGCAGTGCTTGTGCAAGTTCCTTCGCGGAAGTTGCAGCCCGGTAATCGCCAACCGGAAATCCGTGATCCCGCAGCCAGTTCTTCTGCAAAATACGGTCTTGAATGATCCCCAGCATCGCCGCCCCCGGTCTCACCGGGGCGTACTTCGCCGCAGCCTCCAGACAAGCCAGCGAAAGTTGCTCGATTTCCAGCGTCACTACGTCGGACCCGCGCGCCAGGTCGCCCGCAGCATGTGCGTCGTTCCACTGGCCTTCGAAGCAGGCATCCACCACAAAGCGCGCTGGACACGAGGGGTCCGGGTCCATCACCTGTACGCGATACCCAAACGACCGCGCGGACATGGCCATCATCCGGCCAAGCTGTCCGCCGCCCAAAATGCCGATCGTTGAACCGGGAAGAATCGCACTCATGCGTGGGGCTCCCGGAACTGCAAAACCGGCAACTCCATCGCCAGCACTTCTTCGCGCCTTGCCTCTCGCCACTTTTTCAGACGGATGCGCAACCCCGGATCCGTGGTAGCAAGCATCTCCGCTGCAAGCAAAGCGGCGTTCGCGGCTCCAGGCTTGCCGATAGCCAGCGTCCCCACCGGAACGCCCTTTGGCATCTGGACAATTGAGAGCAGCGAATCGATTCCCTGCAGCGCGGTGGCCGGTACCGGTACACCCAGCACCGGCACCAGCGTTTTTGCCGCGAGCATGCCCGGCAGATGCGCCGCGCCTCCGGCGCCTGCGATAATCGCGCGCAACCCGCGTTCTTCCGCCTGCTCTGCGTACGCAAAAAGCAGGTCAGGCGTACGATGCGCGGAAACCACGCGCGCCTCATGCGCGATACCCAATTCGGTGAGGATTTCTACCGCCGGAGCGAGCACTTCGAAATCGCTCCGGGAGCCCATGACGATACCGACCAGCGGACTGTCTGCCATAACAGCCGATTATATCGGGAGTCGTCATCGATGCTGGAGAAACTCAATCACCATCTGAATTGCCGTAAAAACCCCCGCGGCAGCCAGCAGAAATCCCTTGGCCCGCTGGAAGTCCTGTTCATGAGCGCTGACACGGCGCTCGATCGCCGCAATCCGCCCGGTTTCGCCGTCACCGTAAAGCGCAGCCATCTGGTGTTTTAACACGGAGAGATCTGCCAGCACCTGTGCTTCAAATTCAGTCATGAAGGAACTCATTTTTCTATAACGGCAGATTGACAAAAACCGCCGCGGAAAAGCGCGAATAATTCGGCGGCGTGGAGCCGTCGTACATGCGGATGTAGTACTGTTCCATAACCGCCTCGCGCGGGATGATGAAATTGGGCACAGGGCTGCGCAACACCAGGTCCGAATTCGTACCCGGGCCAAAGGACCAGTCTCGTCGTCGAACTTCGAAACCGCCCCCTGTTGGCGGCGTCACGTTCGCGCTCACATTGATCTGCGAACTCGTCACGCTGGTGACAGCCAGCATGTCCAGATTGGCAAGCGGCGACGCAATTTGCGGCTGGACCGGCAACCACGCGTCGGCCGGAACCCCTGCGCTCGTTTTGATTGCAAGCGCGTCGGCCCAGTCGTTCGCAAATTGAATGGTGTATCTCGCGAGAGACGGCTGCGAGCACAGAAGATCTATTTGCACGCTTCGCACCACCACGCTCACGTCCATATCCGCGGAAGGCGAGTTGATCGCCAGCAGATCACCGGGCCAGACATCGCCGTTCTGATCCATGTTCCAGCCCGTATATTTTCCCTTCCAGGCCGCAGACCGGCTGGTGGCAAGCGCAAGCAAAGCATTGGCGGCATTTTCGCAATCCGCCGAACTCCGCGCTGCCGGCTGATGTGCCGTCCCAATCCAGGCCGCCGATCCTGGAAGCCCTGCCGCACCTTCGCTCGCAATGCTGTCGGCGCTCGCCAGGCGGGCGACAGCCACATTACGGGTCCGATATGACACGGCAATGATCTCTCCTGCCTGCGGAACACACGTCGGATAGAACCGTAACTTGCCGTTGCGCTCAATCCTGCAATTGGCGCCCTGCGCCGTAGTGCCTATCCGCCGAATCACACTGGCGCCGCTGGGCGGTGTGCTCACAACCCATGCGGGCCCGCCCTGAGTCACTTGAATGCTGGCAATGCTGCACTGTAAGTCCGCACTGTTGAGCGGCGCATAAACAGCGATTGCGGCCGTCTGAGGCAGAGCCCCTTCATACAAAATCGTCGGAGTTCCAGCCACACCCCCGGTCGTGTCCTGTGCCTCAAGCATGACCGTGACACCGGCATTTAGATACTCGCCTCCGGTTCCATTCAGCCCGCTATCGCCCATGTAGTAGTAACTCTGCAACACCCTCTGTGCTTCGTTCGAATACACGCGCAACCGCAAGGTGTACATGTGCCCGGCAGCAGGCGTAAACGATGTCCCGGAAACACTCCCCATTACCAGCGGCGCGATGGATGTCGTTCCGGATGGCTGAGAAATCTGGAAACCGGCGATACAAAGGCCGCTTTCGACAAAACCGTTATACAGCCCGTTGAGGATACCCACCGTCGTCGCTCCGAACTGAACACCGTTTGTCTCCAGGATCAGCGACCCTGCCAGTTCCATCCGCCCTTGCGCGCCAACCCACGACGATCCGTCAACCCCGTTGCCACCGGTGCAGGTAAGCCCGGCTGAAGTAATAGAAACGTATCCACTGTCGATCATTTCCCACAGGGCGCGATCCAGCGTAGGCTCCTGGAATAGATCCACCAGAATGTGTTCTTTCGATGGTGGAGGCGTATACGGCAACTCAGTCAAGTCAAAGAGTGTCGTAACGCCGTCGCCTTCAAAGACCTCGGTCACATACGCGCATGGCTCTGTTTCCCCACAAATCGTCACATCGTTGGCCAGCATTTTGACAAGTGATGCCTGCAAGTCAGTAAGAGACAGTGAACCATCCGACTCATTCAGCGTGTGCGTCACGCTGCCGATTGGAGTCGCACTTAACACACCGTCAATGACCCGATAGGAGGCAGCGCCACTGTCTGCCAGCTCGGCCGCGTTACCAGACCATGCCGCACCCGGCTTCATGATGAATTCGCCGACGTTGAACAGAGATGTCGAAAGATCCGCGGTAATCGCGCTGACTCCTAGGCCTCCGGACAGAGAAGCAAGCGTCTTGTCCGCGGTCTGGCCGTAGCTGAAAAACTCCTTCGCCAGTGCCGCCCTGTTCAGCAGGATATCGTCGCTGATTGCCGTCACCTCTGATACATACAGGTGCCCGGTGGTGGATTCACCAGCCAGCACCATCTCCGGCTCAACGGCAAGATAGCCGGTGAAGAGCAGATTCCCCTTGTCGTCGGCGAGAATTACGCGGCCGTTGCGAACAGGGATCGGTAACGACGCTGCGGAAGGCAGCAGCGACACATAGAACAGCGAGGGGGCATTCAGGCTTCGCTCAATGCGAAAGGTAGCGCCTTCGACAATGCAGCTTGTGTAGTCGACTGCGCCGTTGCCGTCGAAATTGTTAATCGTCAGTTTCACGCTGGATCCCTTACACGAGTGCGGAGACGGGTGGAATGAAGGTACGGAAGCACACGACTCGTTCGCCGTCGTTTGTGTCCGTTACCGGCATCGCGCGAAAGGTCGCGGTCAACGAAACGCGTTTGCTATCGGTCTTCCTGGCCGACGCCGCTTGATGCGGAGCCTTGGTGGAAAGTTGCTGCACCACGCTCGTCTGCCTGGCCAGAGAGATCTTCGGCCCGCTTCCAGTCGACTTGCTTGAACTGCCATGGGATGACGTACTCGTCCCCTTTTGCGCCGACACAGTCGACGAAGCGGTAGCGGACGTGGGCTCAACAGGCGCCGTCAGCGGAATGGCTATCTCTTCAGCTCCAGCAATTGCCTGCAGACGCGGGTAATAAAAGAAAACACGCTCGCCCTGATCGCCGGGCATCACAAAAAGGGCAGACCACTCTTGAAAAAAGCTGCCGCCTTCGCGATCCACAAAGCCCAGAATCGGCTGCACACGCATAGACGCGGTAGGCGCACCTGCGATCAGGGGCTGCGCCAGCGTCAGCCCTGTGGAGCTTACGGACTGCACGCGCGCGACGTTGAGCGACACGCGACGAATGTAGTCCGCATCGTCATTCACTGCCGCCGCGCTGCTCACATAAGCAGCCGACACGCCGCTTCCCACAAATCCGGTCTGCCCTGTGTAGTCCACATCAACCGTGACCAATGAACCTGCTGCAAAATTCGCGGCATCAGTAGAAGCCATCGCCAGGAAGGTAGCCGTCGAACCAGTGGATGCCAGGCTGACTGCCGTGACGCCCTTGCTGCCAGAACCATTGCCGCTCCCGCTGGCAGGCATGGCCGCGGCAATCACGTTCATATGCTGCGACCCTGTTGCAATCGCCATCGTGAGTTTGCTCCAGGAAGTGAAACCCAGCATGACTGTCGCGTCCAGCGACTCGCGCACCTGGAATTGGATATTCGCCGGACTGCCAGCGGCGAGCGCACCATACTTGCTCTCCGACTTGCGGGCGAATCCCTCGATCCACCCCAGGTCGATCCACGGAGCTGGCGGCGCCGTCAGCGAAAAGTTCGCTGTCAGCGACGGATCAAAAACCGTAGGCTGCCCAAGGGCACGATTTACAGGCGCGAAATACGCCCGCATGCGACGCATCGTCGGCGATATCGCCGGAATCATGGAACCGGTGCTCATTTTTCTCCCGCCTCCTGCCAACTCCAAACAGTCACACTGGTCGCCCGGCTGACCTGATCTCTTAGCGGCACAGTCGAACCAAACTCAGGTTGATCCCAGAAAATGAATGTCTCCATGGCCGTCGCCGGCGCTGTGGAATAATTCATCTTCTGCGTGGACGCAGGTGAAAGCATTTGCAGCAATTCCGCATCCATCGCTTCCAACAGGCGCCCGCGATCAAGCCCTCCCAGAGCCTGCGTACCGGCCGTCGAATACTGAATCTCGCAGGTCATCTGGACCAGTGGAAGCGCCAGGTTCGATTCAACCGCGACGTTCGTCCAGCGCAGCACGAAAACGTCCATGGGCATTAGAGGGACGGGGGACTCAGCCTCTTCCACCAGAATTCCCGGCCGGGTTACCGATCTTAAGGTCATCGTGCGCGCCGGATTCACCGTTGCAAGCCGGTCGCGCAGAGTAATGTAAAACGTGTCTTTCGCGTTCTGCATGGAAAATCCTCAGCTTTGCGGTCCTGTCTGCGGATTCTGCAATGGCCACCGGCTCGCAGCATCTCGTAACATCAACCGATACAAATACACTTCGCCTTCGTCTTCGAGCGTGGTCACTCCCTCGATCATGAAAAGCTCGCCGCCAATCACCACGCCGGAGGCCATCGCAAACAGGGCGGAGGCCGATGTAAGCTGCAACCCTGCCACCTGCGCGGCGACAGCATCGGCGGAGACCCGCAATTCATGACGCTGCTGTTGCCCCTCCAGCATGTAGCTCCGCATTTTTTGAAAGATCGCGGGCGCCAGAGGCAGCAGTTGCAGATTCGGCGCGTCCAGACCAACCTGCCCGCCATCATTCTGGTCGCCCGTCAGCGGCGGGACCTGCAAGTAAGCGGTGGTACCGCCGCATGCGCGCAACAGAGACGCGGCGATTCTGCGCGCGCGCCCCGAGGGGATGGATGTACTAAGATCTGCGCACATAATCAGCCCATCCTCGTAGAGACCCACGGCTGCAGTAACGTCTGCACCGTGGCATCGACGAGCGTGTTTTGGAAATACTGCACGGCCATGTGATCGATGGTTGCGGACTTCACGTTGATGCCAGGCGTGGCCTGCGCATTTTTCACGATCTGCGCGCATGCCACCAGCACCGCATCCGGAAGAGTCGCGAGACCCGCGGTGTAGGTCACCATCACTTCGTTATAGGGAAGGCCTAGAATATTCAAAGGAAAGATCAACTCGCCCGTGTCAGCCACAAAGTCCACGGTCGAAGGATCCACGTTGCCCCACACACCGGGCAGTGAGAACGCGAACAGCACCTCGTCCTGCAGTGGAAAAATCAGTTGCCCCCGTCTCGGCTTGCCATAGCGCGCTTGCACGTTAATCAGGGGTAGAGTCGCTGGCGCAACGGCCAGAAGAGGAAGATGGCTCAGACGCACGGTCTGCGATCCTTCCACTACACGCAACCGCTCGGTGTACTGCGTTGGATTGAGGCTCGGGCGCCGGCAGTAGGCGTCGATCAGAGACGAAGCTAGAGTGATCCAGTCGTCCGTAACATCCGCTGAGAGCCCATAGCTCGCGTATTGAGCCGGCTGTAGATATCCCATGAAACACTCCTCTGCTGAAAGAAATGACCGGTGCGCGCTGGCCAGGTTCGACCAGTGCACACCGGAATTGAGAGCTTTTCACCTGTACGGCCGCTCTTCGTTCTGGAAAACAAACCAGGAAAAACGCCAGGCTCTAGCGATCGACAAGCACCTGGTAGTGGGCATAGTTGGCGCCCTTCACCACCGGTGCACCGAACTTCACCGCCACGTACTGTGACGCCAGCGATCCAGGCAGGCCCAGCTGGAAGACCCGTGGATTCGGATCACTCAGCCAGTGATACTCGATCAGGTCTTCAGTGACGATGTAGGCCGGAAGAACGGCCGTGCCCGATCCAGGCGTGCCGGTGTAGCTCAGCGACCAGTCAGGAATCAGCGGCAGATCACCGGCCTGTGTCGAAAGCATCTTCACCGTGAAGCCGGCCGTGATTTCCCGCGTGTTCAGCACTACGTTGAATTCGGTCTTCATCTCCCGGTCGATCAGGTCAAGCAGGACTGGATTTCCGTAGATTGCCGTAGGACGAACTGCGAAGCTCGAATTCGCCACCATCTGCGCCACCGTCGACTTCAACCCGTCCACGATGCTCGCCGTGGTGCCGATCGTGGTCGTGTTGCCACCACCGGCAATCTGCGCCGCCGCACCCATGTACTGAGTTGTCGTCGGCGAGGTCAGCGATGTGTCATTGCCATTCCACAGCGCAACATCGTGAGCGTTCATCACGCCTTCAATCGTGTCAACAAGGTCTTTGGCCTGCAGGTATGCGAACTGCTTCTGCTGCGTGCCAAGCTCCACATCGAAGAGGTTGTAGTTCAACTGCGCCACAATTGCCTTCAGTGGCACACTACGCTCCACCCGTGTGGGGCTGACAACCGGCGCGACAATGTTCCGCGGATCGACAAAGCCAGCTGTCCCGGGATTGGGAATGGCAGTCTCTTCAAAGTAGCGCGAAGGGTGCCCCGTCGCGGGGACCTGCTTGATGCGCTGGCCGAACAGGCTGCGCCGACGCACAATGTCGGTAATCTCGGTCTGGTAAAACGGGACTTCAATTGCGCCGGGCCCAATGTAGTCAGCTGCCGAATGAATATCGTAAAAGTTTGCCTTCATCTGTCTCTCTCTGCCCATCTGGGCGGGTGAAAAGAAAAGGACCGACAAACTGCCGGCCTCTTTTGGTGGAGGTTCGTCAACATACCGCGCCATCTTCAGTGCTGAATTCTGTCTGAGCGCGTCGTATGCCGCCTTGACTCGCTTGGCTAGCCCATCAGGCCTGCGCGAAGCAACTGCGCCTTGACCGCAATCCTTTGCTCCAGGCTCAAACCCACCAGTGCCGCGTCCACAGCGCTGGCGTCAAGTGAGTCCAGTGTCGCGAGCCCTTGCTTGGCGAGCAATTGCGTCGTTGCCGCCGGCAGGGTCTTGCGAGCTGCAGCCGTACGCTCCGTCAACTGTGCTCCTTGGGCGCGCAGCTCGGCAATCTGCCGTTCGGCGGCCTCCAGTTTGCGCGCAAGCTCCAACTCACGCTCATTGTCTGCTGTGGCTACAATCCTTTGCGCCTCGCCGGCCTGCACAATCATTTCGGCCGTGCGCTCCATCAGTGCGGCAGCAGCGCTCATGCGCTCCGCGCCCTCCTGAATGGCACTCAATACGTCATGGATTTCCATCTGGTTTCCTTTCCTGGTTGCAAAACAAAATCTCTCCGAAGCGGCTCGCTGCTCCGCATACGATGTTCCGGGGGCTTCTCCTCGCACCGCAATGCAGATGCCGCAGCCAACGTGCGGCAACGCTTCGGTGCCAGCGCAAAGTGCGTGTTGCTGTATGCCGCCTTTTCCCGCAGTAATATGGCCGCCCCGGTGAAGGTCGCGCGCGTCAGCGTCCAGACTGCCGCGTTCATGTCTTCCACGTGAGCGTTGGCGAGTTCATACGACATTCCCATCTCACCCGGCCCTGACCGTCGCAGTTGCCGCATCACCTCCGGAAAATCCTTGGCGAAGAGATACCCGCTGACCTTGAGTTGGCTCCCCACAATATCAGCCTCCGTGATGACGCCGCACTTACGCCTCGCATCATGACCATCCCATGCGGGCGTAAAATCCACGCCCATGCCAAGCAGCGAGGGCAACGCACCCAATGCTGCCGCTCTTGTCAGCACGACGCGATGGCCGCGCGCCCCTGCGGGAGCCCGCGTGCTCGGCTCATCCACCAGGGTCAACACACCCTCGAACGCTACCCTGTTGGGGTGCTCCGGAACCTCCGGCAGTCCCACCGCCATGGCTCTTAATCTCATGCGCTCTCCGTTTTCTCCTCCAAATCCATTGACTGCTAACGCTCTTCTCATTCGTTCTCTGCCTGTTGCAAAACCTCCTTTACATTTGCGATTTCGGTCTGCTGCTGTAGTGACTGATTCACCTGTATGGCGTTGCCTCCTGGAAGCGGTGCCAGGCCGCGCATCGCGCGCACTTCATTCACCGTCAACACCCCGGCAGCGAGCAGAGCCGTCTGTACTTCCACCCGCTCCATCTCATCGGTAGCGTCAAGCTGATTGAATACAAACTCAAACTCGGGCCAGCCCAAACGCTTGGCAAACAGGTCGCGAGTGATGTGTTCCGCAACCATCCTCGCCATCGGCACAATCGCACTGTGGAAGGCCTCATCCGTCAACTCTGAGGCCGTCGTACGATTCACGTCCTGCTCAAGTCCTAACAATAGGGGCGGCAGCGAGAACGCATTGGCAATCATGCGGATCAGAAACTGCTGCCAGTTCATCCGCATATCTGCATCCGTACCGGCTGCAAAACGCAACACCTCCGGCTTTTCGGGTGAGCTTAGCAGGGGTACACGACCTGTGCCTTCGATTTCGTCCTGCCACCAGCGGATGAGACGTTCCTGCTGGGAAGGCGTGGAGTCATTCATCCACAGCGCATACTGCACCACGGTATTGCTTGCCAATTTTCCGGCAAAGTGGTGGGCAGCCAGAAACGTATTGACCGTCTCGAATGCCACTTCCAGAGGCCCCAGTCCGAACGGCGTATAGCTCCTCGGATTGGTGCGAAGGTAAATCAACTCGTCATCACGAAGCGCGATCGTAGCGCTCGAGCCAGGAAGACCCGTCTGCTGCGCATACCGCACAGCATCAGGATTTCCATCCCACTTTGGATCGATCTGAATCGTGGCGCCATCGACGGGCCAAAGCGCAAACGGCCGCTCTGGATTCCCGGTGGTTTCCATCTCAATGGCGCCAAACCCTCCCACTAAAGCATCTTCAAGCACCTGTTCGATCAATGTGCGAAACGAATCAGAAGCGTTGGGATGTTCGAGTGTATGCCGCAAGACTCGCAACCGCCGCTTTGCATAACCCACCTGATCGGGGCTGTAATCACGCTTCAGTCGGACCTGCCAATCCAGGCTCGCCACACGATCCTTGATGATATTGATCGCTCGCCGGACCACCGGAGTCTCGGCAAATCGGCGTAAATTTGCCGGAGTAGGCTTGGGCATGGCACGAGAAGGGATTTGGTATGGCGCAAGAATGGAAGGCAGCGCCTTGGTCTTCCGTTCCGCATTCCCAATCTCATTCACCTTCCGTGCGCCGGCCAGCAATTGGCGCGCCTGTTGCAATGTATCTCTCAATTTCACCGCTGCCGCTCCCTCCCTCTCACAAAACAGAAAAGCCCGCGGGTTCGCGGGCCTTCGCTATTGAAACTGGTTGTGTCATTCTGATCCAGATTCAGGATCAGGTTCTCTGAATCTACAAGTGCAACTCCCGACGGGCAGCTTCTGCCACTCTTTCCAGATCAGAAGTCGTGAGCACGCGGATCGCGGCAGACTCCATCGTTTCCACCCCAA
The DNA here is from genome assembly GCA_021799405.1 of Acidobacteriota bacterium. Next base: position 36,830 of record JAJZAL010000008.1, read on the forward strand.
ACCGGTACTGAGCAATGTCGTCCTCTTCCGTGCTCTTCAGTTCGCGCACCGGCTCCACGATTGCCGTCAGTTCCAGGGTCGCTCTCTCAATCCGTGTCACTCCTTCCCTCAGACGCGGCATGCTGTAAGCAAGCACTTTTGCAAGGTCCATGTCTCCGTCCAGCGAAACTGCGTGAAACATCTTGATCACGCCATTCGGGCGATACCCGCAGTCTAGCCGCAGAGAGTCACCCGGCTGCGTGTACTGGGCAGCCGCAATGCGTTTGCTCATCAGGTTCCAGACTCCAGCCCGCTCAAATTCCCGCCGCATGGCTCGCGCCACCCTTTGCCGGCCGCTCACACGGCTCGCTGGTTCGCGCTTGTGCGGCTCGACATACAGCCGCATCAGCTGCTCCAACTCCGCCGGAAGCGACTCTGCCAGGCACGCCTTGGCCTCCGTGATTTGCAATCCGTTCGAAAGCGAGTCTTCCAGCGTCTTCATCACGTAGGGCATATCTTCGCGATGCTCCGCCAGGCGCCGCTCTATCTCCTGCTCTAAGGCTTCGAGCATCTCCACATCAACGTCTGGGTCCGCGCAACGCACGCGAGCCCAGTCACGGGTAAACCTCACATGCGCCGCGCCGCCTCCTGCGTCTCGCAAGAGAACGCCCACGTTCACAAATTCCCCTCGAATGGGGTCGGGCACATACCGCACCAGAAAAAATTCACAGGGCCGGCGCTGCATTACACACCCCTCCCTTGACCTTCATCGACCGCAACCACCCCCTCAGACACCCTCTCCACGCCAGGCGCACTCACACTCTTCCATTTCGGAAAAGGTTCACGCGAAGATTCCCGAAACGCACGGATCCACTCCGGAATCCTCTCTCGCCGCGCGTAGACCCGCTCCACCAGCTCTTCGAGAGCCTCTACATCAGCCCGGTACCACTCTGGTGGAATCTGTTCTGTAACTTGCCAGATTCGGTCAATAGCCATCTCCCGAATGCGCGTCATCCACGGTTCAAAACATTCCCATCCAGTAATTCCTTCATACACCACGTTCCGCGCAAATACTCCGCGCAGCGGAGCATCGTGAAAACTCCACTCTCCTGCGCCAAAGCAGAACCCATGGTCAATAAACGTGGCCGTATACCTCCGCTCCCGCTTCTTGCGATGAAATACGGCCTGTCGCCCATTTGAGTTACAGGTCCACTTGTCGAATGCCAGCATCCCCGCAAAGTCTCTCAGGTTTCGCACCTCTGCAAGCTGCGGTTCGGGTAGGTAATCAAAGCTATTCCCCGGCAAGAGTCCACCAACGAACTGCGACCCGAAATGCAGACCCGGCATGCACTGCTCGGTACGTTCTCCCACGCTTATATTCAGCTCAGATGAGTTGTCCACCAACCATGGCGTCACCTCCACCACTTCGCACGGCGGGGACGGTAACCCGATGATCCTTGCTAGATGCGTCGCCAGCCACTCATTCACCAGCACCCGCAGATCCTGCGGGTTGTTCTGGAATTTCACAACATAAGGAACCCCGTCTTCGCCCAGCATCAAATGGCTCTGCGCGCCGCCGCGCATCTTCCGAATCTGTTGGGTCGCCAGGACTGCCACTCTTCCTCCGCAATTCAACATCCTAACCTGTCCTGCACACTCTGCCATCAACCCGAATCCGCGATAAAACCAATCCCCGCCCCAACCAGCGTCATATCTGACACCGGTCTACCAGCTCGCGCGCACGGCAAGGGCAATCGCCATCGCCAGAACGCAATCATCATGCTCTCCCGTCTGGGCTTCGATGCGTCCGTTCTCCTTCCGCACAAAACTCCGGCACTCCGTCAACAGTCGCCGGCTCGAAAAGATGATTGGCGTCTCGACAAGCGCACACGCCAGGGACGCCAGCATTTGCGGGCGCGAAATTACCGTCGTCAGCCATCCATCCTGCCCTCCCTGCTGAAAAAGATGATCATAACGACAGACACTGCGCAGGAAGGCAATCACCGCGCTGCCGTGATTATTGCGCTCCACCGCAATCAGAGCGTTTCCATATTCACGCCCCAGTCTTGCCACTTCCTCGGCCGCTTCCAGCACAGTGCAGCGCGTCTGCAGTTCAGCACATTGCAGGCCTGTTTCGCCATCAATCACCTGCGCCGCGGTATAGTCTCCCTGAACACCCCCTCCAGCGGGATCAACAGCTACTACGTAGCGCCTCCCGGGCTGCGGCGGAAACCAGATCTGCAGCTTTCCTCCGAGCCGCGTATCAACCGGATCCACCGTTTCGGCGATTCTCCGGTCAATCGCTGTCGTATCGAAGTAACAATCGCCGCTTGCCAGAAAGCACTCATGCGCGGTTTCAGCAAATTCCTGCTTGGCAAGACCACGATATCTCGTCTGCATAAGCCGCCGATATCCAATCTGCTCCAGCCCAAGCCTGTGCTGCTCCATCAGCCCGCGCTCTTCCTCAGACAACGACGACTCGGCAACTGCCTTCCCTGCATATGCCTCCTCCCACCACCACGGGAAAAAGTGCCGTACCACTCCCGCGTCCTGGGCATCCTGCCATTCCCTCCAGAAGCATCCGGAGGCTCCCATCGGCGTCGACTCCAGCACAAGCTCACCCTCCGGAATCAGGGCAGCGCGCAATCCCTGAAGTATTTCCGAAGCATCCCCCGGCCAGCGTGCCACCTCCGAACAATGCAGATTACTAATCGTAAGACCCCGCCCGGCATTGCGATCTCCTGCTGTCTCCACTCGATATTCACTGTCGATAGCGGAAAATGCCAGTTGCCTCACATTTGCTCGCACCGCCCCCAGCGATGCACGGACGTCTGTCGGAAGCAGCCGATAGAAACGATGCACCATCTTGAATAAACTCTCGGCAGCCTCCTGCGTATGCGCTACTTGAACAGTAAGACTTCCGGGAACGAGCGCCGTTTTCAGAAAGAACCGCGCGGCAATCCAGGTACTCACTCCCAGTTGCCGCGCCTTCAGGACAATATTCTGCTGGCCACGCCTTCGCTCATACTCCCGCTGTACGCGGTTCGGAACCAGCGGCATATTCCTTCCGCTGCGGCTCCTTATCTGCAAAGCAGAACGAGCCACAAAGTGAGCCAGAATGCCTTCGATGCCGGACACGGGCGTATCCAGCTCGTGCCCCAGCATGATCAGATCCCGACGCGTGGTCTTGTTGTATGTGGCTGTCACCTGTCGGCCCTGACGAGATGGGCCAACCCCTCCATGCTCAGTATGCGTACCAGTCGTCATCAGGCCCGCAGATCAGGGTCCTCGCACCCGGCGATGAAATCGTCAGAGTCTGTGCCGCGGTACCCCGATAGTTGATCGTTTGCGATGACACCGTCTGAAGCGTCACTGAGTTGGTGCTCGTGTCAGACTTCACAATCGTCAACTCCAGACCGGTGGGTGTCATTCGATCCGCCATTGGGGTGTAACAACTGGGTAATGTGAGCGTTTGGGGTCCGCTTGCTGCATTTGCGATCACATTCTTGTTCGCAGTCGTCAGGGTCAAACTCGAAGCCGTGTTGATTACGGTGCTGACTGCCAATCCACCGTTCGTTCTCACCGTGCCCTGATACGTAACATTGAAGAACGGATTCACTCCTGAAAAGTGGGCCTGGAAAACATCTCCCTGATAGCCGCTGTACATTTGCGCCGAGTAGGCCACTTCGTTTGCAGACGCAGACAGCGGCGTCGCCCACACTCTCGGCACCGCTCCGCTTGGGTCGTTGATGTTTGCACCTCCGCTTGAAAACCCTGTCGTGACCGCTGGCTCGAGGGCCTGGTAATAGTTCCCACAACCGGTTAGGTGGTGCACACTTGAAAATGTCGGTGGATTCCCGGACGCTCCTCCATAAGTAATCCAGTTCGCAGAGGGGCTCATCCCGAGACAGCTGACATCAGCAATAAGCAGGTCATTGGTCACTCCAGATGCAACGTAGGCTAGATTCGCCGAAGGGAAACTTGTCAGGTCCGGCCACTGAATATGGCCGCCGCGAATCGAAATTCCATTCGCCCCGATATAGAAACCAGCGACGGCCGGACTGTCAATATAAGTGTCATCCCACACTGACCCTCCACCGCCCGTATCATAAACCACATAACTGGTGGCGTAAGATGCATTCGGAGCAGTCGCACTGGCAGCATTGTTGACACAGGGCGCGGTTGTACAGGAGTACGGATACCCAAAGCCGTGGATCATGTTTCCAGTATTTCCGGTACCCTCGTTATACACCGAGGCTGTCAGCGCATTGCGCACGAGAATGTCATCCATGTAGCTATCAATCGCGGTTTTCAGCAGGTGTATGCCATAAGCCGGCCGATTCGCCGGTGTAAACTTTGCGCTGCTGTAGCTCACTGTCACATTCCGCATGATGAAATTGGACTGATGCCCGCCTGCCGTTGACTCCTCACCTAGAAGAATGGCCTCGTCATTCGTATCGTTTACTGTCACCGTGTCCATCATCAACCCGCGGAACCACTCCATCTGAAATCCATAAGTCGCGTCCTGATTCCCGAGGATATTCAGATTCCTGAACGTGCAGCCCTGCGCCTGAGCCGTATTGCCCGCGTAGAAAATCGGTCCGCTCAGACTTGTGGACACATTCAGCGTCGTCGAAGCCGTAGTTACATCGGCAGCTGTCGCCGCGCCTGCCGATCCAATCAAACTGATGCAAGCACCATTGGATGGCTCCGTGAGCGTTGCAGTGATGTTGAATTCACCCGGACCGAGCCGAATCGTCTGATTTTGCCCCGAATCGTTGGCGGCAGTAAGCGCCCCGCTCCACGCGCTGTTCAGCGATGTGTACGTGGTTCCATCCACGGTTATCTCACCGTTGATCGCCGCAGCCGACAGATTTCCCGCAACATTGGCATTCCCTGAAACATTCAGGTTCACTGCACCCCCGGACGAAGGCGCGAGCCGAAATTGATTGACCCACGATGTTCCACTCCAGGTATCGTACTCAAAGCCACTGGAGGCTCCCAAGGCCGTTGGCCCTCCCTTGAAACACCAGCGACTCGTCGCATGTCCGCCAGTGGCCGAAGAAGTATCCCAGTAACAATAAGAGTTTTCGAATTGGAGACCAATAATGCTTCCTGCAGGCGAGCCGGTCAAGGGATCTCCCGCCGACCACGTATTGATCGGATTGACTGTCTCTCCGCCATTTGAGGTGTTGAAAGCCACACCAGAATCAATATCCGTATAGGATGCATATGGATAAGAACCATCCGCACCCTGGACATTGACATAACCATCCGCCAGAAGCCTCCCGGTCGATGCTTCGTTCCCATATCCCAAGTGAGCGTCGGACCCTCCCCACGCCGCAAACACTGAACCCCCGCCGCCAACCGTCTTGACAAAACCTTGACCAAGCGGCTCGCCTGATGCATTCCATTCTGCTCCCCAGCGCTCGTTGGCCAGTAAGAATACATCGGCCCCCGAAATCCCCGCCTGGCCAGCGGCTTGTCCAGTCGTAAAAGTGCTTATCCCATTGGGAATGGATCCAATAATATAACTCCCACAGATATTCTCCGTCTGATCATTACAACCGTCTGACCAGTTCGAAGACGGGCTATTGATGACGTTGACATGGTTGTCCGCAAACAACAACGGCCCATACCCTGCAGACGCTTGCGGATATTCCGCCACCTGCGATCCAGCCGGCCAGATGGTCCCGGCCGGCGCGGTTGACCCGTAATCGTTCCGAGCCAGAATAATCATCTGATTATTCCGGCTCATCACCACGGTTACAAGTTCAAACTGGTCTCGCAGGACACCGGACACATATGCCGAAGGACTGGTATTTCCATACAAATAATCCTGGGGAACAATCTTTACAATCTCGCCGGCATCGGTCTCCAGCACGTCCTGTGGATCATTGATGTAAGCCTGAAACCAGGAGTTATCCACCACGGAAACGCTCGTGAACTGGCCTGCGCTCCCCCCCAACGCTGAAACCAATGAAGTGACCGGAGGATCACCACTATATTGCAGAGCCGAATTCACGGTTGGCTGCCCGCCAAGTGGGTAGCCCTCACAGTAGAAATGAGAAATGCTGCTGCCGAATGTGGCCGCATGAAAGCATCCAGCGTAGGTAAGGGGTTTGATTGATCCATCATCGATCGCTCCCGCTGCGCTGGCAAATGTTACTGCCGCATTGTGATCCGGCATGATCGCTGGCTTCCACACCGGTGTAAGGCTCACGCCTGAATTCGTCTCTGCCGCTACAGTTGTCTGACTCAAAGTCACTGACGTACCAGATACAGCCACCACCCATGTATTGCTGGGAATTCCTGCCCCGGAGATGGGCGCCCACGGCGCAAAGCCCGTGTTAGAAGCAACTGTAATCACGCTCGAGTTCGCTGGGAACGTTGCGGTACTCGTAGTCGAGGTAATCGTCGCAATGCCCGATACAGTCGACTTCGCCTGCACTTCAAAACACTCACTTGACGCCGTGCAACTACCCGACGGGTCGGATGTCACATTGTTGGTAACACTGGTAGCCGCATACAGGCCGTCAAGATCGGTCCCTGTCGTTCCCGCTACCGTGAAGTGCTGCCCGGCAATGATCGGGGATGTAGAGACCAGTGGGGCATTTCCGCGAACATAGAACGTTGCCGTCGTTCCATTACTGACGGCATAAATCAAACTTCCTCCATTCCATTCGTGACTTGGATACTTGCCATCCACACAATTGCCCGTCCCGAAACAATAAAACCCCGCGGTGCCATCCGGCTCTGTGACCGTATCTCCGGATACTCCGGGAGCAGCGATATTCAATTTCTTGATATGTTGCTCATTTCCTGTCCATATGAGCGGCCATCGAACTGTGTCAATTTCGATATCGGCGCCATAGGTGCGCTCTGTACCTGCCTCTGTGCTAATCCCTCTTCCGCCCCCTCCCGAAACGTTGATATTCCGGAGAGTAAATCCAGCTGCTCCAATTATGGACAGTTCCGTGGCTGTATAGTTATGACCGCCAGGAGCGTACACTTGCAGATCCGAAATCAGGCCGCGGCAGTCCCACCCGTCGGGGTGCTGGAAGAGTCCGTACACTGTAATGCCATCATCATTGTTAACCGTGGGCTCGAGGATAGTCGCGGCCATTCCATCGCCCTTTAACGTAATGTCACAAGGCATACGCAATGTCCCGTCTAAGTCATAAATGCCTTGTGGAATATACACTTGAGCAAAATTCTCGGGCGTTGCCGAGTGTGCATAAGCATAGTCCACGGCATTTTCAATCGCCGCTAGGGAGGGACTTTTGCCTGTGGGATCGGCCGGGCCGGCAGTACCAGCTAGAATCAAGGTTGCGGTAGCCCCTGACGTGCCCCCTCCTGTTATTGTTGGAAGCTGGGAGGTTGTATATCCGCCTCCAGGGAAATTTATGGAAATCTGAACCTGCCCATTCACACAATAGGCAGTTGCACTAGCCTTGCTGCCGTCCTGTTGATATTGCGGCGCTGGAATCGCGACTGTCGGAGCCGAGGTGCAGTTCCCATTTGTAACAGCAATGCCTTCCACGGGCTGCCCTTGGCTGAAGTCGGAATCCTCAACGTTGATCCGCGGTCCTTTCGCAATCAGCTCAGGCACCTGTAATGATCCTTGTAGACTCCCCCCGGTCAAGGGAAGATCGGCGGATGCAAGACTGTCCACATAGCGCTTGGTAGCTGCCTGTAACGCAGATGTAGGATCTCCCGCGAGCGTCAACGGGCCTGTCATTGTCCCGCCACCGATGGGGACATAAGTGCTGCTCAGCGACGCTATGGAGCTGTCCACATAACTCTTACTGACCGATTGCACGGCAACTGTAGCGGGTTCGATCTGTGTCCGTACCGATCCAATACTTGCCGTTCCCGCTGCCGGCACGACCCAGTATTCCTGATTTACCGTTCCATCGCTCAAATGGTAGACCACCGTGTAGTATGTCCCGGCAGGGTATGCATTCTGGTTTGGCGCCAGATTCACACTGACAAATCCATCGGCTCCGATCGTCACGCTTGTGCTCCCCGCTGCCACGGCCTGATCACTCGCGGTAGTGAAAGCTGGCCAGCTGATCAACATAGTTCCAGACGCAGCCTGTCCGCTCGCCTCATAAACGGTACCCTGCACCGTCGTCGTTGCAACTTGCGCAATTGCCGCCAAAGGTAGGACTACCAGCAAGAATAGAAATAGGTACGTTGCTGACCACCTTGCGCTCATCACAGTCGAGGCTAACCCCTCTTTTCGCAACATGAAATTCCCTTTCGTCATAAGTGCCGGCGATTTAGCATCACCCGCGAGAAGCTCTTGCAATAGCCGGCACGGTCACGGGGCATCGTCAAAGAGCAGTTTTCCTTAAAATGGGGCTAACTATGGCCTTCTTGTTACATCCGAACGATTACGCACAAATACAACAGAAGCCTGCTAACATCTTGCTCGCACTTTTCGAGTCACATTTACCTATTCCTAAGAACATGCTGCGCGTCCTCACACGTGCATTTATGGCTCTCTACGCCTTCCGGCGGACCGCACATCTCTTGTCAGCTACAGGTCGAAGGTCCGTCTGGAAACCCGTTCAACGATTTCCGGCAACAAATAAAACAGGGACGCCACTTGGCGTCCCCCTGAAATGTCATCTATAGGTTCAGAATATCAGGTTCCCCGATAATTCCCGGCACATTTCTTGTCGATTTCTTATGTTATTGATTTCATAGGCGATTACAAAGGGCCAGACTGCGATGTGAGTCAACAGATAGAGACGTCCAGAATCTCTGCCTCGATCAGAAGGCCCGTCAGGCAATCGAGCGCCAGCGCGTATTTGCGCCCTACACTCCGCTCGCTTTGCTGCGTCAGCTTTGCTGTTTCTTCGTATGTGTACTCTTGCAGTGCTATACGGGCAATCAGGTCCTGAGATTCGATATCCAGGCGCTTGAGGCACTTCTCCACATCGAATATGAAGATGATGCAGTCCTCAAAGGTGCGCAAGCGATAGCTCGATGCACGGCCACGAAAGATACCTGTGCCCAGCAATGACGGTGTTCTTCCCATCTCCATGGAGGCACGCATGTATCGCCTCAAGAGACCCTCCGTCCGCTTGCGATAAAATGCTGTTCCGCCAAGCTCATTGGACGGATGCCTATGTGCAAATGGCCGCTCTATGCCCGCATCGCTCGCCCGTATCAGAGGAACCGTCAAAGCTGCGCTCATCGCTCACCTCCCGCGCAAACGACAGATCGGACTTTTCGCGACCGCCTGCCCCGCGTCCTCATAGTGGGCTTCGGAAAATCTTTCATCCGACGCGCGCAATCCGAGCAATAGACGTTGCTGCTGCTCTGACTGCGAATCCAAAGGCAACCACAGCCTTCGCACACTTTTAAAGAGACCTTCAGATACATCATGATTCGCTTCTCCGCGGCAATGACGGTCACTCGGGGCTCGATCTTGCCGATTCCTCAGAAAAAGGGAAAGAGTCCTCCGCTTATATGCCGGTTCTAGGTTTCGGCGCAATCTTCGGATCACTTTCCGGAAAATCAGTTGGGGGAAAACGCAGACTTGCAACATCGATCGTCACGATCTCCGGGGAATGATGCGCACAGTGGAATTTCCACCGGCAGCTTTGCTAGCTGCTGTTTCTACTCATTTGTGCGGATCAGAAAGTGAGCTGACTTTATCGGCATGGAACCTAGTGGTCAATAAGACAAAGGTCATGTTCTATGGCAGCCGCAAATCGCACATTTAGTGTTACTTATAAAAGTACAGAAGCTTGCGAGTTGCGGCTTTTCTCGCGGCTAATGAAACAGCAGCCCTGCGTGACTCATTGAAAATCATTCACAATGACCTTTTCGCAGCTCCATGAGCGACTGCGCCTTGAAATGTGGCGGCGCATCCAACGCGGAGTCGTGACAGGAAAGCTTCTCGCTGCACAAACAGGCCTGCGCCCTTCACATATCTCGAACTTCCTGCATCGCAAGCGAAAGCTCAGTCTTGCCGCGCTTGACAGACTGCTTGCTGCTCAGCAGATCACCATCCAGGAACTAGCTGGTTTTCCGCCAGAGGGGGACGATCAACCCGACGGCAACACGGCAGATACGCTGCGCATCCCGCTCATCGTGCAAACCGCCGCCGTCGCACTCCCGCTGATTCCCGCTCGCTCCATCCAGTCGTATATCGCCCTTCCCTCTGCGGAACTGGACCGGTTCGCACCTCATTATTCAACCGGGCGCCGTTCATGGGAACGCTTCATCGCCGTCCGTGTCACAGGCGATCAGGCAACCGCGATGGAGCCCCTCCTGCAGGAATTGTCGATCGTCATCGTCGACCGCCATTACAACTCGCTCGTGCCGTTCGCTCCGCCACACCCCAACCTCTACGCATTGCGGGTCGGCAACAGACTTCTGCTCCGATACGTTACTTTTGATTCTGATCGGCTGCTGCTGTGTCCACACCGCCTCGATTTCCCGCTCGAGGCCATGGAAATCCCACCTAACGACTTGCCCTCCGATCTCCTCATCGGTCGAGTATGCCTCTGCATCAGCGAAGTCTGAAGAGCGCGATGCCGCTCAATTTTGCTAGTATCGGCCCCAGAGGAGTCTCACTTATGGAACAGGCGTTTCCAATCGCCAGCCTTTCTCGTCGAAACGAAGATATCGCCCTCGATCTGCTCAAGTTTGTCGTCACAACCACCGGTGCTGGCCGCTCCGGCGTCGCAGCCCCCGGTTTCGTCAGCTCTGCCACGTCAAAACCTGAAGACCACATCGAGCAACTACTTGAGCTCTATTCGCGTTGCCTCAAGGCCGTAGAAGGCAAAGGAGACGTCCGCTGAACATCGCCGTAGTCGGTGCCGGAGCTTTCGGACGCAATCATCTGCGGGTCTACCGTGAACTGGCCTCCTCAAGGCCAATCACGGATCCCCCCGTACGCGTAACGGCCATCGTCGAGCCCAATCTAAGCCAGGCCGCCTCGTCGCTTTGGCCAGCAGAGCATCTCCTTCCACCACCAACAACCTTCGACTCCGTGGATGCGTTGCTCGCAGCCCGCGAGCGCGGAGACATCGCCGTCGATGCAGCCTCGGTCTGTGTCCCTACCACCGCTCACTGCGACGTTACATCCTCCCTCCTTTCGGCCGGTATCGATGTTCTCGTCGAAAAGCCAATCGCCTCCACAGTTGCAGAGGCCGATCAAATGGTCGCTCTGGCGCTGCACCATTCACGCATACTCCAGGTCGGCCATCTCGAGCGCTTCAATCCTGCCGTTTTGGCTGCGAGTTCCATGCGCCATCAGCCCATGTTCTTTGAGGCCCACCGGCTCAGCATTTTCAGTCCCCGCGCCTTGGATGTCGATGTAGTCCTGGATCTGATGATTCACGATCTCGATATCGTGCTCGATCTGGCACAATCACCGGTTCGCGAAGTTCACGCCGTTGGCCTCCCGATCGTCTCGCCCCAGGTCGATATTTCCAATGTTCGAATCGAATTCGACTCCGGTTGTGTGGCGAATTTTACCGCCAGCCGCGTCAGCACCGAGCGAGTCCGCAAGCTCCGCTTCTTCCAACCCCACCAGTACATCTCAATCGACTACGCCCGCAAAGACCTCTTGGTGATTGACGTCGCACCAGACACATTCCTCGCCGAAGCTGCCTTCTCAGCCAACCATCCTGTAAGCCCCGCGGCTTCGGCACTTCCTCCCGGTCTTCGCATGCACAAACCCCACGTTCAGGAGGACGAGCCACTCCGCCTGGAAATCGAGTCTTTTCTGGAATGCGTTCGTACGCGCCGGACGCCGCTCGTAACCGGCGACGACGGCCGCCGTGCTCTTGCTCTTGCCACCCGGATTCATGAGGCAATGTCGGCCCATGCCCGTCGCGCCGGTCTCGAGCGTTTCATGCTTTAGAGCATTTCCCCTATTGGTATAGACCGAAGAGAAAATCTCAACGCAGCTTTTCCGTTATGAAAAAGCTGCGCTTGGTTGAATTCAGAAAGTTCACAGGAATAGGGGAATGCTCTAAGAACTATCTGCGCGACCAAATCAAAGTCCTAACCTCGTTCGCCTAGCACTTCTCTCCACGCTCGGCCGCCACAGCCGCTCCAACCAGGGTTCGCAGGCGGTCCTCCGGCAGTATCTCCACGGTGTAGCCTTGCAAGGGGCTCATCTTGACCATCTCGTAGAGGTAATGCCGCAGCGTGTTCAGGTCTAACCGGTCAATGTCGCGTCCCGTGTAGCAGAATCGGCCAGGCCCCTCCAGATGTATCTGAGACGCAGTCGCCGCCGCTAGGGCGCGGTGCCACAGGTCCACAAAATCTGCGCATCGACGATCCCCGTTCTTCGCCGCCTCAAACACTTCGTCGGGTTCCATATCGAGGAATCGCAGACGCATTGCTCGATTCCCCATAATCCCTTCCAGATGCCCCTTGCCCCCGCATCCGCAATAGCGTTCCTTCGGGTCAAGCGACACCACCATATGACCGCCCTCCCAGGCCCCTTCCGTATATGGATAGCGCCCGAACCCAATACCGTTCCCGATCGTCCAGACCCGGATCAGCTTATTGAATTCCTTGCGCGCCGCAGCCACGCCGGCTGCCGATGCGTCGGCGTCGTTACAGAGACCTACCGGGAAGTCGAATCCGCGTTCCCGCAGTTCAGCGCCCACGTCATTGCAAATGTGCGTGCCTTTGAGCTGTGGCAAATTAGGAGAATCCTCCAGCACTCCCTGGATTACGATGCCTGGCACAGCCACACCCACGGCCACAATATCGGCGTCCCTCGGAACCAATTCCACCACCGCATCGCAGATCAAATGACACAGTTGTTCCTTCGGGATTTCAATAAGGCCGTTTTCATCAAACTCCCTGGGAAGATGAATCGGTTCTCCCACCAGTTCGTGATGCTCCACCAGCCCCGCGGTGATCTGGTCCGTCAGCACTATCCCTATGGATTTCGCCATGCCCTTGTCCCTCTTCCTGCCTGAACTGCTTGTAGATCTTTCGCCGTATTTCGTAGCTACGTATCGAATCGAGCCAGCCGGTTCATCCCATTAAACGCCGCCGCTTTATAACATTCGGCCAGCGTAGGATAGTTAAATACCGTATCGACAAAGTAGTCTAGCGCGCCGCTCAGGGCCATGACCGCCTGGCCAATGTGGATCAGCTCTGAAGCCCCTTCTCCGATGATGTGCACGCCTAAAATCTGCTTGCTGTCACGGTGGAAAATCAGCTTCAGCCGCCCGGTTGTATCGCCGCGTATCTGGCCTCGTGCGATCTCCCGGTAATAGGCCACACCTACCTCGTAGGGAACATCTTCTTCGGTCAGCTGTTCCTCGGTTTTTCCTATGAACGAAATTTCGGGAATCGTATAGATCCCGTATGGGTAAAAGCTGGGATTGGACTGCAGAGCCTCATTACCGTATGCCCGCTCCACCGCAATCCGCCCCTGCTCCATGGAAACGGAAGCAAGGCTCGGAAATCCAATAACATCACCGGCTGCATAAATGTGCGGCACTTTGGTGCGGAAATCCTTATCCACGGGGATGCGCCCGCGCTTGTCCGCGTCAATGCCTGCCGCCGCCAGATTCAATTCATCCACGTTCCCTTGCCTTCCAACCGCGTAGAGAAGCGCATCCCCGGAAATCCTCTTCTTGCTCTCCAAATTAGCGACTACAGTCCCGTCTGGCATTTCCTCCACGCTCTCCACTTCCTCATTCAGCCGCATGGTCACGCGGCTGTCGCGCAGGTGGTAGCTCAGCGCTTCCACAATCTCCTGATCGGCAAACTCCAGCAGCCTCGGCCGCTTTTCCACCAGGGTCACCCGGATCCCCAGGGCTGCGAACATACACGTATATTCCACCCCAATTACGCCGCCGCCCACGACAATCATCGTTCTCGGCAACTGATTCAGCTCCAGAATCTGGTCACTGTTAATGATCGTTTTGCCGTTGATCGGAACCTTTGGGGTGCAGGCGGGCTTGGTACCGACGGCAATCAAAATATTGTCCGCTTCGTAGATCGACTCCCCCTGGGGCCCCGCCACCTTGACTCGATTTGGACTCTCGAAGCTGGCAATTCCGTGAATCACATCGATCAGGTTGCGCGACAGTTGCGCTTCCGTCACATCGATCTCGGTCTTGATCACATGCTGAACTCGAAATGCAAGGTCCGCCATCGTGATCTTTTCCTTTACCCGGTAATTCATCCCATAGATCGAGCGATAGTTGTATCCAGAAAGGTGCAACACCGCTTCCCGCATTGTTTTGCTTGGAATGGTTCCCGTGTTGATGCAAACGCCGCCAACCACGCTCCGCATTTCAACCAGAGCGACACGTTTGCCCTTCTTCACCGCGGAAACCGCGGCCCTCTGCCCGGAAGGTCCCGAACCGATGACCAGTAGATCGTATTTCGCCATAGAATTCCTTGCGTTCAGCGCCCATCTTCTAGCCGAAGCGGCCGGCCCACCATGAAACCCCGGATGCTCCGTACCCAGATTTTCATTCCGGGAGGTACCCTCCTCGGAAGGAGATTTGCAAAGCTTCTGGCAAACCCCATACGGCATGGACTCGCTCCACGAAGAATATCAGCGTAGCCAGACCGCTTGCTCTCTCAGATTTTTGCTAATTTGCTCTTAGATGCTGCTCTATGCCATCACCCAACGCTCCCTCTTCTCCGGAACCGAGGAAGATCGTGCGAAGTCGCTCCTCGCTCAGGCAAGCAAGCTGGCTGCAGGTGGAGTTCACTACCTCCAGATTCGCGAAAAAGACCTGTCGCTTTCCGCTCTTGGTGCCCTCGCAGCCTCTATCGTCACAGCAGTTCACTCAGAAGGCTCCTCTATGCGGGTACTCCTGAACGGTCCGGCGGCCGTCGCTATGGAGACGAATTGTGATGGAATTCATCTGAGCAGTGATTCCCCAGAGAATGCAGCGCTCGCCGCGCGGCGACTCTATCGTCAGCGTGGGCGCGACTGCACGATCAGCGCAGCCTGCCATACTCTAAACGAAGTCCGCGAACGTCGCGGCTATGCGGATCTCCTGCTCTTTTCGCCTGTCTTCGAAAAAATCGAGCCCCAACGCATCATCCATGGTGTCGGACTCTCTGCTTTGTCACAGGCGGTGACAACCGCGCAGGGAGTACCCGTGTTCGCTCTGGGCGGCGTGACGGTGCAAAATGCGCACGCATGCACGGCCGCCGGCGCTGCGGGGATTGCGGCCATTCGCCTCTTTTACGGCGAAGGTTGGAAAGCCATCGCCCCTCATCTACCAACTTCGCGCAGGAGTTCCGACTAGAGCAGGTGCTGCTTCCTAGAGCAGGTGCTGCTTCCTAGAGCAGGTGCTGCTTCCTAGAGCAGGTGCCGCTTCCTAGAGCAGGTGCCGCTTCCGCTTCTTCGCCTTTTCCACCGGCTTCGGCATCGGGATATTCGTCTGCTGTGCATTCACGCAGCGCCACCCTGCGGGCGTCTTCTCAAAGACGTGTGTGAACACGCCCTGCTCCGCATGCGGCATCCCGTCCACTGACACCTTGATCGCGTAAGTGCCGTTCACGATGGCCGTATCGCCAAACTCACGCAGGCTTGTTACCCGCTGCAGCATGCTGTACGGTTCGGCATCTCCCTTCGCAAACAGGAACGCGATGTACTCGTCTCGCGTCTCCACATCGCCCGAAGGGGTAATGTCCACAAAAGAGGGTGCCAGCAGCAGGTCCATGGTGTACTGGTCTGGGTTGACCACCGCGGCACTCCACTTGTCTTCCATCGTCTGAAAGGCCTTGATCCCATTCGCCTGCTGGACAATATTGGACTGCGCCTGGGCAAAGCCTGGGGCAATGAACATACCCGCAGCGAGGGCCAAGCCAACCGGTGCAGCCTGTAAGGTTTTCCAAAGCTTCATATTTTACTTTCCTTGCTTCCCTGTTCCCGGCGCACTACGACCGAATCTTCACGAGTTCAGAATTCTGCCCCGGTGAAATCGAACTGGTCTGCGGAGCGCGCCAGTGATCAATGTAAGAAATCTGGTGCACGCAACTGATCGTGCAGTGCGGTGCGCATGTCTTTTCCGTCTTAAACTCCCGCCGCACGTCGTGGACACTGTATTCCGCCAGTGGTACACCCGGATATCCTCGCTGCTGCGAGCAGTAATGCACCAGCCCGTTCTCGCAGATGTACAGATAGCGTGAACCCGCGCGGCACCGCCATTCGTTTGGCTGCCCGTTCGCAATAGCCTCCTGGAACTGGTTAAACCGCGAATAGTTCTTCTTCTTCCACCCGCGCATTTCGTCCCAGACCTTCCGCTCGGCATCGCCCAGCGGTTTCAGTTGGCCTTCCCCGTCGTGAATGATCCCGATCGTCGACGTAAATCCCAATGCAATGGCCCTGCGTCCTATCGTCAGCGCGTCCTGCGGACTCTTGATGCCTCCGCCAACTACAGAGTTGATATTGACGTGAAATTCCGCGTACTCGGCCAGATTTTGCAGTTTCTTGTCCAGAACCTTCAGACTCTTCTTTGACACATCGTCCGGCTGCACATTGTCAATCGAGATCTGCAAATGATCCAGACCGGCCCGATTCAGCCGCACGATCCGCTCCGGAACCAGGTAGTAGCCGTTCGTAATCATGCCCGCGATACACCCGTGAGAACGAATCCGCGCAATGATCTCATCTAGATCCGGGTGCAGTGTGGGTTCTCCGCCTGAAAGCGTAATAATGCTCGTCCCCAGCCGCGCCAGATGATCGATCCTTCGCAACATTTCTTCAATTGGCACTGGCTTTGAGAAATCGTCGTATTCGTTGCAGTAGGTGCAGGACAGGTTACAGCGCCGCATCGGCACAATCTGCGCCATTACGGGATGACGCGTCGACGCCAGCGCATGCGCCACCGTTGCCAGCTCCCTGACCTTGCGCTCAGCGGCTTTGGCGCGGCGCACCGCCTGACTTGGTTTTGCAACTTCCGGCATGCTCTATTTATTGAATCACAACTGCGTGCTTCAGCACGTGCTGCGGAAACCGGAAAGTTTCGCGAAAACAGCACTTTCCATCCAGTCACTATACGCTTCTCGGTCCGCACGAACTGACGGTCCGGGCTGAATTCCCGTCCGGCTCAGGGGGGTCGCTATCTTGGTCAAACGAGGATGCAGTCCAGGACCAGCTCATTTCGGTACCCCATTCGTCGAATGCCAGGTCATTGCCAGCCTCCTGAAACACTCGTAGTTCCCCTAGCCTGCTCTGTTGCTGCGCCCTCCGGGGGTGTATTGGATCATCTTCAACTTGTGATTTCGGATTACCTGCAGCTTCACCGATTTGCCTTGATTCTGCGACACCACCATGAGCCAGCCGCGCAACGTCCCAGACGGCATACCATTAGCAGCCGTAATCACATCGCCTGCTTCCAGGCCGGCGGCAGCAGCGACACTGTGTGGTTCTACAGCTCGCACCAGTAATCCCATTCCGTGAGGAACGCCGAAGTAACTGGCAAGCTGCTGCCCGATCGGTTCCACTTCGAGCCCATCACAACCCACCATCGCAAACTCCCGCAACGTCACGTTGGGTCCGAGATTCCGCCCAAAGGGAATGCCCTCCGTAGTACCCGCAGACGGAAATCCGTCTGTGAATATCACCCCTGCAGGCCACGCGTCAGCCTCCACTTCGGCGCGGCTTGCCAGCTTCACCGTCACATTTTTCGGCTTCCCATCTCGAATGATCTGCAAATGAATCGTGCGGCCCGCCGGCATGCTGCGCAGGATCTCCCGCAATTGCAAACCAGTCGCAACGGATTTCCCATCCACGCCCACAATCACGTCGTGCGGCCTCAATCCCACTTTTCCGGCAGGCGCATCGCGATCTACGCCCAGAATCTCGGCGCCCATGGCGCGCTTCAACTGCAGCTTCGCTGCCGTCTGCGCATTCACCCCGCGAAGATATACACCTAAATATCCTGGAGTAAAAGGCTTGGCGGAAACAGGATGGGAAGAGCCCTTCTGCACCGCACATGCTGGAACGCCGCCCAGCAACAGGCATCCCAGGGCCGTTCCAAACACCAGCCTCGCCAGAATCTTCATAGTTTGCGCCATTCGCCCTTCGCTCTGAAAGACGAACCGGCAGACCGAAACGTTATCCGCGTCGCACCGTCTTTGGGTCACTGCACAGGAGGCTCCTGCTCGAGGAGCTGCTCTGACACATCTCGTATCTGCGGATTCTCGTCCTGTGCTGCAACCGTGTGCAGCACCTGGCGAACGCTCGAGTCAGCTTCGATCGGAGCCACAAGTTCTATCGCCTGCACTCGGACAATCGGATCTGCGTCGTGAAGCATCGCGTCCAGCACAGCATTGCGCACATGTACGTCGCTCGCAATATATGGCTGCAAACCCGCCAGCGCGTTCAAGCGGACCCCGGGATCATTGTCATAACGCAGCGCATCCATCAACGCGCGCCGGTCTGGCCCCTCGTTGCATCGGCCCGTGGCACATTCGCGCGCAATCAGATCCACTGAAATATCCTTCACCATCGGATTCTGAGGGGCGACAACGCCCAGCAGCAGCAACCTCCGGATGTAGGGATCGTTAATGGACCCTGAAATAGACTCCGGCACCAGGCGGTTAAACCGGATTTCCACCCGATTGGAATTCGGTGCATTCAGAATCTGACTCACATTGGCAATCTGCGCCGCCGCCGTATCAATCATGAGCGAATCGTTCGGCCCATCTGCTACCGGCTTCACGTTGGCGGCTTCGACGCTTCCGTTGGAAATAGCCACAGATGCTGGTCGAATCGGCAGCGCCTTCAATATCATCTCCGACTGCTGGACATGCAGCTTGTGCGCGCCCAATCGAAACCCGCCATACCCACCGGCGGCCAATCCAAATACCAGCAGAGCAGAGGCCATCACGGGAGCGCTGCTCAAGCGCACAAGGCCGAGCCTGAAGCGCCGCCCCAGGCGCACCAGCAGGCCCCCTTGCGGAACCGCATCCAGCGCCTCTTCCAGGCGCAACCGCGCCTGCGCAAGCAGATTCGCCGAAGGCTCTTCCTGCGGAGAAAGTGACATCGCCTTCCGCAATCCCTCAACGGCTTCATACTCCGCACGGCACGACTCGCACACCACAAGGTGCTGGGCCAGGAGGTGGCGATCCTCGTCCGGCAACTCCCCATAGACTGCCAGCGCAATGCTTTCCTGTGCCTGTTCACACGTCATACAGAGTTCCTAAATGCAGAATCTCCGGCCGGGCTCAGCGCACTCCCGCCAGGTTGGCGCGTAGTTTCTTTGTCGCCCGGAAGAGCGTGTTCTTTGCCGTCTCCTCCGTCGTGTTCAGCATTTCACCGATCGTTCTCAGCCGCAGCCCTTGGAAATGCTTTAGCTCAAACACCATTCGCTCCCGGGGTGTCAGCTTTTCCAGCGCATCCATAATGTGCCGCCCAAGCTGCTTGCGCTCGAGCTCCCGATCTGGATTGGCACCCGCACGGTCATCCGATACGTTCACCAGTAGATCCATCTCACCGCCTGCGGCGTCAATCATCACGGCCTGCTCCTCCCGCCGCGCCTTTCTGCGGCGCATCAGGTCCAGGCACAGATTCGTCACAATGCGGTAAATCCACGTATAGAACGAGCATTCGAACCGGAAATTCGCCAGCGACTTATAGGCCTTCAGAAAAGCCTCCTGGTGAATATCCTGGGCATCCTGTTCCGAGCCGGTCAGGTGCAAAGCCAGCCGCAGCACCGCCTGATCATGTTGACGCACCAGGGCGTCAAAGGCTGCGCGTGATCCAGCCTGCGCCTCCCGAATCAGCTCCGTTTCAGAGGTGATTTCTCCAGCCCGCACGGATTTCCGTGGCGAAGGACTTAAAACCGCTTCTCGCGAAACAATGCTCAACGCGTCTGACATCGGCCCTACGTCTCCTTGAACGATGGACGAATTGGGAGGCGAAATGTGAGCCGATTGCGGGCGTAGCGGGTGCCGGATTTCCGGCCCCCCGGGATGATCATTCATAGCGCAAACACTCGATGCACAAAGTGTACGCCTCACATGTGACTTTCCCGTCATTTTGAGCCGCCCTTGCCAATGTGCCCGACCCGAAAAGCACCAGCATCGGGGCATACTGACCGGCTTTCCACCACGAGCTCGGCTAGACTCAGTGCATGCCCTCTGCACCCGAACCCGGCTCCCCATCCTCCTCATGGATCACGGCTTACTGCGACGGCGGCTCGCGAGGCAATCCCGGTCCCGCCGGCTATGGCGTCCGTCTGGAAGACGCCCACGGCAACAAAATTGAGGAACTTTACGAATTTCTGGGAGTAAAAACCAATAATTTCGCGGAATACTCCGGCCTGCTTGCCGCCCTTGGGTTCGCGCTCGCCAAAGGCTATACCCACCTCCGCGTCGTCGCCGATTCCGAGCTCATGGTCAAGCAGATGCAGGGCAAGTACCGCGTTAACAGCCCTGATCTGCGCCCGCTCTACGAAGAAGCGAAGCGCCGCGCCGCCAGACTCGATGCCTTTCGCATCGAACACGTCCTGCGCGGAAAGAACAAGCATGCCGACCGACTGGCCAATCTAGCCATGGACAAAGGCACCCACCGAACCGTCGGTGACCTGCTGCCCGGAGGTCCCGCTTCCGGTCCCATTACCGCCCGCCAGCCTCCTGCACGCGTTTCCGGCTCGCTCTTCGCCGAGGAACCACCTTCCGAACCAGCCCCGCCGCTCAAGCCCGCACTCGGTTTCGTCAAGAACGGCGTCGTGCATTTTGTCGAGGGCGAACTACCTGACGGCACCTTCGTCACCATCACCCCGACGCGCAAATAGATGGCCCACAATAGCAAACGGGGCGCTCACGCCCCGTCCATGCCCTGACGCGAAATTACTCGCTGACCCTGTAACCTACTTCGCCAGCCGCGCCTTCACGATCTCGCTCACCAGTCGGCCATCCGCGCGCAGTCCCTTCTGCTGGATGCTCGCCTGGACCGCCTTCATCGCCATCCCCATATCCTTTGGGCCCAGATCATCGCCACTCATCGCAAGATCTGCGATGGTCTGCTCCACCAGATCGCGAATCTCATCTTCGCTGGCAGCCTTCGGCATATAGCTTTCGATCACCGTGATCTCGTAAGCCTCTTTTTCAGCCAGATCTGAGCGGTTTCCCTTGGTGAATTGCTCAATCGACTCGCGCCGCTGCTTGATCATCGTTGTCAGCACCTGCAGCGCTTCGGCGTCTGTCAGCGGCGCACGCTTATCGATTTCCTTGCTCTTCAGCGCTGCCTTCACCAGTCGCAGCACACTTGTGCGTTCGGCGTCATGCGCTTTCATCGCAGCTATGGTGTCGTGATCAATCTTCTTCGCCAGGCTCAATCTTGCCTCTCCGAAATCAGGCCAACTTTTAAGTATAGAGCCCCTGCGTCAAATTTACAGGTGCGTGAAAATATCCGCAGAGAGGATACTCCCATATGATTCGGAAGACCCGACTCTTCACTCCTGGCCCGACTCCGCTGCTTCCCGCAGCCCAGTTCGCAATGGCCGCTGCTGACATCCATCACCGCACTCCCGAGTTCCGTGCTCTCTACCAACGCGTTCTCGAGCAGCTCAAAACCTTCGTCGGCACACAGAACGACGTACTGCTCATGGCCTGCTCCGGCACTGGCGCCATGGAAGCCTCCGTTTCGAATCTCACTTCGCCCGGCGACCGTGTGCCCAGA
>JAJZAL010000403.1 GCA_021799405.1 Acidobacteriota bacterium
GCTCACGACGGAAGAATGCCTGCTCAGCGAGGTGCAGCAGCGCAACCCCGGCGTCAGCCGTTCGCAGATGGAGCAGGCCTTTCACGACTTTCTGGGTATGGACCAGGTCATCTGGCTCAATCGCGGAGTGACCGGCGACGATACCCACGGCCACATCGACGACATCGCCCGCTTTGTTGCGCCCGCCACCGTCGTGGCGGCCGTAGAGCCGAATGCAGACGACGCCAATCACGCACCGCTGGCTGAAAACCTCACGCGGCTTAAGGCCGCGCGCAACTGCGACGGCAAGCCGTTCACGGTGGTGGAACTGCCGCTTCCGCGCCCGGTAATTTTCCGCGGCCAGCGCCTGCCGGCCAGCTATGCCAACTTCTACATCGCCAACGACCTGGTTCTGGTGCCCACCTTCCACGATCCTAACGACCGCGTGGCGCTGAACATTTTGGCAGAGCTTTTTCCGGATCGCGAGGTCATCGGCATCCATTCGGTGGATCTCATCTGGGGGCTGGGCGCGCTCCACTGCATGACCCAGCAGCAGCCTGCGGCAGTAGCATTGTGACCATGAGCGCCGAAAGCGACCCCATGCAAGCCGCCCTCGCCGAGGCCCGCCTTGCCGCGGAAGCCGGCGAGGTTCCCATCGGCGCGGTGATGGTTTACGAGGGCGCCATCATCGCGCGCGGCCAGAATCGCGTCCTGCGCGACAACGATCCTACGGCCCACGCCGAGATCGTCGCTCTGCGCGCCGCCGCCGCCGCCCTGGGCAACTACCGGCTCGTAGGCTGCACGCTCTATGTCACTCTGGAGCCCTGCGCCATGTGCGCCGGGGCCATGATCCACGCGCGGCTCGATCGGCTGGTCTTCGCCGCTGCCGATCCCAAGGCGGGCGCATGCGGCTCGGTGCTCGCGGTCCTCAACCACCCAAAGCTCAACCACCAGATGCAGGTAGAGCAGGGAATCGGCGACGAAGAGTCGGCTGAACTATTGCGAAACTTTTTCCGCGAGAGGCGGTAGATCAAAGATTGGCATCACCAGCTTCGCTATCTCCACTACCTTCGCGTCAGTTTCCGAATCCTCTCCGCCTGTTCCGGCCACTTTGCGATCAGTTCGGCATAGCTGCCGCCGCGGTAGTCGGCGTAATCAAAGCCCGGCGCAACCGTGCAGCCCAGCAGGGCCATTCTGCCGCCTTCCACGAGCCGGGTCCCTTGCCAGACCCCCGCCGGAACCACGAGTTGAAGATGCTGACCCGCCTGCAAATCCTGTCCAAGAGTAAAAAGCGCGGAGCGCCCGTCGGGGTAGAGTTGCAGCATCTCCACCGGATCTCCCAGGTAGAAGTGGAAGACCTCGTCGGAATCCAGCTTGTGCATCTCAGAGAAGGCGCCGGCTTCGAGCAGGTAGTAGATCGCCGTGCTGTAGGCCCGCCGGCCACGGGGCAATTCGACAGTGCCTGCTGCAATGTATGTCTGGCGGAAGTGCCCGCCCTCGATCGGATGCGGTTCCAGGTTGAGCCGTGTCTTGATTTCGTCTGCGTTCATCATCACGGATGGTACCAGCGCCAGCACGATAAAATAACACCATGAAAGTGCAAGTGTATAAGGTTGACTGGTGTCCGGACTGCCAGGCAGCCAAGAGATTTCTTGATTCTCACGCAATTGAATACAGCGAGATCGACATTGATGATGATCCGGCCGCGTCCGACGAGGTGATACGCCGCGTGGGCAAGCGTGCCATCCCGCAATTGGTGATCGACGGCGAGTGGTTTCAGCCGTATGCGCCGGGTCGCGGCCTGCTCAAAGAGGAACTCTATCGGCGCCTGGGCATTCCTCGCGAGAAATGGTCGCTTGGCCGTACAATCAAGGGTTGGTTTTAGCGGCGAAATCCATTTGAGGCAAGGAGTTTTTCATTGATCGAACGCTATACCCGCGCGGCGATGGGGCGCATTTGGACCGAGGAAAACAAGTACCGCTGCTGGCTCCAGGTGGAATCGGCCGCCAGTACCGTGCTGGCCGAGGATGGCGTGATCCCCGCTTCAGCCGCCGAAGCCATCGCCGCCAAGGCTGGCTTTTCCGTAGAGCGCATTCATGAGATCGAGGCAGAGGTGAAGCATGACGTCATCGCCTTTACCACGGCCGTCGCGGAAAGTCTCAAAAGCCAGGGGCTGGCCGAGGAATCGCGTTGGCTGCACTACGGCCTTACTTCGAATGACGTCGTCGATACAGCGCAGGCGCTGCAAATCAAAGAGGCCTCTACGCTGCTCCGCAAAGGCATCGCGGGCTTGCTCGATGTTCTGAAGCGCCGCGCACTCGAGTTCAAGCACACGCCCACCATTGGGCGCACCCACGGCATCCACGCCGAGCCCACTACCTTCGGCCTCAAGCTGCTGAACTGGTACGCTGAGATGCAGCGCAATCTGGCCCGCTTCGACGCCGCGGCCGAAGATATGCGCATCGGCAAGCTCTCCGGAGCGGTGGGCACCTTCGGCCATCTCAAGCCGGAGCATGAAGAGCGCATCTGCGCGCGCCTTGGCCTTAAGCCGGCGCTGGTGGCCACACAGGTGATCCAGCGCGACCGCCATGCGGCTTACATCTCCACGCTGGCGATTATCGGCAGCACGCTCGACAAGATCTCCGTGGAGGTGCGCCACCTGCAGCGCACCGAGGTGCGCGAGGCGCAGGAGTACTTCAGCGAGAAGCAAAAAGGCTCCTCGGCCATGCCTCACAAGAAGAATCCCATCACCAGCGAGCAGATCAGCGGCCTGGCGCGCGTACTGCGCGGCAACGCGCAGGCGGCCTTTGAAAACATCCCGCTCTGGCATGAGCGCGACATCTCGCACTCGTCGGTGGAGAGGGTCATCTTCCCGGACTCGACCGTTCTGGCGGACTATCTGCTGGCAAAGACCACCGACCTCATCGACCGGCTGCTGGTTTACCCCGAGCGGATGAAGAAGAACCTGGAATCAACGGGCGGGCTGATCTTCAGCGGGCAGTTGCTCCTCGACCTGGCCGAGGCCGGCATGTTGCGCGAGGACGCTTACCGGCTGGTGCAGTCGCACGCCATGCGCGCGTGGAAAGAGGACCTGGTCTTCCGCGATGAAGTGGCCCGCGATCCGGCGATTACGAAGCTGTTGACCCCAGAGAAGCTGGCGCGTACCTTCGATTACACGCGCCAATTGGGCAATGTGGACGCGATCTTCAAGCGCGTGCTGGGAGAGTAGAAAGTTAACTTTGAGCCGATTTCCGCACAATCCGCTGGAGCCTGTGGCGGTGGTTGCCAATGGGCGAGGTGTTCGGACGAAACTGCGAGAAGTTAGTAGCTGATTTTATGAACCTCACCGTCGCTATCACCGGCGCTTCGGGCGCGATCTTCGGCCGCGAGCTGTTGCGCGCGCTAG
>JAJZAL010000117.1 GCA_021799405.1 Acidobacteriota bacterium
TTCCAGGATCGCTATACCCATTTTGAGACTCTTCAGGGCCGCTGCCCCCTGTTGGTCGCATCGGCTGTAGAGTCGCCACTTCGGGGCGCAATTATCCTGGAATCGCTCTAGCAGTGACTCGAAGCGGGTTAGTTGCGCTGGACTGGATGGTGTGCCGAACCGTGCACCGAGCCGGCAGCAGATCCACTGGCGGAGGCGTTCGAATTGGCTGAGGTAACATCCATGTTCATCTGTGTGCCGCTGTCGAGTGCGAAGTTGCGGCGGGTGGAGCTGAACGTTCCACTGTCGGTGCTGCCGGCCGAACTGGACATGAGGACACCGGGCAGATGCGGAACGGGCATAGGTGTGCCGGAAACTACGCTCATGGCGTGCTCACTGGCCATGGCATCGCCCATGGCACTGGCGTCCATCCCGCGAGCCATGCCGGCTCCCATGCGTCCTGCTGCATTGAGATTGTTGTTCATCATGGCTGTTCCTTGGCCGACGGCGCCGCCGGCGCCGTGCAGGGCGCCACCCACCATTCCACCACCAACCAGCCCTCCGCCCGGAGGCGCAGGGGCTGCCATGGCGCCGCCCCCAGCCATTCCGCCACCTCCCATGGGTCCGGCATTCATGCCACTCATGGTATTGGCGTCGGCCATCGCGGAGGGGGCAGAAACAGAGGTTAGAACGGCATGAATGGGAATGGATCGGCCATGGCGAAGGATCGCGTGGTCGAAAGTGAAGGCAAGCTGGGCCGCGTGTTGATTACGGGAGCGCGCCTGAACGTGTGTGACCCGTCCGAGGAGCCGGGTGCCGCGAGGCAGCTTTACACCATTCGGAAGCCGCGCCGCGCGGGTGGTCTTTGCAAAGACCTTGTCGCCCACCCTGGTGTGCCGGGTGTCGATTCGCCTGGTTAATTCGGCGGAAAGGTGGGTGGCCTCGGCCGCCTGAGCGGAAGCCTGCCCCGCCTGAGCCGCGGCATTTGCCGCCTGGCTGGTTTGTGCCTGTGCTGCACTGTGGGAGACCGCCGCGTTGGCGGATTGCGAAGCTTGAGCTGCCGCTGCAGCGGGCATCGATTGAGCGTGCAGCGTAAGAGCGAAAAACGCGATTGGGAAAATCGAGAACAGCTTTTTCATGGATTGCCTCCTGACAGATGGAGAGATCGTGATACGTCATTCAGCTTTGGAGATAAAAGTGGAATTCCGGAATACGGCTTCCGAAATTTTGCTCGATGAACTTATATGCAGAGGTCTTGAGAATAGTTGCCTGTTCGGGGCAGGAGAAAAGGCCCCTTGGGCAAGGGGCCCTGTGGAGATGATGCGATTTCGCGTGTGTTGAATTGGCGAGATCGCGACAGGACGGGTTATTGAGCCGGGGCGACGTAGAGGCGCATCTGCGTGCCGTTTTCCATGTCCACGTCTTTCTTATTCTGGAAGGTGGCTTCGCCTTTTCCGGCGGTTGTGCTGGAAAGCGTGGCGCCTTTGAGCGAGATGACCGGTACACCGATGATCTGCAACGTGGAGCCCTGGATGCGGATCGTGCCGCTGTTGGTCACTTGCTTGTGCTTGACGGAATTGGCTCCGGTTTCCTGGCTTTCAACGGATTGCATCATCTGCCGATCCTGGGCCATGCCAGCTCCGGCATCGGGCATAATATTGCCGCGTGTCATGTCGCTGGTGATGGGTCTTCCGTCAGCGTTGAGGATGAGGTTGGGGACTTTGGCGGCAGTGACGAGCACATGCACGGGAATGGTCTTGCCGTGAACGTTCGCCGTATCGAGAGTGAAACTGACGCTTGCCGTCTTGTCATGGCCTTTGGGCTTTTCTACCGCCGTGATAGCGCCGGTGAGAGCCGTGCCACGCGGCAGGTTTGTGCCATCGGAGAGCGTTACCGATCCCATGGTCTTGAGGGTGACTTTGTCGCCCACTTTTACCTTTTTGGAGTTGATGGTGCGGGTGAGGGACGCCATTACGTTGCCGCGGGCCATGGTGTCGGCCTGGGCGGACGTGATGGCGCCCGTCTGGGCAATAGCTTGAGTTGCAAGGCCCGGGCTGAAGAGAAGGAGGACAGCAATCGCCGCGGTGCAGGTGGAAGGGAGTTTCATGACTTACCTCCAGGGGAGTGCGGGGTCCCCGGATTGTTGACGTACCTCATATTGTAAGCGCGAATCGGCGGGAGGATACCTTGGATAGGAGAATCCATCCGACATTCTACTTGCAGGCGCCGGTGCGTTTGCCCATGGCATGAAGCGCTGCGGATGAGGTCATGGGAGCATGTCCGGCGTAGGAGACGGTGGTTGTGGTGGTGCCGCTGGCGTCGAATGTGCGACCGCCGTTCGAGAAAGTCTCACGGATGCTGGAAGCGGACTTCCACTGGACGGGGCCTGCGCCGCCGGTGCAGTTGAGCTTGATGTTATATCCACCGGCGATGGCAGTGACGGTGGGTGCGGTGCACGATTGGTTGGCGGTGCCGGACTGCCAGGTTTGCCCAGCGCTTTGAGCGCAGATGCTGACCTGGCGGTGAACCGGGTTGCCCACGGAAGGAGTGACGGTGGACTCGATTTGCCATTCGCCGGGCTGGAACACGGTGTTGGGAGATTGAGCTTGCGCAGGAGGGAACAGGATGAGGAGAATCGATGCGGTCAGGCAAACTTTCAGAAGCTTCATATTGGCGTGCAGATTAACACAGCCGGGACAGGCTGGGAAATGAGCAAGGGGAATGGGTCAGTCGTCTCCGGGGCGGGGCTCAAAACTGCGAATGTCAGGGGTCCAGGCTTGGCGATGATCGAGTCTCCCCCGTACTTTTGATCAACCGCACTCGATTACACTTATTTTCGACCTTGATACATGGCGGTATGAAAGCGTTTTGTTTGCGCAAGACCGTGTTTCTGGAGCCGGAATCAGGAAATGAGTGGCAATCACCTGATGGTCGTGCAGAGCGGATGGCCGACACAGGTACTGAACGCGACTCTGGCCGCGGTGGTTGATGAAGCGCGGAGGACGTGGGGATTTGATCGCATCATGGGATCGTGTTCGGGGACGCGCGGTCTGATCGGCCGGGGTGCAAGGGTTGTTGCCGGGCCGCAATGGGGAAATGGTGTCGCTGCTTCCGTCAGACAAGGATCAAGACGCGCAATATGAGTTCGTAAGGTTTGAAGATGTGGCTGGCATCGAGCGGGCTATTCCTTTGGCGTGGCTGGGGAGCAGCGTGACCGCGATTCTCTCACGCAGCGGCGCACGAGTGGAAAGGAGAACGAATGTGGTAAACACGGCATCAAAAGGGGGGCGACGCATGACAGAGGGTCTTGGCTGCCATCATGCGCGGGAAGAGATTCAGCGGCGCATCCTGTCGGGCGAAAGCAAGCCGGGTGAGCGTCTGAGCCAGCAGAGCCTGGTACGGTAACGCGTCGTGGGCGCGAGCCGCGCGATTCAGGAACAGGCCAGCAAGGGCAAGGACGTGCCAAGGTGGGTAGGTTGAGCCATTCAGGAATCGCTCCAGGGGGAAAAGGGCAGTTAACCTGAGACAGTAGAGGTGGGAGAAAAATGGACAGCAGATGTTCGTTTCCACAGTTTGAACGCGGCGAGGAACTGGCGGGGAAGCGCCGCCGCCTGCAGGAATTTTTCGTAGCGCGTGGCCTGGATGGCCTGCTCGTTTCCCGCCTTGAGAACATCGCGTGGGCAACGGCGGGACTCGTGGATGTCCGTATCGGCCTGCCAAGAGAAACCGGCGCCGCCAGCCTGCTCTTCACGCGCGAAGGCGCCTACTATCTGACGACGAACAATGAGGCACCCCGTCTGGCCAGGGAAGAATTTGCTTCGCTGGACTATCAACCGCTTTTCCAGCCCTGGTATGTTCCCGACCTGGAGAGCCTGATTCGCAAAGTCGTTGGCAGCGGGAAGGTTGGCGCGGACAATCCGGGCACGGCATTTCCGTTTGTGCCCATGAACTCGCTGCGGCTTGCTCTCACAGAGTCAGAAGTCGAGCGATATCGCTGGCTCGGCGAAAATGTCGCCAACGTAGTTACAGAGACTTTGCACAACCTGAAGCCGGGCATGACAGAGGCGGCGATGCAGGCGATGATTGGAGGCGGACTGTTGGCGCAAGGCATACTTCCCAGCGTCCTGCTTACAGCCGTGGATGAGCGCATTCGCAATTTTAGGCATGCTGTGCCTCGGAATGGCGTGCTGCAGCGATTTGGCATGTTGAATGTTTGCGCCCGGAGGTGGGGACTCTGCGTATCGATGACTCGTTTTGTTCATTTCGGTGCGATGCCCACCGAACTCTCTGACAAATTTGCTGCCGCTGCGCGAGTGAACGCGAGTCTGCTTCATGCCACGCAAGAAGGAGCAACGGCTGAAGATCTCTTCGTTGTCGCGCACGAGGCCTATGCGGCGGAGGGCTATGCAGAAGAGGAGAAGATGCATCATCAGGGGGGCGCAACCGGCTACTGGGAGCGCGAGTGGATCGCGCGACCTGGCGCTACTGACCGCGTGCTAGCCATACAGGCGATGGCCTGGAACCCTAGTATTCAAGGAGCCAAGGCAGAAGATACCGTCGTTCTGCAGAATGGGAGGCTGGAGATATTGACGAGCACGCCCACACTGCCCTTGATCGAAACACATCTCGGTGGGACGACCTATCACTCTGCCGGCGTATTACTGGCCTGACGAGAGGGAGGTGGTGCCATCGCCTTAGATGGAGCCTTCTGCTCTCAATTCAGGCTTGTGCGCGATCATCTCGACGGTGGCTCTCCCAAGCCTGGAATGAGTGGCTACCACTCGAATGTGTCCAACATGGTTTGGGAGAGTCTTCACGAAAACTGCCGCGGCGCCACCGGTTGACCCCAGATCGAATGGATTATTCCCGACAATGACGCCGGGGCCGTGCAGGCGGAGGGTCACCGTGCCGTCGGCGAATGCGCGCGGTGCTCCGTACTTATCCACGCAGGCAAACATCAGGCGAGTGGCATCGGATCCATCTGCGTTGAGATGTGTGTCATCAGCGCGCAATACGAAGCGATCCTCGGCGGGATTCGACGAAAACGAACGGGAAAGCACAAGTTTGTCGTTGACGTAGCCGTCGATGCGTAGCTCAGGCAGGCCGGCGCCATCCAGTTCAAGGTTGGCAAAAAAAGGCGCATATTTCAGGTTGGGATATTCTTCTTTATCGGGCTGCAGGACCGAGTGGTGCTTGCGGCCGATGAATAATTCGAGCCGGTTACAGTTGGAGAATATGGCGGCATTCTGTCCTGGCCCAGATGGAGTGCGTGGGCCGAAATCCCAATAGAAAGACGGAGCAATAACGGGCCGGATGACGGGATCCACCTGTGACAAATAGAAAGATGCACCCAGTTTTGGAATTCGGAAAACGTCGGAAACTCCGGGGTACTTGACGCCGTGATAGTCGCCCAGAAGACTGGCGTATTCGAAAGCGCACCAGGCAATTAATCCAGAACAGCGCGGGTAGTTTCCGGCCTTGCTGTGAGCCTGTGCATGAAATATTGCCTGTTCCTGCTGTAGAAATGGATCGCCGGCACGCCGGTAATAGTTTGTAAATCCCTTGCCGGTGTTGTAATTGAACTGACCGACAGCCTCGGTGATCAGATACGGGACTCCAGTAACTGGCGGATAGATTCCGACTACACCCGGAGATTCGAAGTGATAATCATCGAAGGCGAATACATCCTGATGCCATTCGGTTTTCCATGTCCTTTTGGACGCTCCGGTCATCGTTCCGGAAGTAGGTCGTGTCTCGTCCAGGGACTTTGCGAGCTCGCGAGTACGAAGATATAAAGCAGGATCATTACGGGACTCATTGATGCGTACACCCCAGATGATGACGGCGGGGTGATTCCGGTCGCGTCGTACCATATCCCCGACGTCGCGAATCGCCAGTTCCTGCCAACTCTCATTTCCAATGTACTGCCATCCGGGCAGCTCCTCCCAGACCATGAGCCCAAGCTCGTCGCAGGCATCGAGAAAAGCCTCCGACTGCGGGTAATGCGAGCAGCGGACCATGTTGCAATTGAAATCGCGACGCAGAATTTCAGCGTCTCTGCGCAACAGGCGTTTGGGAGCCGCATACCCCAAATAGGGATACAACTCATGCCGGTCCAGTCCGAAGATATTGAGTTTGTGGCCGTTCAGAAAGAATCCATCCACATCAAAGCGAGCTTCGCGAAAGCCGATCCTGGTGCGACAGGTATGCAGTGGTTTTTCATCGACAAAAAGAGTCACCAGAATGTTGTATAAGTGCGGGTTCTCGACATCCCAAAGTGTGACATTGCCGAGATCGTCGATGTAAACGTTGATTTCCTGTTCCGGCCGATCGAGCCAGGTGTCCTGCGATGTACTGGCGATGGTTCGACCCGATTCCTGGAGATCGGCCACCAGGCGAACCCGTTTTGGCAAAGGCGCGTCCGAGTTTAGTTTGCAAGTGACATCCAGCGTGCGGTTCGGACTGAGGGGATTCAGGGAGCGCGCGAATACATCCTGAATGAAGATGCGAGGAACCGCATGAAGATAGACAGAACCGTTGATACCACCCGGTAACAGGTAGTCGATCGAAGCGGGACCACGCGCGGAGCCTGATGGGGGTGCGTTTAACCAGCGGGAGTCAACTGCGACGGCCAGCAGGTTGTTGTCAGGTTGCAAGAGAGTTGTCACTTCGTACTGAAATGGAAGATAGCCGCCAAGATGTTTGGGCAAGGTGTGCCCATTCAGGGTTGGAGCGGCGCCCGCCATGACCCGTTCGAACTCGATGAAAAAGCGCAGTCCCTCTCGATTGGCAGGCGTTTGAAAATGGCGGCGGTATACCCAATCGGCTTCCCATGCAGAGGGGTTCCAGTTATCCCATGACAGCCCGGTGACACAGTGAGGCAATGCGATCGTGGAAAAGCTCGCATCGTCGAATCCAGGCTGAACGGCTTCCGGTTGCAGCTTGCCCCCAAAGAGCCAGTTTTGATCGAGCCGATAGGTGCGAGAGGCCGGCCCTCTGGAGCGATCATTGCCGATGGAAGCTTCCAGCACCGGTGTATAGACGAGTGCGGCCGTTGCGGCACAGCCTTGCATGAACCGGCGACGGGAAATCTGTTTTCTCTCCTCAGCCAACTGACAGCTCCTATCATTCAGCTTGATGCAAAGGTTTATTGTGAATGCGTAAATTCAATTAAAGCGTCCCCCAGGCGATCGCGATTGCTGGTATTCGAACAATTCCGCGCCCGATTTGGCCGTGGAGCCC
This sequence comes from Acidobacteriota bacterium, assembly GCA_021799405.1. Next base: position 7,222 of record JAJZAL010000117.1, read on the forward strand.
AGGTGTCGCAGCGATCCCATGAAAGTGGCCGGTTCAAGTCTCGGAAAGTATAAAAGTGTTCCAGGAGAAGGTCAATCGATGCGAATCGATTACTATAACGAGGAGCAACCCTGCGTTCGCAAGATCGCTGCGAAGGCAGGGTTTGTCTACTTACCGCTTGGGTTTTGCCCTGGACTTTGTTCCGCCTGAGGGCGTCGTGATCAGCCTTTAGCGACCAGTACTTGAGAGTTTTGAGTCACGCCACGGAGAGCGTTCCGGCGTTTGAGAAAAGGCTCCAGAATAATCACGATTGATCCCGCGACGACGATGATGGCGCCAATCCACACCCAGAGAACGAGGGGGTTCAGAATCGCATCAATCACCGGCAGATTGCTTCCCGGGTCATTGCCTTCGTAGACGAGGTAGAGATCCCAAAGCGGTGTAGAGTGGTTGGCGACTGTGGACTCCTGCGACTGGCTGGCCTGATAAAAACGCACTTCGGGTGCGAGTTGAAACTGCTTCCTGCCGGCGCGAGAAACATCAATCTTTGCGCGTTCGGCAACGTAGTTGGCGGTGGAGAACTCTTTGAGGTTATTTAATCCCAGAGAGTATGGGCCCACTTGCATGTGCTGGCCCGGACCGAGTTCCGCCTTTACGCTGTGGTTGAAGGCCGTACCGGCGAAACCAATGAACATGACGGCGATTCCAAGATGGACCAGGTAGGCGCCATAACGGCGGGCATTGGTGCGCACCAGCAACAGCATGGACGAACCCAGACCCATTCCCGTGTTGTCTCGGATCGACAGCACCCCGCGCGCAAAGCCTGTGAAGATAGCGGCGATGACGAAGGCTGCGATAGAGAAGCATAACCAGGAATAAAGCGAGCCCTGGCTTGCCCATGGATGGATGCCGCCTGCGATGAGCGCAACCATGGTTACCAAGCCGACGAACAGAGGAAGCGTGAAGGGCTTCAACGTGTTTTTGAGCGAAGCGCTTCGGATGGTAAGCAGAGGTCCGGTGCTGATCAGCAGAAGCAGGAAGAGGCCAACCGGAACTACCGCCCGATGGTAGAACGAGGGGCCAACGGTGAGCTTGCCGCCGCCCAACAGCTCTGAGAAGACTGGCAGTAGCGTACCCGCGAAGACGATGATACAGGCGGCAGTAAGGATCAGGTTAAGAAAAAGGAAGCTCGCTTCGCGCGAAACGAGGTTATCCACGGTGTTTTCCGTTGCCAGGTAGTCACGCCGCAGCACATAGGTGAGCGTGCATACCAACACGGCAAACAGAAGAAAGCCGAGGAACCAGGCACCGAGCGGGGACTTGCCGAAGGCATGCACGGAACTGACAATGCCGGAGCGGGTCAGGGTAGTGCCGACAATGCAGAGAAGAAAGGTGGAAAAGATGAGCCAGATATTCCATTTCTTCATCATGCCGCGCCTTTCCTGCATGATGATCGAGTGGAGGAATGCAGTGCCGGTGAGCCAGGGCATCAGCGAGGCATTTTCCACCGGATCCCAGCCCCAGTAGCCGCCCCAACCCAGCACAGCATAGGCCCAGTGCATTCCCAGAACGATGCCGCAAGTGAGAAACAGCCACACGACAATGGACCAGCGGCGGGTGACGGCAATCCACCGCTCGCCGGGAGCCCGCAGCATGAGCGCGGCAAGAACGAACGCGAAGGGTACGCTGAAGCCGACATAGCCGAGATAGAGCAGCGGGGGATGAATGATCATCTCAGGATTCTGCAGCAGCGGATTCATGCCGTAGCCATCGGCCGGTACGGCGCCAGCCACGCCAGCGAAGGGCAGGGCGACGAAATTGACGAGCAGAAGGAAAAAGACTTCGATGGCAGCGAGAATCGTCGACGCTAACGCGGTGAGTCTCACGTCAGGCTTGCGGCGCAAACGGACCAGCAAGCTGAACCCGGACAACATCCATGCCCACAATAGCAGCGAACCTTCCTGTCCGGACCAGAGCGCGGCAAGCTTGTACGCTCCGGGGAGCTCGCGGCTCGATTCATGCAGGACGTACGCCAGGGAAAAGTTGTTGGTAAAGATCGCCCAAAGCAGCGCAAGGAGGGCCACGGAAACGGCAGCGAAGCACCATAAACCCGCGATACGGGCAATTTCTGCCAGGCGCTGCGGCGAGAAGCGGCCCCGGCTTCCGGTAAAGAGCTGGCGTTGGGCAATGGTTCCCACCACGAGGTTGAATGCAGCAAGGGCCAGCGCCAGCAGCAACGCAATACTACCCGCAATCGGCATGATGTTCATAACTTCCTTTCGGGCAAACGCACACTGAAATTCGCATCCAGTGAAGGGTTTTCCAACGATGAGAGGGGTGTACCTCGGCGCGAACGATTGGCCAGGATTTGGTTTCCCGTGTCGCACCCCGATTGCTTCATCAAAGCTGGTGTCCAGCAGGTGGGAAGGCCGTGTACGGAGGTGCGGACGTTCAGGAATGCACTCTGGCCCCTTTGTATGGGAGCAGAGCGCCGTCGAGCCAACCACGGCGATCCATTACGAAACAGCAGACAGGTCGTTGCCGGCGAGATCGCGGAGATTTCCGGCGCGACACTCCTCGCGGCCCGGCAGTCTGTCATCAACGGGCGGGACTCCGAGGTAAGAGCCCGGGGAATCCAGGCCTGTTCTGCGAGAGGATTTCGTTTGTTCATCGTGGCCAGTGATTGTCTTCTGGCTCAAGTTTCCATCCTGCGAGATTGGTTATCAGTAACCGCCGTCACATCGAATGATGATGGTATTCAGGAGCTTGCTGAAAAACGGCCAGAAGCAACCTGCCACGAAGAGCAGTTGGAGCATAGGAACAGGGGGCGTCCGATGATCTCTGCGGCGTCCCAGTTGGGCTCTTATCTACCTCAAAGGCCTGGGCGGCAGGAAGTGGACCCCACCCGGCGGGTAGCACTGATTGCCAGCAGGAACCAGCAAAGAGTGAGACGAATCGGGCAATTCGTTTCAACTGACTGATTGTGTTTGATTTGGTGCCGAAGAAGGGACTCGAACCCCCACACCCTTGCGAGTACATGGACCTGAACCATGCGCGTCTGCCAATTCCGCCACTTCGGCACATTGAATCGTCGGTCCAGGCTGGACAGCCCGACAGGCAGTGAAATTAGTGTTACAAAGGCCCGGTTTCGTGTCAAACCCGGCGGGGGCTGGGTGCATCAGATGACGTTTAAGCAGGATTTTCCGGAGATTCCCAGCAGCCGATCCATGAGCGAAACTGTCCAGCAGCCCATAGCCCCTGAGCAAGCGCAGGAAATCCGTCGCCTGGCCCACGACCTGAGTAATGCACTGGAGGTCGTGATTCAAACCAGTTTTCTCTTGGGCACGGTGCCGCTCGATGAGAATGCCAGGCAATGGCATGCGATGCTGGAAAAAGGCGTGAAGCAGGCTACGGAAATTAACCAGAAGATGCGCGAGCAGCTTCGTCTGCAAGGCTGAAACCGGGCGATTAGATTCGTCTGCCAGGATGTGCGCGCGAAGAACCCTTCCTTGCCGCAATCGAGAGTTGTGATCAGGCTGGCCAGCAACCCTCATCCACAGGCAGAAGCATCCACAGTGTGGATCACAGGCGCCGGGCAGAGAAAAGCCCACTCCCGGCTGCGTGGACCGTGACAGCCGGAGGTGGGCCTTTGTGAGCGTCGCTTAAACGAGCTTGGCGTCGAGGGTGATCTCAGTATTGCCGTTAAAAAGGCGTGAAATGGGGCAGCCGTTCTTGGCGTTCTGCGCCGCAGTGTCGAATGCAGCGGCATTGGCGCCGGGTACCTTGGCGCGGGTGGTGAGATGGATGGCGGTGACGGTGAAACCCTGATCGGTCTTTTCGAATTTGACCGCGGCAGTGGTTTCCAGCGATTCGGGAGTCAGGTTGGCCTGACCAAGCTGCGCGCTGAGGGCCATGGTGAAGCAGCCGGCATGGGCAGCGGCAATCAGCTCTTCGGGGTTGGTTCCAATGCCATTCTCAAAGCGGGTAGAAAAAGAATACTGTGTGTTGTTGAGAACTCCGCTATGTGTGGAAATTGTGCCTTTGCCGTCCTTGAGGCCGCCATTCCATACTGCGCTCGCTGTGCGCTCCATAATAGGAACTCCTTCGTCTAAAGTTTAGTGGTGAGATGAAACATGATGGAAACCATCGGGTCCACTCAACATCATAATCACGATCCTGATGCCGAATCAGAATGCGGCCTGCGGGAGGCGGACCAAGGCCGCGTTCCGGAAGGGGATTCTGGCGCCCGTGGAATTTCAGCTCAGACTGAGAGGTTAGAGGCGGCGGACGCGCCAAGGGCTGCATCGGAGGAAGAACATCATTCGGTGTACTGTCCGAATTGTTCCAGCCGGCTGGAAGGGCACCGGTGCAAGCTGATCTGCCGTAACTGCGGATACTACCTGAGCTGCTCGGACTACTACTGACCGCTGCCAGTGAGTGAGGTTTTCTGCCCGGACTCTCAAGGGGACCGTCGAGGAGGTCCACTGTCAAGGCGCACTCCCTCGCAAACCATTTTCAGTGAGGTTATCCAACGACGAAGTACTGTCCGGACTGCATGTTTTCCGACTTCCAGCCTTCGCACGTTCGCTGCCAGGATTTCCCGAGAATGCTATCGCTGCGGTGGCCGGTAAGCTGCCGCAGGTGTGGCCTCAGAACGTATGGCAACTTGCTGTTCGCGTTCAAGCTGAGGATGAGGCATGGTGATCATGGCAGCGTTGCGGGTCACCCATCCCGCTAACAGGCGCAGGCGGCTGGTCGCATCAGGCGAGAAAGAAATCTCTATCGCCGGGGGATCGCCATGGTGTAGATATTGGCCGTGGAAGTGCGGGCGTCGACGAGTGGGATATTGTCGGGCGTCAGACCTGCAAACCGGTAGTCCACGGCGTCTGTGGCTCGCAGATCCTTGAGATTCGCGATGGCCTGGATCTTGTCAGTCTTGATGTCGACGCGGTAGAGGGGCTGTCCGGGCTGAACAAAATCATGGAAATAGATGTACTGGTTATCGTAGCTCCAGGCAGGGTCGGCGATGCTCTGGTGGGCGAGGGTGCTCCAGGTTTTGGTCTGGAGGTCGTAAAGCATGAGGCGGGACTGGTCAATGGAAAGCGCAGCGATGTAGCGCCCGTTCGATGACCAGCGAGGACTGAAGAGACCCTCCGAGCCGGGCAGTTTGGCCAGCTCGTGCGTGGCGAGATTGTAGATGTAGATGGCCTTGGGCATGGAGGCTTCCGACATGAGGTCTGGGAGCCTGCCGAAGACGATACTTTTGCCGTCGGGGGACCAGTCGGGGTCAGCCTGGCTGCGATGTTCCGGGTAGACGAGATGGAGATTGCCTCCGTCGGCGTCGATCATGTAGATGGCCCAGCGCTGCTCGGGTTTGCGAGCCATCAGGAGCAAATGCTTGTCATTGGGTGACCAGTGCATCATGAAGACTTCCAGCGGCTTGCTGGTGAGCTGCATGCGCTGGCTGCCGTTGCTGCGGCTGCTCCAGAGTGAGCCGTTATCCTGACGAATCCAGGCCACCCATTGGCCGTCGCGCGAGAAGGCGACACGGCGCGCATTGCTGATGCCGCCGGCGTAAGGGACGAAGATTTGCGATGCCGCGTCGTACTGCAGCAGTTCTGAACGCAGGTTAAGGCCGATGAAGAAAATACGGTGACCGCTGCGGGCAGTGATCGGCGACTGATAAGTGAGCGGGCCATTGGTAAGGGGGTAAGGTTTGCCGGCACCCCGGAACAGGCCGGAGTGCTCGGGGATGACCCATATATTGGAACTGTTGAGCGAATTGTGCTGGAAGACGTAGTACCTGCCGTCGGAGGTCCAGCTTCCGCAGCACTCCGAGCCATCAGATGCGAGCAGCAGGGGGTGGGCGTCCGCGCCGTTGGCCGAGATGGTCCAGAGGTGCGAGCTGTGAGTTTCACTGTTGAGCAGCGTGAAGCGGAGGGTGGAGCCGTTCGGCGACCAGCGAAGCCAGAAGGCGCGTCCGGGCAAAGTGGCAAACTTCTGCACGTCTGTTCCGTTTTCGTTCACCGTGAAGAGGCTGTCGCCGTAGGCGTAAAGGACGTGCTGGCCGTCGGGCATCCAGGTGGCGTCGTGGGCAAGAATGCCTGGAATCCGGCGTCCGGCGCCGCCGATGGTGGGAACGATCCAGAGCGGTTGTTCCGCGTTGGTCGCCAGGTGATTGCGCAGCAGAAAGTTGGAGCCGTCCGGTGAAATGGCGCTGATATAAGGGGCCGCAATTTCGTTGGGAATATTTATGGTGCTGGTTTCACCGTCGGAAATGAGCGCCTGCGCCAGCATGGCACGGCCCTGTTCAATTTCAGGGAAATAAATGCGGGAGCCGTCGGTGGCAGTGGCGCCGAGGCTCTCAAAAAGGGTATCGCCGGGGGAGACGCGGCCGGAAAAGGTGATCTGCCGAATCTCCGGCGGAGCAACCGGCTGGGATCCGGTGCGCCAACCAAAGAACCATGAGATGCCGGCAATGGCAAATAACGAGGCGATGGCGAGTGAGAATCGCAGGAGTGGACGCAATTTCGATCGCGGCAAGCGCGACTGCTGAAACTCGCTTTGGTCAGTCGGTGCCGGGTCTGCCGTGTGGGGCGACGCTGGCGGGGAATGCGGAGAATAGCTGGACGAAGGGTCCGCCGCATGCAGCGCGGCATCTGGTTCTTGTTCTTCGACCGGCAACACCGGAGCCAGGAACCGGTAGCCGCGGCGAGCGAGCGTTTCGATGAAACGGGGATTCTCCGCCGAGTCGCCCAGAGCCTCACGCAATTTATTGATGGCGGTACCGAGGCTATGGTCGAAATCGACGATGGTATCGGAGCCCCAGAGTCGCTGCTGGATTTCTTCGCGGGTGACGACTTCCCCGGGCTTTTCCAAAAGAAAAGTGAGCACTCGAAATGGCTGAGCCTGAATCCGGATTCGGATTCCCGATTTGCGCAGCTCGCCAGCTGAGAGGTCCGCCTCAAATAGACCAAAGCGCAACTTTCTGACAGCAGGCCGGGGAGGTTCCAACTGAGAGCTCATAGAGAATGGTCCTGCGAACCACTTAGTATTACTCCACTTTTGAGGCATGGGTCAATTGTCATCCAGGCCACTTAGGCTGTTGACGGCATAATTTAAATGGCTGTTATCAAAAGACTTATCTGTTGAAGAAGGATTGATGAAAAATGGATGCGCTGTGTATTGCCCATCGTTCTATCGGACGTGTCTAGTGCGTGATGGCATGACGGCCCAGGGTCTATTCATAAGGGGCTGCATGTGCAGGAACTTTTGGGAGGCAACATGAAACATCTATATAAGATGGTCAGCAATCGAGCCGTATGGATGACCGCTCTGATGCTGGCCGTGTTTGCGGCCATGACCGCCGTCGGAGCCTATGCGCAGGCTGACAATGGCAACATCGTCGGGACGGTGACCGATCAGACGGGCGCCGTGATTCCGAATGCGAGCATTACGGTGACGAACGTGGACACCGGGTTGAAGTTCGAGGCCAAGTCGAACAACTCCGGTGAGTTTCAGGTATTTGCGGTGCCTCGCGGCAACTACCGGGCGCAGGTTGCCGCGCAGGGATTCCAAAGCCAGACAACCACTTTTGAAGTCACGGTCGCCTCGACGCAGACATTGATCTTCAAGCTGGCGCCGGGAGCCGTCACCACGACGGTGAAAGTCACCAGCGCAGCTCCCCTGATGAACACCAGCAACGGTACGATCGGCGCCACGATCCGGGGACAACAGGTCACACAGCTTCCGTTGAACGGGCGCAACTTTACGGGTCTGGCGCTGCTGACGCCGGGTGTGACGCGCGGCGCTTATGGCAACGCACAGAGCGGCGTGAATGGGAACGCGGAGACCTTTCGACAAAACGAAAGCGGCGGCGGTGCGCTGTCGGTGAACGGACTTCGTCCGACCGCCAACAATTACCTGCTGGACGGCCTGGATAACAACGACTCGCTGCTGAATACGCTGCTGATCTTCCCCAACATTGATGCGACGCAGGAATTCAAGGTGGACACGAGCGTCGCGCCCGCGCAATACGGCCGCGCCGGCGGCGCGATTGTGGCGGCATCGATCAAGAGCGGGACCAACGAGTATCACGGGTCGGCGTTCTGGTTCTATCGCAGCGGCAAATTCGACGCGAATCCGAGCTACCGATTCCTGGGAGCGTCGGCCAGCCCGAATCCTCCCTTCAACCGCAATCAGCCGGGTTTCTCGATCGGCGGACCTTTCATTAAGAACAAGCTGTTCGGGTTTGGCGACTACCAGGCCTTCCGCGAGAATCTGCCTCAGAATCCTTACTTTGTCACAGTGCCGACGGCTTTGATGCGGCAGGGCAACTTCGAGGAATATCTGAACAATCCGGATGTGGAAAACCAGTTTACAGAGCCTTACTGCCTGATTCACCAGGGCGTGACGAATTATCAGAAGAACGGGCAGCTCTATGATCCACAGACCTGCCAGCCGATTCAGAATGACAATCCAGCCGCAGCGGGGATTCCGTTAAACAAGGCGGCGCTGAACTACTTCAATGCGTACCCGACGCCGAGCCGCGCGGGCGTCATCAACAACTTCCTGACGCACAAGCAGGAGTATGTTCACTACAACACCTTCGATGTGCGTTTTGATTGGAATGCGACGTCGAAGGACAGGGCTTTCGTTCGCT
>JAJZAL010000404.1 GCA_021799405.1 Acidobacteriota bacterium
GGCAGGTGCATACTTAAAGAGGCAGGCCGTTGTCTTGAGGTGACCTTCCCCTGAGTTCACCGCTCTCCGTTCCGGCCGTTACAGCTGCAAGGGTATTTTGGGGCGAGTCGCTTTAGGAAAGAGCCGGGGACAGCGCGAACCGGGAGCGGAGCGAGGTCGGGGCAGGGCGTCCTGATGAATCGATTGCTTTAGACACACGGCGAAGATATCGTTTACAAAAACCGGATTCATTGAGAGGAATTCCATGAAGGCTGCTGCTCGTTTTCCAGGTATTCGGGTCACCGCCAACGGTAACCAGCTTGTTTCCTACCACACCGAAACGCGGATCGCCGACGCCGGCGTATTCTATCCGATTACGCCATCGACGGAGGGTGGCGAACTCTTCCAGCAGGCTTACGCTGAAGGTCACCTGAATGTCTTCGGGCACAATACATTGGCCATTGAGACGGAGGGCGAACACGCGGCCCAGGGCGGCGCCATTGCCCACTCAGTGTGCGGCAAGCGCGTGGTGAATTTCACCTCGGGGCAGGGCGTGGTGTACGGCGTGGAGCAGTATTATCACGCGCCGGGCAAGGCCTCGACCATGGTGCTGGAGGTGGGCGCGCGCGCGCTGACCAAGCACGCCCTGAATGTGCATTGCGGCCACGACGATATCTATGGCGCGCTGGATACGGGCTGGATCATGGTCTTCGGCAAGGATGCGCAGCAGGCCGCCGACCAGGCGCTGATTCTGCGTCGCGTGACCGAACTGAGCCTCACACCCGGCATGAACATCATGGACGGGTTCCTGACTACGCACCTGGAGCGGACCTTCTATAAACATGAATCGGAGCTGATCCGCGAGTACCTGGGAGCGCCTGACGACATCATCGATTGCCCAACCGAGGCGCAGCGCATTCTTTTTGGGCCGACACGCCGCCGGGTTCCCAGGATGATCGATCTCGCCAACCCGATCCTGCTGGGCCCGGTGCAGAACCAGGAGCACTACATGCAGGGCGTGGTGGCGCGGCGCAACAACTTTGCCGAGCCGATTCTCGGCTTCCTTGAGGAAGCCTACGAAAAGTTTGCCGAGTTGACGGGGCGGCGCTACGGGCTCATCAGCAAGTACAAGACGGAAGACGCCGACACCGTGTTTGTATCGCTGGGTTCGGCAGCGGAAAACATTGAGGCGGCGGTGGATTACCTGCGCGCGACCCGCGGCGTAAAGGTTGGTTCCATCCATCTGAATGTGATCCGGCCGTTCCCGGAGGCTGCTGTTATCAGCGCGCTGCGCGGCAAGAAGAACGTGATCATCCTGGAGCGGACGGATGAGGCGATGGCCGGCGACAACCCGCTGGGCCGCGACATCCGTACCGCATTTTCAAAGGCCGTGCAATATGACGGTCATCCGGCCGCCGAGGGGCTGCCGGCGATCCAATTGCAGGAAGTACCTCGGATCTTCGGCGGCAGCTATGGACTGGGATCGCGGGACTTCCGCCCCGAGCACATCATTGGCGCTTATGAGTACGCCACTGCGGGCCGCGTGCGCAAGGACGGCAAGTCGGCCGCCGATGGCGCGAACTTCTTCGTGCTGGGCGTGGATCATCCTTACAGCGTGATCGCGGACGAGACGCCGTCGCTGTTGCCCGAGGGCGCGGTGGCTGTGCGCTTCCACTCCATCGGCGGCTGGGGCGCCATTACGACGGGCAAGAATCTGGGCGCGATTCTCGGCGACCTGAACGACCTGATCTTTGAACGGGATGGGGAGCGCGACGAACTGGGAAACCCCAAGGAAGTGATCCACGTCAGCGCCAATCCAAAGTACGGCTCGGAGAAGAAGGGAGCGCCGACCAGCTACTTTATGGTGGCGGCCAAAGAGCGTATCCGCGTGAACTGCGATCTGCGCCACGTGACCGTGGTGCTGTGCTGCGACCCCAAGGCGTTTACGCACACCAATCCGCTGGACGGCATGCAGGAGGGCGGCAGCCTGGTGTGGGAGTCGGATGAAGAAGGCGAGCAGGCGTGGGAGCGGCTGCCGCTGTGGGCGCGCAGCCAGATTATCGAAAAGAAGATTCGCGTCTTCACGTTGCCCGGCTTCGACATCGCCCGGAAAGCCACCGACCGTGGCGACTTGCAACTGCGCATGCAGGGCAATGCATTTCTGGGCGCATTCTTTGCAGTGAGCAATCTGCTCCAGGAGTTCGGCATCACGCAGGAGCAGTACCGCGAGGTGGTGCACAAGCAGTATGTGAAGAAGTTCGGCAAGTTCGGCGAAGCCGTAGTGCAGTCGAACATGGAAGTGATGATGCAGGGCTTTGAGCGCGTCAAGGAGATCAAGATCGGCGAGCTTTCAGCGGCCGACCGCTCCACGCTGCGCGGGCAGGCGCTGATGCCGATTCTGGAGCTGGCTACGGCTGGCGGCTCGTGCGGGATTGGCTGCCGCTCCACGCCGCCGCCAGCCGGACAGGCCAAGCGCGCGCCGATCGACAGCGTTGCCACATTCGATGCGGAGTTCCGCGCCCACTTCGGCTACAACCAGCCGGCCACGCCGCTTGCGGCCATGGGCGTCATTGCGGCGGCGACCGGCGACACGGCTTCGAAGTACGTGGCGCGGCGCGAGACGCCTATGTACATTCCGGAGAACTGCACGCAGTGCATGGAGTGCATCTCGGTTTGCCCGGATACGGCGCTGCCCAACTGCTCGCAGGACCTGAGCACGCTGCTCTCGACGGCTATCAGCTACTACGTGAGCGACGCTGCGGAGCGCACCAGGATGCTGCGCACGCTGCCTGAGATTGAGAAGCTGGCGCGACAGCGCATGCTGGCGGAGGTGAAGCAGGGCACGCCGCTGCCGAAGATTCTGCGCGAAGTGACGGAGCAGGTGGATGGGTTCTCTGCCGCGGCCAAGGAGCAGTTCTTCAGCATCATGGACAAGGTGCCGATGGCTTACCAGAAGGTGAACGCCATCTTCTCGTCGCCGGAGCGCAAGAGCCCCGGCTCGGGCGGCGTCTTCTCAATCTTCGTGAGCGATCTGTGCAAGGGCTGCGCCGCCTGCGTAACTGCCTGCGGCGATCACCAGGCGCTGAAGATGGTGCAGGAGACTGAAGACGTGAATGCCGAGCACGAGAGCGGCACGCACTTCCTGGATCTTCTGCCTGACACTTCGCAGAAGTTCCTGGGCCTTTATAACAACGCGAATCCGGCCGACTCGAAGACTGCGACGCTGCGCAACATGCTCATGGTTCGCACGAATTACGATGCGCTGGTGGCTGGCGACGGCGCCTGCGCGGGCTGCGGCGAGAAGAGCGTGCTGCGCTCGATTGCCGCGGTGACCGAGGCCTATATGCGGCCGGCCTTCCACGCCAAGAGCGACCGCTTTGTCGCCAAGG
>JAJZAL010000405.1 GCA_021799405.1 Acidobacteriota bacterium
GTCTTCTGTGGCAACGGCGCCGCTGGCGTGTGCCACGATGCAGGATTGGGCAGGGCCTGAAGGCTGCGCGAATGCCGTAACCAGGTAGTTGTCACCGGCATTGAGCGGCGTGGCAAAGGTGAACGATCCATTCGAGCTGATTGCCAGGTTGTTGCCGTTGTTCAATTGCAGGACAAGACCGCTCCCCGAAAGCCCCGCAACTGTGCCGCCTACCGTATAGCTTCCGGGATTGGAACTGATCGGGTGCGAGCCGTTACTGCTCCCGCAAGCGGTGAGTGCAAGGCAGGTATACGCGGCAAGAAGCAAGGCAGGAAGACGCCATTCTTCTCTCATCGAGAGCCTCCTCGGTCGCGCGAGATGCCAATGGCCAACAGAGATCGCGTATTTTTGAGGGCCAGGATTTCCAAAACGTGCTCCTGGACAACGTGATTGTACATCTGCGCCGGTTTCAAGAAGGTTGCGGGCACTGCCAGCGCGGCCGGCGGCCTCTTCACCCATATCATCCCCGCGCCACCCCCTGCCTCAATCCGCCGCAGAGTCCGACGGCAGCGGCTCGCCGCGCGTGCGGCTGCGCCAGACGTGCACCAGCGAGGCGCTGACGTTGAACGCAACCGGCCCCAGAATCAGCCCGCTGACGCCAAAAAACACGACCCCGCCGATCATGGCGAGAAAGATCGGAACCGTGTGGAGCCGCAGCCGGGAGCCGACCAGAATGGGATAGAGAATATTGTCCAGCGTGCTGATAATCGTTGACCCGATCGCCACCAGGACGACGGCCCGAATCCAGTGATGGAGCAGGGCCAGATAGATCGCCACCGGCAGCCAGACCACATAGGCCCCTACCGCGGGCACCAGGGCAAAGAGGGTCGTTGTCATGCCCAGCACGGTCGCTCCGCCCATGCCCAGAAAGCCAAAGACAATTCCGGCCACCACGCCCTGAATCCCGGCCACCGCAAATCGCCCCAGCACCAGCGCCTGAACCGCGGTTTGCACCCTGTTCAACAGGTAGTCGGTTTCTTCCTCTTCCAAGGGCAGAAGGAAGCGAATGAGGCGCAGCCCTTCTCCCCTGTCGCGGTAGAGAAAGAAGAGGACAAACAACATCACAATGATCTGCGCAAGCGCGGTGATCGAGCGGCCGAGGATGCCGGCCAGCTTTCCGGCCACCGCGCCCGCGCTCTTTTGCAGCGCCTGACCGGAGTCGACATTGCCGGCGGCGAAGCGCACGAATTCGCCGATGCGCTGGTGCTCATCGAGGAACTGGCGGAACTGCTGCTCCGCGGTGCCGCTTTGCAGGCTCCGCACCGCTTCCAGAACATGGTGCCCCACGCCGTGCGCCACAAACATCGCCGGCGTCACAATGCTGAGCACGACCAGCACCACGGCAACAGCTGCCGTAAGCGCCGGCTTCCGCAGCCGCGCCCGGAGCCAGTCATAAGGGTGACGAGTCACAACGGCCAGCACGACCGCCCCGGTGATTCCCGGCAGAAAAGGCCACACAATCACAGTGCAGAGCAGAACCGCGCAGATCGTGATCAGAAATAAGGTGAAGCCGCCCCAGTCCAGCTTCACGTTCACCGGTTGCGGACCATCCGCGGCCATCTTTCTCTCCTCACATAGCCGATGGTATTGACGCACTGATCGATGCGGCGTCTTGGGAAATGGTGTGTCCGCATCGTCGTTGTCCAGCGCCTCCACGACTCGCCGTGGCGAGTCGCGGCCGCCGGACTTCGAGGCCCCGGGACACAGAATTTCCCGAAACGCTATAGGCGAGTCTACGGCGTTTTTGATTCATGCGCCCCAATTTCTCCAGCGAAACCTGGAGTTTTTGTGCGGAAGGGAGCAAAGCGAGACAGCGCTAACCTGCCAGCACCGCCCGCTGCGCGGCGAGAATTTCCCTGATTCCGGCCTCGGCCAGATCAATCAGGCCGTTCAACTGCACGCGGGAGAAGCTGCCTCTCTCGGCCGTCGCCTGCGTCTCCACCAGGCCCCCATCGGCGGTCATCACCACGTTCATGTCCACCTCGGCCTGCGCATCCTCCTCGTAGCAGAGGTCGAGCAGCGGCGTGCCGCTCACGATGCCCACCGACGTCGCCGCCACCAGTTGCTTCATCGGCGACCGCGGCAGCGTTCCCGCCTTGACCAGTGCATTCAGCGCCAGGGCCAGAGCTACCGCCGCGCCGGTGATCGCCGCGGTGCGCGTGCCGCCGTCGGCCTGAATCACGTCGCAGTCCAGAATCACGGTGCGCTCGCCCAGCGCCTGCATATCGACCACCGAGCGCAGACTGCGGCCAATCAGCCGCTGAATCTCATGGGTGCGCCCGCCGATCCTGCCGCGCTCGCTCTCCCGCGGAGTACGCGTCACGGTGGAGCGGGGCAGCATGGCGTACTCGGCCGTTACCCAGCCGCGGCCGGAGTTGCGCAGCCAGCCCGGAACGCCCTGCTCAATGGTGGCGCAGGTAAGCACCCGGGTGTTGCCCAGCGAAACCAGAACTGAGCCCTCGGCCGTCTGAACGAAGCCGGGCGTAAGCGTAAGCGGGCGAAGCTGGGCGGGAATTCTGCCGCCAGGACGAAAAAAAGAGCCGGTCGCGTGCATAAAAGGATTGTACGGGAACGGCTTAGACCCGAACCGGCAACGAGTCCACGGAATCGGTACCGAAACGGGAAAATTTGCCCATCCGGGTCCGCAAATGGGGCTGCTTGATAATCAATTGAAACCACGTAAGTTATACCAACATTCCAAGCTCTGACGTTCCATTTTGGAACTTTTTGCGCATACCCACCCCTGTGCGCCACTTCGTGATCTCCAGATTATCTCCTCCGTTATCAAAAGCTTAGCTAATGCGTCCGAGTTTGGCACGCGACGTGTATTAGAAGAAGACAAGTCCCGAAAGCGGAGGACGGCACAAGAGGAAATACCGGCTCAGGAAACAGCGAACAAAGATTATGCAGGCAGAGATCAGAAGACCGGCCCTGGCAGTGGCTTTGCGCCCTTAAGGCACAGACTCCGATTTTCAGACCCCACATCGAAAGGAAACGACGGATGCAGCACCTGGAACAGATGGTAACGCAGGACGGAAGTCCCTACGGCGGCCGCGAGCAGGCACACGCGCTCATGGCAACGCTGGCCGGTTCGCATGGCCACAGCGAGACTCTGGCGGAGGTGGCGCACGATGCCAAAAACATGGTTACCGCGCTGGGACTCTATTGCGACCTCCTGGAGGAGCCTGGAGTACTGGCGACTCCCTTTCATCACTACGGAAGCGAATTGCGCCGATTGGCCGCGGCCAGCCGCCGGCTGGTGGAACAGCTCATGTGGCTTCAGACGGCTCAGGATACGGA
>JAJZAL010000118.1 GCA_021799405.1 Acidobacteriota bacterium
TGACTTCATGGTCCAAACTGACTGCTGGCGTGACTGATGACATTTCTCTCTCCATTCGATCGCCTGCCATGGCCCGGGCAGGTCATAAAGCTTCCATTCTCAAGACCATGAGACGCGAATCCGGCTCGCCCGGTTATCCAGCCTCCGCTGCTGCCGCTTCGACCAGGCTTCGCCGAGCCAGCCCCGTGCGCCACATCCGCATCCCAAAGGCCAAACCTCAGTGAGTCTAGGCCAGGCGGAAAGCCGCGTCAAGCTGTGAGGGCTTCGCCTGGAATCGCCCTGCCAACATGCTTTCTGCAATTACACTGAGTTTGTGAAAGCCTCCATCGATCCTGTCCAGCCCAGCCGCAAAGAGTTTCTGGTCCTCGCCAGGGAGCACACCCTTGTGCCCGTCTGCCGCGTCCTCACCGCCGACCTGGAGACGCCGGTTTCGGCGTTTCTGCGCGCGGCGTGGCCGGAGCCGGAGTGTTTTCTGCTGGAGTCGGTGGAAGGCGGCGAGCAGGTGGGCCGCTATACCTTCATCGGGCTGGCGCCATTCAAACGGATTGTCGCCCGCGGCCGCCAGATCACGATCACCGAAGGCAGAAAGGTTGTCCGGGTTGAAGACGATATTTATGACGTGCTGCGGCGGGCGCTCGGCGGACACAAGCCGGCGCGATTGCCGGGCTTGCCGCCCTTCACCGCCGGCGCGGTGGGCTTTTTTGCCTACGACGCGGTGCGGCAGATCGAGCGCCTGCCCGAGCGCGCCAAGGACGAACTGCGCGTTCCCGATGCCTGCCTGTTGTTCTTCGACCAGGTGCTGGCCTTCGACCATGTGCGCAAGGAGATATGGCTGGTCGTAACGGCGGACGTCTCCGGCGGCAAGCCCGCCGATGCCTACAGCCGGGCCGTGCGCCGCCTCGACAAACTCGAAAAGCGCCTGGCGCAGCCCCTGCCCCGGCTCTTTGAGCAGAAAAACGGAAGCCACGGCAAACATGCGGCGCTCAAAGTAAAGCACCGTACGCCGAAGAAAGACTTCCTGGCTGCCGTGGAGCGCACCAAGGAGTACATAGCCGCCGGCGACGTCTTTCAGACGGTCCTGTCGCAGCGCTTCGACGTGGAACCGGAAGTCGACACCTTCCAGGTTTATCGCGCACTGCGCGCAGTCAACCCAAGCCCTTACCTGTACTTCCTGCGCGTCACACCGGACGGGCCTCTGGGAGGACCTTCAGTGCGGCCGAAAGACTCGTCCAAAAAACGCAAGATGCCCAAAGCACAGGAAACTGTAGAACTGGCCGGCTCCTCGCCTGAGTTGCTGGTTCGCGTCCACAAAGGCAAGGTGGAGTACCGGCCGATTGCAGGAACGCGCCGGCGCGGAGCCACAGAGAAAGAGGACGAAGCCCTGGCCGAAGAGATGCTCCACGACGAAAAGGAGCGCGCCGAGCACGTCATGCTGGTGGATCTGGGCCGGAATGACGTAGGTCGGGTGAGCAAATTCGGCACCGTGAAGGTTGATAAGCTGATGTTTGTCGAGCGCTACTCCCACGTGATGCACATCGTCAGCTCGATCGAGGGCCGGCTGCGGCCGGATTTGACCGCCGTGGATGCCCTGCGCGCCTGCTTCCCTGCCGGCACGCTCAGCGGCGCCCCCAAGGTGCGCGCGATGGAGATTATCGAGGAACTGGAGCCAGCGCGTCGCGGCACCTACGGCGGCGCGGTGCTTTACGCCGACTTCTCCGGCAATCTGGACTCCTGCATCGCCATCCGCTCGATGCTTGCCATTGGCGGCAAAGGCTACGTGCAGGCAGGAGCCGGGATCGTCGCAGACTCCGTCCCCGAGTCCGAGCACCAGGAATCCATCAACAAAGCACGCGCAGTCATCCGGGCCATCGAGCGGGCACGCGATATGTAATCGCAGCTCACCGTTCACAAAGGCAGCTATGATTCCGCGCCGAAGATACGGCGGAAGAAGCTGCCGATGCGCCGAAAAAAGCCCGTCCTCTTCTTTTTTGCGGCTGGCTTTTCCAGGGCCTGGGATGCGCTGACGGCCGCACCCTGCGTTGCAGGAGGCGGAGCGATCTTCGCCGTTGCCGGAGCGTGCTCCGCGCTGTTGTAGACCATTGCGGCCGCAGCCTGTGGTGGCGCTGCCGCGGGATGCTTCGCGGGCGCAGCATGCGCAGGCTCAGGAGTCGGCGCGAGGCCTTCGCTTTGCGCCAGGGGAAACTCATTGCCGTGGCTCACTGCAGGCGGCGCAGGGCAGCCGCAAGGCTCTTTCTCTTCGTCTACCACTTCATGCAGGTCACCGTGCTGGAACATGACCCGCTGGCCCGGCTCCACGCGGTAAACGCCGCCGTCAAAGACGCTGGATACAACCACGTAAGGAGCGTTCGCCCCGGCGTTATCCACGCAGGTGTCGCCGTGCGGACCAAGACGCACCTTTACGTCGGCAGCCCCGGGCCCGCCAATGAGTATGCGAAAATCCGGCGTGAGTAGAATGTCGGAGTTGCGGCCCGTAGCGAAGCTGGCCTCGACGGCGCCCTGATCCAGCCCCATCAGCAGACCCGGTGTATCGCCTGCGGGAGCGCTGGAATCGGCAGCCAGCTTCACCGTTGTGGACGCGCAGACCCGCAGCACGCCGCGATGTGGCAGGATTACATCGGTTGTCTTTGATCCCGATGTCACGCTTCCGCTGGCAGCGATGATGGCCTTGCTGCCGGTCACTTCGAGCGCTCCGGTCACGGTGGGCGCCTGGCCGGGCTTTCCTCCGATGGGAACAATGGCGATCGGGCCGATCGGCGCATTCGGCGCTGCGTTTGGCGCCGCGGGTCCGGCCTGCGCCCACGCCGCAAGCACCGGCACCGCCAGCCAGGACACAGCCAAAAACGGGAACCGAACTGCGCCGGTTCCGGCCGCCGGTCTCCGCGTTCTGGCTTTGGACAAAGGCAGCATCCGGTCTACATTTCCAGGAAGTTGCGGATCATCTGGTGGCCGCCCTCGGTCAGCACACTCTCCGGGTGAAACTGTACGCCTTCGATGGGCAGGCTGCGGTGCCGCAAGCCCATGATGACCGACCGGCCGCCCGCACCATTCGCCTCCGCACTGCGCGCCGTGATCATCAGTTCGGCGGGCAGGGAGTCTTCGGCAACAATCAGTGAGTGATAGCGCGTGCAGGTAATCGGGCTGGGCAATCCTGAAAAGATGCCCTTGCCATCGTGCTCCACGGCGCTGGTTTTCCCGTGCATCAGGGTATGGGCGCGCACCACCTGCCCGCCAAAAGCCTCGCCGATCGCCTGATGCCCCAGACACACCCCGAGAATCGGAGCTTTCCCGGTCATGTGCCGGATGAGCGGAATCAGGATGCCGGCCTCGCGCGGCGTGCATGGACCGGGCGAGAGCAAAATGCGATCAGGTTTCAGGGCCTCGACCTGCTCGGGCGTCAGCTCGTCATTGCGGCGCACCACCACCTCCGCACCCAGTTCGCCCAGGTACTGCACCAGGTTATAGGTAAATGAGTCGTAGTTATCGAGAACGAAGACCATGCTTTCCTCCAGTGTAGCGCGAACCGCATTTTGATCTGCTGCGGGCACTGAAGAAGAACAGGCCCGCGACCACCGCGGAAGACTCCGGCGGCTGCTCTTGACACCAGCAAAGGAATCCTGCATGATATGTCGTGTACGACGCGTCGTATACGAATGAGGTGCGAGCCGTGATGGCACTGAATGTAATTTCTGCAATCGGCTATGCGTGGGGAGCGCTGGGCGCCCTCTGGATCGCCGGGCTCCCATTTACGAAACCAACCCTCCGTTCGCAACCCGTGGGCAGCCGCCTCTTCCATCTGGGGCTGGACTTGCTGGGCGTCTCTCTGCTGGGCAGCTCCTGGTTTGTAAACGGCTGGTTGGCCGCGCGCTTTGTCCCTTCCACGCACGGCGTGCAACTGACCGGATTGGCGCTCACAATTGCCGGCTGCCTCTTCGCCGCCTGGTCACGAATCCTCTTAGGCGGCAACTGGAGCGGCCGCGCAACTGTGAAGTCCGGCCACGAACTGGTGCTCAAAGGGCCTTACGCGCTGGTTCGCCATCCGATCTACACCGGGATCATCGCTGCTATTCTAGGGACTTCCCTGGCCATTGGTGAGTGGAGATGCCTCGTTGGCTGTGTGGTCATCCTGCTGAAGTTCATCATAAAAATGAGCCAGGAGGAGCGGTTTATGGCGCAAACCTTCCCGGAGGAATATTCACTCTACTGCGACCACGTAAAAGCCTTGATTCCGGGACTGCTGTAAAGGATGAAACAGATGAGCAAGCGTGCGAGCAGACAGCCGGCGAACGCGGAGTTAATCGCGCTTTCGCAGCAGATGGAGCAGGACCTGAGCAGCATTCGCCGCGCCTTGCGCAAACCGCTTGAAGCGGAAGTAGCGGGAGGCGAGTTGACAGCGCCTCAAATGGCGGTAATGCACTTTGTGGTGAGCCATCCGGGCATCAGCCTGAAGGATCTCAGCCGCAAAGTGAGCCTCGCTCATTCCACGGTCAGCGGCATTGTGGACCGCCTGGAGAAGCGCGGCATGATCCTGCGCCGCCCCGACCAGGCGGATGGACGGACAAGCTGCATCCATCCCAGCGCCGAGGTCGAGGATTTTGTACGAAACAAGATTCCCATTCTGGCCTCGCGACCGCTCAAAGCAGCTTTGGAGCGCGCCACGATTGAGGAGCGGGCGGCGATCGGATCGGCATTGCGGCGGCTGCGTGAATTGCTCGAAAATGCTTAACCCGGCGGCCGAGAGATGCTCGCACCTTGCGCTGCGTCTGCGCATCTGCAAAACTGACCTTGGTCGATCACCATGGTTCTCCACTTTTTAGTTCAAGGCCGTGTACAGGGAGTGGGCTTCCGCTGGTTTGTTCATCGCGAAGCCAGTGAGCTGGAACTGCGCGGATGGGTGCGCAACACCGAGGACGGCGACGTCGAAGTCGTCGCCTCGGGCGAAATCGAAGACCTGGCTGATTTTCGCGAGAGTCTGCGCCGGGGACCGCGCGGTAGCCGGGTAGATCGCATCATCGAGCACTATCTCGACGAATCCGAAGCGCGCCATCTCAGTTCTTTTCGCATCGATGGAGCCTGGTAGGCACTGCGCTCATTGTCAGTTATCGGCACTCAGTGTTCAGCTGATCGATGCAGGTTGAGGCCAATTCTCCCTGGCATTCTGTTCACCGCTGGATTTCCGTTCTGCGAGGAACGAGCCGGACCCGCGCGCTCGGCCCTCATGCGATAGACTGGCAACTGACCGCCGAAGCTGACCACCCATAACTGAAAACTGATCACTGATAACTACAATCGGAGAGCTGACCAATGCCTGAAACAATTAAGCCCGATCATGTTGAAGCGCTCAAAAAGCTTGTGCGCACTGTGCCGGATTTTCCCAAGCCCGGCATTTTGTTTTATGACATTACCACGCTGCTGAAAGACAAGTCCGGCTTTGCGCAGCTCATTGACGCCCTGGCGGCCCATTACATCGAGCGCAAAATCGACATCGTTCTGGGTATAGAAGCGCGCGGATTTATTTTTGGTCCGGCGCTCGCCTACCGGCTGAACGCGGGATTCGTACCTGTCCGCAAGCCCGGCAAATTGCCCGCCGCCGTGGAACGAGTGACCTACGATCTGGAATACGGTTCCGACACCCTGGAAATCCACAAGGACGCAATTGCGCGCGGTCAAAGCGTCCTGCTGGTGGACGATTTGCTGGCCACGGGCGGCACTATGGAGGCAACCGTGAATCTGGTCAAGCACCTGGGTGGCGTGATCGCGGGCTTGTGCTTCGCCGTCGAGCTGGACTTCCTGAAAGGCCGTGCTCGCTTCCCCGATTACGACGTCTTCAGCCTTCTCCATTACGACGAGTAACGGCGCTCGATCTGCCAATATTCGCGGCAAAAGCAGATAGGCGCAACCGGGACTTTACGCCGCGTCTTCCGGGGCCGGCGCCGTCGCTTCTGGCGCGGCGCCCGCGCTCTCTTCCTGGAACATCAGCGCATCGGCAAATCGATAGCCGACGTACACATCGGTCAGCAAATAGACAGGAACCGAAGGATCGTCCTCAATCTTCTTGCGCAGCTGGCGGACAAACGTGCGCAGGTACTCCACCTCTTCCCGGCAGTCAGCTCCCCACACCGCGGTCAGGAGGCGAGCGTACGTCACTACGCGACCGGCGCGGCTCATCAGGCAGTGCAGAATATCGAATTCCTTGCGGGTGAGATGCACTGCCTGACCGCGTTTGGTGACGCTGCGCTTTACCGGATCCAGTCGAATTTCTCCAATCTCGATGGGAGCGTCTTCGGCGCGTGCGGGGGCTCGCACGCGGCGCACCGCGGCGCGGATACGCGCGATCAGCTCACGGGTGCTGAAAGGCTTGGTAACGTAATCGTCCGCGCCTGACTCAAGCGCCAGCACCTTCTCCTCTTCCTGATCGCGCACGGTAAGCATCAGAATGGGCAGCCTGGGCGCGAAAGCGCGAATACGCCGAAGCGTCTCGATCCCGCCGATGCCCGGCATATTCACATCAAGCAGAACCGCGTCGTACGTGCCCGCTCGCAGCGCCTGCAGAGCTTCTTCGCCGCGCGAAGCTTCAGCCACCTGAAAGCCCAGTTCCAAGAGCGGCGGGCGCAGCGCTCTGCGGATTGCCGATTCGTCGTCAACCACGAGGATGCGAATTGGAGTCTGATTCATGCGGAATACCTCTTCTCAACTGCCCCGGGAATAGTTGCAAAAAATGCGGTCCCATCGATCTCGTCACTTGTAACCCACACGTAGCCGCCGTGGATCAGCGCTACCCGTTTGGCCACTGACAGGCCGATTCCCGTGCCGGAGGCCCGGTTTGCGGCCGTCGTGGAGCGATAGTAGCGATCGAAGATGCGCTCCCGGTCCGCCATGGGGATAACCGGCCCATAACTATGCACTGAAAAAATCACTTCCGCCTTCTCGCGGACCGCGCGAATTGTAATGGTCGTACCGTAGACCGAGTACTTGCACGCGTTGTCGATATACTGCGTCAGCAGCATCACCATTAGTTGGCGGTCACAGCAGAGAACAAGATTGTCATCCTCAAGATCAACCGCGACCTTCATGCTCGCCAGACGATCCTTGAGGCTGGCCAACACTTCTTCAATCATCGGCCCAACAGCCACTGGCACAGCATGAATCTTTACATCGCCGGCATCCAGGCGGGCGGTCGTGAGCAACCGTGTGGTCAAGTCAGCGAGCAGATCTGTCTGTTCGTCGATTAACGCCACCAGTTCCGCCTGCCCCGGCGACAGATGCCCCATCTCGCCAAGGCCCGTGCTGGCGGCGCGAATCGCCGTCAGCGGCGTCTTATACGCATGGGCCAGGCTGTCGAGCACGGTGGCGCGTAACTGCTCGGTGCGGCGTTCCGTCTCCATGCGACTCTCGTTGGCAAAGGCGCGGTAGCGATCGAAGGTGATGGCAATGAGCGATGCAATGGCGCTATTGGTGAGTGGACTGGTTTCGCCGCGCACCACCAGGCTGCCCACGGGAACGGCGCCTAAGCGCACGACCCTTCGCCCCAAACCAGTAGCGGCATCGTCGTCCGAGGTCTCGAAGTAATAGACATTCTGCGCCATCTCTTG
The DNA here is from genome assembly GCA_021799405.1 of Acidobacteriota bacterium. Next base: position 7,611 of record JAJZAL010000118.1, read on the forward strand.
TGGATTCACCGCCCAGTACCCGGCTTGATACACGTTGTGCAGGTCTGCGTCGAAGACGGCCACCGCTTCCAGCGAGAAGATTTCGTGAATCAACTCTGCCAGTTGCGGGCCAGGCTCGACATGGAGATTCATCTGCAGTGTTCTCCGCGTGAACTCGTATAAATCGTGCATCTGTTCGCCCCACGACTCCGATTCCTTCGTGTGCCCGGCAACACGCGCCGAAAGCCTGCTCACCGTAAACGCGATCAGGATGAAGACGAACAGAGCAACGAAGTCACTGAGATCCAGGCTGATCCTGCCCCGCGGCCGCCACGGGATCAGGTAGCCGTGGACCGCCAGTGCAAACAGAGAAGCAATCATCGCTTCCCAGAAGCCGCAAAACAGCGCAATGGGAACAATCACCAACAGATCGAGCAGAGCGATGACCGGAAAAAGCCCACCAAACGACTGGGCAAGCACGGCGACAAATAACACGGCCACAATGCCGGCCGCGCAACTCGCCGCGAATAGACGGGCTCGACGCCCGGAGCCGCCCCAGCGACCCGCGCCGAAGATCGAACGCAGTGATAGATCATTTACAGACACGCAGCCAGTCACCTTTTCATTACCGCGCGGATACGGATAGGTTGAACGCCTGCCCCGCAGATCCTCAAAGGAAAACAATCGCCGCTGCGACCTGCGACGCGATGGATCTGCACCCAATTCAACCGGGGAACTTCCCTGGCCTGATCAGCTTCCTGGATCGAAGAAAACCTAAGAAAATTCTAGCAGGTTACCTCATTTTTATGGGCAGGCATGAAAGGGCACTGTCGGGAGCATCGGCTGTTCCGTTTCCTCCAGTGCTGTTCCCATGAGTACACAGCGGAAGATATCGGCTTCATTGATCGTCGCTCAATGATATCCGTCTGTAAGCAAGCCAGTTCGGCCGGACATAAAAATACACTGCGAAGCAGAATGCTTCGCAGTGTATTGCAATCAGCTTCTCTGTTACGAAGTTGCGCAGAACGCATCAGGCCGAGCTGTGAAGCCGTAAGCACCATGTACTGCCGGCGCGATCATCAAAATATGAACCCGGCCTCAAGTACTCCGCGGGGCTGGTTGGAATTCCCGCCCGACGGGCCGAAACCATCGCCCGGCGTCATGCTGGTTGCGTGAACGATAGCCACGTCGCCCCGCATGAAGAAAGCGTCTTTGCGGTAGGTAGGAGTGAAAGTCAGCCCGAATGCGCCGCTGCCCGGACCGTAAAGCAGGTTGATCGCTCCGCCCTTGGCGCTTCCCGTGCTCGCGATGTACTCGGGCCGAACTCCCAGAGAAATTCCGTGTTTCATGTTGTAGGTGAGCAGCAAAGCCCCTCCCTTTGTGCCAGCGCCATGCGTAATCCCGATGCGCTGATTCGCCGGAACGTCGCTATATTGAAAATATGGCTGCACCACCCAATTCCCTTTTGTGTAGGTGTAAATCAGGTTATAGATCTGCTCATTATTCAGATACAAAGGCGTCGCAAGCGTGTTCTTTGCGTATGCGCCCGCATTCCCTCCGCCCACAAAGGCCAGGCTGCTCGCGGCATTGAAGGTGTAAGTCAATGAACCGGTTATCCATGTATATCGATCGGAGTAAAAGCCGTCGTTCCAGCTAACTGCCGTGGCAAGCTTCTTATAAGTCCAGTTGAGCTGTATACCCTTATTGACTGCGTTTTCCTGATTCCAGAGAAGCCCGCGTTCAATATTCATATTCTCAAAGCTGAACGTATACTCCGCACCGATCAGCGTTGGCAGCGCGCCTATCTCCGCATTGAAATTGCCCTTCACCAGTTTCAGATAACCTTGTGGAAAGGGCCCATAAAAATCCTTAACAGTATCGGCGGTCGAGAGAAAAGGCACGCCGATAGCCGGAAGGTTATACGCTCCGCCCTGCAAATAGAATTGCCACCATCCGTTCACTTTTTGTACAAACACTTGAGCATTGGTAACGTCGTAATGTGTTGCATTGTCACCCGCAACATGATTCCCTTCCGTCCATCCCATGCCGCTCAAAATTCCATTGACCGCTATTTTGCCGCCCTGAATCTCATGCGGAGGAGCGCTCTGCAGAGGCCCCGACATGGATGGCGTGGGAAGAGGCGCGGGACTGCTTGCGCTTTGCGCCGGCGGAGCTTGCGCGGCAGGTTGCGCCGGCGCCGACGAAGCGGCCTGACTCGTAGAGTTCGTTGCCGTTGAAGCGCCTGTTTGGCCCGAGCTTGATTGGGCCTCACAAACAATCGCCCCCGTTAACGCCAGCGGCACAAAAGCGAGCGCCAGCATTTCCTGAGGCAGAGCAGCCAAACACTGTCCTGCAGCCGTCAGGATCATTGAGAGAATAACTGCTCTCTTCCCGAAGAATCGCTTCATCTGGTCCTCCATTGATTGTTGAATAATTGATGATATTGCTTCGCAAGCGATGGTTCGTATCTGTGTCAGCGCACAGCTCAAACATTCGCTGCACGCACATGCGCGAGTGACAGCAACGGTGAACAGCCCCAAATGCAAACGGCTGCGCGGCCCCTGAAGTTAACCGGTCACCATTCCTTATGTCAGTTATGTCACGAAAGACATAAAGAACACATCAAGAGAGAGAGAGGATTTCCGAAATGGAGAAGAAGACTGCGGAAATATGAAAAGCAATTGAGATCTCTCGGCACGGATCTCGCATCCTCAGAAGCGAGACGTTAAATTCTGAGCACAGGCTCCCTGATCTTTATCGAATCTTTATGGATCGCTTGCGCGACTAACTCAAATTCGCAACCGCAAATACATTCGACAGGCCGACCCAGTAAAGAAGTCTTCCTTCTTTCTTCGGCTCATGCGAATGGGCCGCTGGCACGATTCGAAGAAATCTTTGAGGTGCGCCGGAGTGACATATTTCCCTTGCGGCCCTCGTCCATCTCAAAGTGTTCATCGCTGTTCCGTGCGATCTCTAAGTAAGAGGATTTATCAGTTGGCTTGATCAAGCCGCGCTTTCATTCTGTCTCTCCCGGAAAATATGCGCGCGCCTTTCTTCGACGAAGCAAAGCCGACCTGATTGGAGAATTTGAGCCAATCATTTTTCGTTTCCTCATTTCATCTTTATCGAGTCGATCCTACATTCAACCTAACCGCACCGGTCAGGATGGAAGTCCAGGCAAAGGTGATGCTCGATCATTCCCCGGCAGCACAAGGCCGGAAATAGCCGGAAACTACCTCGACTCAAAAGGAGAATGCTCATGGCAGAACAGAAAGCACCTCAAATGCAGGCCACTCTGGGCCTTACGGGGCTGACCAGCAACGCAATGGCACTCATCGCTCCCGGCGCCTTCCTGTGGCTCACCTTCTACATCCAGGCCACTACCGGCACAACGGCGCCAGCCATGTGGCTGGGCATCTTTGCCGCGCTTCTGTTGTGCCTGGCAACGGCGGTTGCCTATGCCGAAATCTCCAAGCTCTATCCCGGTACCGGATCGAGCTATTACTACGCCGAACAGGCCATGCTCTCGAAGGACAAGGCATTCAAGTACGCGCGAATTGCAAAGTTCATCGTGGGCTGGGGCTCGCATCTGTACTACTGGGTCTATCCCGGCGTGATGGTGGCTACCACCGGCATCTTCGTCGGCTACGTGGTCGGCTTTCTCTTTCCCAATTTCCTGAGCGGATCCAATCCCGGCCCGGTCTTCATGGGCCTGGTGGCCGTTGTCTTTTCGTTCTTCGTGGCCTGGATTGCGCAGAAAGGCGCAGGCGCATCAACGGCCGTCAATCTGGCCATTAACGTCGTACAGATCTCGGCGCTGGTCCTGTTCAGCGTACTGGCCATTGGCTACCGCGCGAACCATCCGTCGGGCGCACCCGCCTTCCAATACGATGCCCAGTCGCTCTCGACCTATACGTATCAGTTCGCCAGCAATCCGAAGGACGGCTCGACCCTGCGCGATGCAAGCGGAACACCGCTGCCTTTACTGGATAAGTCCGGAAAGCCGGTCCCCTTCCACATCAGCTATCCCGAGAAGGACGCGAGCGGCAATTTTCTGACGCACCCCACAGCCCTTTCGGTCATCTCGGTACACAACTTCAACTGGATGTTTATCCAGGCAACGGTCGCCATCCTGATCCTGGTCGGCTTCGAATCGGTTACCGCAATGGGAGGTGAGGCCAAGAACCCCACCAAGCACATTCCCATCGCCGTCATTGCTTCGCTGCTTATCCAGGGGGTGCTCTGTTATCTGTTTGAATACTTTGCAGCAAACTACTTTCTCAATTCGGGATATACCATGCAGAACGCGGCCAGTTCAGCAGCTCCCATTGGCGACATGATGATCATGGTCGGCGATGCGCTGCTGGGCCAGGGACACGGCAAGTACTTCATGCTGGGCGAGGCCTTCACCGTCTTCCTGGCGTTGATCGGCACCACGCTTTCATGCATGAACACTGGCGCCCGCGTCACTTATGCAATGGGTAAAGATGCCGAGGTTCCGGAGCACTTCGGTATGTTGCACGCCGCGTCTCTCACCCCAAGGCGCGCCATCTGGACGCTGGCCAGCATCTCCGCGGTGGTGGGCTGCGTGGCTGTTTCACTGGCTTTCGGCGACGCCGGCGCTCCGTCGGATGCGGCCATCGCCGCGCTGCCGCATGGCATCCTTTCCAGCTTCGGCTACACCAGCCACGCAGCCATGGCGGCCATGCCTAACTCACTTTTGACCATCACACTCACCTCTAACTTTGGAACCTTTATCCTTTATGCACTTAGCTGCTTCCTGTGCATCGTGGCCTTCAATAAGCGTCCCGATTTCAGTTTTGTCCGTCACCTGCTGATTCCCGGCTTCGGACTTGTAGCCAACGTGGTCTGCATGGCCTTTTATGTCATTGCTCCGCTCTTCGGTCTCGGAACCACGAGAGAGCCTTTACTTGCACTTGCAATCTCGGCAGTCTGGGGCATCTATGGGGCCCTTTACTTCCTGCGTTCGTCAAGGGTAAGAGGTAGGGCAATCCTGCTCGAATCCAAACTTGAAGCCAAGTAAATGCTTTGCCACGCCAGTCAACCTGATAATCCCTGGGTGGTGTCTCTTCTCAACTCTTCAGCGAGACGAGAAGCAGAGAGCCACCCAGGCGCTTTTTAGAGATGGATATTTCACAATTACTTAAAAGCATCTTGCGCGCAAGCGCGGAAGATGCTCCAGGCGGCGAAGCCTATGTTGGACGTTCAATTCGGTCAGGCAAGCGATTCCGGCAAGGTTCGATCGAATAATGAGGACGCGATGGGATCGTTCATTCCCGCGTCTCGCCATCAGGCGCGCTCGCACGGCTATCTCTTCGCGGTGGCCGATGGCGTCGGCGGGCTGGACTTAGGTGAGGTGGCCTCGACTACGGCGATCTCGGTCATCGTCGAAGAGTTTGCCGAGGCTCAGGCGGGAACCATGTTGATCAGCCTGCTGCCCCGTCTCATCCAGCATGCCAACGCGGCTGTGCACGACCTCACCCTGAACGCTGAGTACCGCGGGAAAAGGATGGCTACGACGATCGTGGCCTGTGCTCTGCGTTATGACCAGGCCATCGTCTCTCATGTGGGCGACTCCCGCTGCTATCTGGTGCGCAACGGCTGCGGCAAGCAGATTACCCAGGATCATACGCTGGTCAACGAGCAGATGCGGATCGGGCTGATCTCCGCCGGTGAAGTGGCCCTGTCGGAGTCGCGGCATGTGCTGCTGCGTTCGTTGGGTCCGGAGCTGTTTATCTCCGCGGAGACCACGGCGCTCACCCTGCAAACCGGCGATACGCTGGTCCTCTGCACAGACGGGCTGCATAACTCAATGAGCGAGGCGGACATTGCCGCCATCATTTCCCAAAACAAGAAAGCGGACGAGTTGGCCAACGATCTGGTGGCGCATGCTGTTGACATCGACGGCGGCGATAACACTACGGCGCAGGTGATCCGCATACGCTCCGTTGAGCAGGTGGGCATGTATCGCGGGCGGCCTTACCGCTTGCCCTCCTGACCCACCTCCAAGGAGAATTCAGCGTCCTTTAGGGAAACTTTGCGATTCTCGCGCCGTTTCCCGCTACAGTAGAAACAGTTATCTTCGCGGAGCATGCCAACTTATGGGTTTTCTTGACAGCCTGGAAGCAGGTTCACAGATCGACTCTTACCGCATAGAGGCGCCCATCGCCCGCAGCGGCATGGCCTCGATCTTCCGCGCCGTCGATACCCGTGATAACAGCATTGTTGCGCTCAAGCTCCCCCATCCCGATCTGGAGGCAGATCCCATCCTCTTCGACCGCTTCCAGCGCGAGGCCAGCATCGGCGAAAAGCTCAACCATCCCAATGTGATGCGCGTCTTCGGCGGCGGCAAGCGCTCCCGGGTCTACATGGTGATGGAGTGGTGTGATGGCCGCCTCCTGCGCGAGATACTGAGTCAGGGAAGGATTTCTCATGAGCGGGCCATCCGCATGGCCATCCAGATTCTGAACGCTCTCGAATACATCCACGCCAACGGCGTCGTGCACCGAGACCTGAAGCCGGAAAACATCATGGTGGATGCCGACGACAACATTAAGCTGATCGATTTCGGGATCGCTGGCGACACCGGCGCCCGCCGCCTGACCTACGCCAACTTCACGGCCACCCTGGGCACGCCAGACTATATTTCGCCCGAGCAGGTGCAGGGAAAGCGCGGCGATGGCCGCTCCGACATCTACGCCATGGGCGTCATGCTGTATGAGATGCTTTCAGGCAAGCTTCCCTTCTCCGGTTCCTCGCCGATGGCCGTGATGAACGACCGCCTCCTGAACCACCCCATTCCGCCTCGTGTAGCCGATCCCACCATCACGCCCCAACTGCAGGAGGTCCTCTACCGCGCGCTCGAGCGGGATCCCAGAAAGCGCTATCGTACGGCGCATGATTTTCTCCTGGATCTCGAACATCTGGACAAGGTCGGCGTAGAGGACCGGGCAGAGTTGCGGAACTGGCAAAAGCGCAGGAGTCACCTCCCTCGTAAGATACTCTATTACACGGCGTTAGCTCTTACTCCGGTCGTGATCCTTCTGCTTATGGTGTTGCTCGCGCGCCACCGTTGACCCGACACTTTGCCAGCCGCATATTTTTGAATCTTCACGGGTTCCTTATGCGCTACGCCCTAACATCGCAACGGATACCAGACACTTGCTTCCACGCTAAAAAAGGAGATCCATGTCTACCGAGTATCGTAATTTCCTTACCCTTTCCTACGAGGAGTTGGAAGAGCTTAACCTGCAAGCCAAGAGCGACCGCGGCAACCGCGTCTCTGCTGATGAAATTCGTGAAAAGCGCCTGAAATACCTTACGGACGAAAAGAGAATCAAGGCAGTTTCAGTGCTCTTCTCTGATCTGGAAGGCCGCCTGCACCTGCTCGATTACGACAAGAAGTTTCTACTTGGCTCGTATGAGAACCTGACCTTCGACGGCTCGTCGATCCGCGGCTTTACCGCGCAGAAAGAGAGCGACCTGCGCCTGGGCATCGACTGGAGCGCCTTTTACTGGGTGCCCGCCGACATCTTCGGCAACGGCAAGGTGCTGGTCTTTGGCGACGTCATCGACAAGGACGGCAGCCAGTATGCCGGCGATCTTCGCGGGGTGCTCAAGAATTACTCCGAGACGATGTTCAAGGAAAAGAACTATACCCTGAACGCGGCCACTGAGATCGAAGGCTTCCTGTTCGCGGGCAAGGATGCCGAGCGCAGGTACCACGAAACTCGCAAGTTCGAGTTCATCAACTCCGGCGGCTACTACCACGTGCTGCCGCTCGATCCGCTACGCCAATTCATCGACACGGCGGCCGAGGTGCAGCGCGCCATGGGCTTCCAGAACGAGAAGGATCACCCCGAGGTCGCGCCCAGCCAGTTTGAGATCAACTTTGGATATTCGGAAGTCGTTGCAACAGCCGACCAGATCCAGCTTTACAAGCTACTCTGCCGCCAGATCGCCAACAACATGGGTTACACCGCCAGCTTCCTGCCCAAGCCGATTGTGGGCGTAAATGGGAGCGGCATGCACACCAATGTCTCGGTTTCCAAGGGCAAGACCAACCTCTTCTGGGATGAGAAGGGCGAGGAACAGCTTTCCAAGTTCGGCTGGGACTTC
>JAJZAL010000406.1 GCA_021799405.1 Acidobacteriota bacterium
CGCCAATCTGCGAAGTAAGAAGGATACGCAGAGCCGGGAACATTGGGCATCGTCTCATAGATAGCCGGATCAACGATATGGCCTGGGCGTGAATGATAGCCGGACACGTCTGGTTCATTGCCAATGGAAAAGCTGTCAAGATTTGCTCGGTACTTGTCCCAGATATAGCGGACGATCTTGGCGTCATCTTCGGCTAAGTGCGGATTGGGGCAGGCAGCCAGATTGAGTAGGCGCACCGAGTAAATCACCTTAATGCCTGCGGACTGCGCAAATTCAAAAAGATGATCGATGTCCTTGTACGTTGGGATGGGCGTGATGCAGTGCTCGGTCTTTCCCGAGCCGTCGACGGTGCCTCCGCCCACGCGAATTTCCTTGATGCCAATATTGCGGAACAAAGTGATGAGCTGCGTGTTCGCAGACGTGAAAAAATACCCGTGGACGCCGTACATATTGGGCACCACACTTTTGGTCTCAAATCCAAGCCCGATGAATTCTGCTGGAATCGCGTAATCGCGTACAGCGGTGTTGATGGTCAACTGAACGGGAGCCTGGGCAAATGCCGCGCTTGCCAGAAAAAGACCTGCGCACAGCAGGTTCAAGAAACATCCCTTCACATTTCCCTCCAGGTGGACGGCTTGGGTACTTTTCCGATCTCACCATAGTTCGCACATCTTCGTGGGTGCGTGAATGCTGATGCGCCAAAGACTTTGAAAATGCAAAGTTACTCCCGGCATCACATCATCTCGTACACTATCGCACGTCATACATATGCTCCGTGCCTCATAGGGCCTGCGTCGATTGCGGGCGGAAGCCGCTTTGCCAGCGGGTTTCGGACTGGCGGAGCGGGACGGCAAGTAATGCATAGTAGTCATCGACCAAAAGGCCTTCATACCCCATGGGAGTGCCATCCCACCGCCGCCAGTCATTTGATCTCCCATTTGTTGAGCGCCTTTCGAAGCCGCCCACCCCGTATTCCTCAAGCATTGGAAAGAGAATCTTGTCTGCTTCCGCTTTGAGGCCCAGATCGTAGAGTGCAGCCAGCGTGAAGAAAGCAAATGCGCCGGTGGCGCCACCATTCTCGTAATTCTGGAAACCATCCGAGTTATCCGGACGAATACCGCAGCCGAAGCGTCCTGCTCCGCGCTTGTCGACGCAGTCCTTCAAGGCGACTGTAACCAGGTTTCCAGGCAGGCCGAGGCGGAAGTTTGTATATCCAACCTCACGCATCTTGGTCATCAGTCTGCTCATGATTGCCTCGGCTTGCGACTTAGTAATCAGGCCGTAATGAATGGCGATACCGTTCACCCATAAGAAATAGTAGTCATGGAGTTGTCCGTCGGCGCTGCGCCATCCGCCCAGGACGCCGGTGTCCGGATCGTAGAAGTGCTTATAGTAAATCGCGCGTATCTTCTCCGCGGCGGCCAGGTACCGCGTTACGTCTGCTGATTTGCGCATCCTTTTCGCCATCACGGCCATATCCTGCAGAGCGCGATAAGCCAAGGCATTGGCATAGGCATCTTCGTATCCGAAGCCGATCGTATCCCACCAATTGGATGGTCTGAATTTGGGCGTTCCATCAACCCAAATGCCGGAGTTCCCACTGATGCTGTACTTGATCAAACCATCACCATTGGTGTCGGTGGCTAACATGGTTTCCGCCCATTCCTTTATGCCATCGTAGTTCGCTGCCAGCCATGCCTCACTCTGTCCCCCGCGAACGCAGTCACCTGCGGCAATCAGGAGAGAAGGAAAGGTATCCGAGAAAGGAGAGTGGCCGGTAGTCCATGGACGCGGAGGCAGGCCATATGCCGTTCCGCCCGCCAGGGCCCTGTTCAGCGTCTGCTGCACAATATCAAGCGCCGTCAGGCCCTCTGCCAAAGGTGGCGTGAGCGCCGCAATGTCGGCGAATTCGTAGTAGCAGAATGCGCAGGTATCGCTAGCTGTATTATTGGCCAGCGCCGGATAAGCCGGATTAAGCTGAAGCGCGTTGAGCCAGTTGCGGCGAAACGCATCAAAGCGGGTGTCGCCACTGATTCCTGCCACCTCAGGATAGATGGCTGTAATTTCAAGCGTATAGGTGACCAGCTTGTCCTTTGAAGTTGCACAAGGAAGCGAGAGTAATGCATTCGGCTGGTGATAAGTTGATTTGTAAGTCAATCCGATGTCACTCATGTTTGTGGTAAGTCGCATTGCACCCTGACACGGAAAGTGCATCAATGCCGGAGCCGCCAACAGTTTGTCTTTTCGGAGCAATCCAAGGACGGTACTGGGAACTTGTGAAAGATTGAATCGAAATACGATTGGAACGGCTTCGGCATCCGCCGACCACCGCGACGTGAGAATGATCCTCTGTGTCGTGAACTCAAACGTCCACGCGGCAGGGGCATTTGTGCCCGCCGTTGCATATCGATATTCAACTCGGAGCATTCCGCCTGAACGGAAGCTGGATGCCAGGAAGTTACCGGCTGCGCTGGTGGAATCGACGATGTTGGCCCCGAGTTCGCCTTTTCCCAGGCCATCGATTCTGAGGCTTATGAACTGTGGCGCAACCGGCGATAGTTGAATCTCCATCCAGTCCGAAACAAAGTGCAAATTTGCCCCGGCTTTGCCGGCAATCTCAGCAGCAAGCGAATTCCGGGCGCTAAATGCCGCGGTTGCCATTCCAACTGTTTTCAAGAAATCCCTGCGTCTTAACACCTCACGACTTCCTTTCTTCGCGGCAAGCACCGCTGCGTCCACCAACTCCCCAGTGTCAGATGGCACTTCCGAGATCGCCTCTTCCGTCGCAGGGTTAAGCACAGGACGCATAGTCTTCCCAGACACAAATTCGCCGTCGATCAACATGTTGTACCGGCGAATTGTCTTAGTTATCTCGCTTGTTGCGCTCATGGGAAGACTCCTTGTCAATGCACGCCGCAGTCAACGTGGAGAGCCGGAACGCCTGATTGACGGGGGAAGAGTTGTTCCTTAACTCATTCGGGTCTATTTCGGCGATGCCAGCACAGCCACCTGGAGCGGTCCCAGCGATACTGTCGTGACACCGCTTCTGTCGGAGATCAAGTCCTCCATTGGCCGTGGCAGATCTACACTGCTGTGCGGACCCTCGGTCAGGTTGAGCAAGAAGTAATAGTTTGCATTCGCATCTTCCCGGCTGACGACCTCTACGCCGTACGGTGCGGGGATAAGCGGAGCAAGATGCGCTGCCGCGCCTACGATGCGCGCCAGCTCCTCATGAAAACTGTTTTCGGCGCAATCCGTGCCGATATAAAAGACCCATCCGCGGCCATAACGATTCCGGGTTATCGCCGGCAGTCCTGCCAT
>JAJZAL010000407.1 GCA_021799405.1 Acidobacteriota bacterium
CTGCACCCGCGAGGCGAACGGTTTGTGCAACACCAATGATCCCATCCTGCCGACAACCGATTCCTCGCTGCTGAATTACGGCAAGACTATTTATGTAAAAGTCTCATATCTGCTGCGCTTTTAAGTCGCTCTTTCCGTCGCTGACAAAAGCCAAAATCGTACCCCAAGAGTTCATTAGAGGTAAAAGCCCGGCTGAAAACCGATTTGGACAAGCGCGCTGGAGCTTTCACCGGAACGTCCGGGATTGAGCGACACCGATGTGGTGGCCGCATTTTCAGGGACGGCATAACTCGAAACCCATCCGTCGAGTCGACGCAGCCGTCAGGACGTGGCGGTCTTACATCATTCCGGCGAGGGCGCAGCTTCTCTGAAAATGCCATAACCAGCCGAGAATCGAGAGAAGTCCTGTGGATGAAGCCAACCCGGTTGCAGAGTTGTATACACAAAGTTACTATCAGGCAAAAGAATTCCCTGATCTCGTATTTTGTGCGCTATATATGATTCAATGGGTTTATAGCCCGTCTTAAAGTTCGAGATTCCGTCAAGATTCTTCCCCGGGCACGAACACCCCTTTTGAATCAGCGGATTCTACGGCACGGCTGTGAATCCTGCAGAAATTCGACGAATGTAACACAGATATTGCTGGGGACTTGCCGCAGAGGCTGAAGCCGGCGTTGATTTTGCCGCCGCTTACAGCGCGATGACAGGTGCGCCCTGTTACCGGGCTCCGAATCAAATCAGTACTTCCGCTCGCCGCAGCGAATGAAGCCTGCTCTTTCAAAGCAGGCCTTTCGTCAAGCCATTTGGCCGCTGGCATGGAAGTCTCCTGCAAGACTGTCAAATTGCTTTCATATAAATTGCGCTCATGAAACTGATGCCGGCATAGTTAAGGAGACCGATTATCCATGCGAAAGACCTTTTTGAAAGCCTTTGTTCCAATGGCCTTGGCTTTCTTTGCGTTCGCGCAGCTAAACGCTCAGGACGTGGCATCGATTACCGGAGTCGTAAAAGATGCGACGGGGGCCGTCGTTCCCGGCGTAAATGTCACATTGTCGAACCCGCAGACGTCCGTATCCTACACGGCTGTCACGGATGCGGTCGGGTCATACATGATGATGAATGTGCAGCCGGGGCCCGGCTACACCATCAAGTTCGCGCGCAAGGGCTTTGAACCGGCAACCATCACCGGACTCTACCTGAACATCAATGCCACACGCACGCAGAACGCGACGCTTACCGTAGGGGCGGCTTCGCAAACGGTCCAGGTTTCAGCTTCATCGCAAACTGTGACCCTCGATACGACCGACGCCACAGTCGGCAACAACTTCCAGGTGCAGTTCCTCAACGACCTGCCGGTTTCTATTCGAGACACTCCGGCCGCGCTGTTTACGATGCAGCCTGGCGTCACGCTGGATGGAGCGGTGACGGGCGCGCGCACGGACCAGAGCGATGTGACGCTCGACGGTCTGGACGTGAATGACATGGCTACCGGCCAATTCGGCGCCATCGTCGCCACCGCACCGGTTGACTCAGTGCAGGAGTTTCGCGGAGTCACTGCCGGACCGCTCTCCAGCGCCGGCGAGGGCAGCGGCGGGCAGTATGAACTGGTTACCCGCAGCGGCACCAACCAGTTTCACGGCGCGCTGGTCGAGTATCACCGCGATACCGACCTGGAGGCCAACAACTGGTTCAACAACAACGCCGGCGTCGGCCGGCCGCCGCTGATCCGCAACCAGTTTGGCGGCAATCTCGGCGGCCCGTTCAAGAAAGACAAGGCGTTCTTCTTCTTCGACTGGAACAGCCGGCGCGATACGCTCTCTGACCTGGTGGAGCGCATTGTTCCCATGGCCTCATTCCGCAATGGCGAAGTGTCGTATGTCAACAATGCGGGAGCGATTTCAACGCTGACATCGTCAGAGGTTACCTCGCTCGATCCGCTCGGCAAGGGCTTCGATCCGGCGCTGCTGAGCGTCATCCAGAGCCGCTACCCGGCGCCCAACGATCTATCCGGCGGCTGTGACACCACTTACGCCTACATCTGCGGCGATACAATCAACACCGCTGGTTTTCGCTTCAACGCTCCCTTTCCGTTCGTTGAGAACAACTACGTTTCCAGGATCGACTATAATCTGACTCCCACCCAGAAGCTGTGGGGGCGCGTGACGATTACCCGGCTGAACTCCACGCAGAAGGCCATCCAGTTTCCCGGGGATCCCCAGACCTATCCCTTCGAGAACAACAGCTATGCGTGGGCGGTTGGGCACATCTGGACCATTGGAAGCAATAAAGCAAACTCTGCCGAGTATGGGATCACATACGAGAACTATAACTCCCCTGACACATACAACAAGACCGGCGTTAACCAGTATTATTTCGGCGGTTTGCCTTCGGGCTTTACGTTTATGTCGGGCCCGTATGGCAGCGCGATCAACGCCCAGGGCCGCACTTATCCAATACCAGTGATCCGCGATGACTTCTCCTGGCTCAAAGGGAGGCATACCTTCACATTTGGCGGCACATTCAAATACATCAACCCGAGAGACTACACTATCCTCGACTACAACACGCCGACGATCGGCCTGGGCGGTCACTTGTCGAGCCTGGATTCCAGTTTGCGGCCCTCCGACATATCCACCAACCCCATCGCACAGGCTGCCTATGACAGCGAGTTTACCTTCGCGCTGGGGCGGATGCAGTCAGTTGGAGCCACGTATAACTACAACGCCCAGGGGAACTTGGTCCCACAGGGCACGGGTTCAAGGGTTCACTATCGCTATTACGAAACCGAACTCTATTTTGGAGATACCTGGAAGGTCTTGCCGACACTTGCCATCTCTTACGGTCTGCGGTGGCAGAACTACAGCGTTCCGTATGAAGTGAACGGGATCGAATCCGTGCCCAATCTCAATTTCGGCCAGTACTTTGGCGCGCGCGTCGCGCAAAGCCAGGCCGGAGCCTACGGACCCTCCACCGCTTGCAACAGCCAGCTTGGCCACGGAGTTCCCTGCGTAAATTACGTCCTGGGCGGAAAGGCCAACAACGGTCCCGGCTACTACGGCCCGCAATACGACAACTTCGCGCCGCGCCTCGCCTTCGCCTGGAATCCGAGCTTTGATCCCAAGTCCGTCTGGAGCGGCGGCGCAGGCATCATCTACGATCACACCGTAGTCAATGCCATCCAGTACCAGGCTGCCCAGTACTCCTACCTCTTTCAGACCAGCGCCTACGAACCTTTCGGAATTTCCGGCCACCCGCACGCCTCGCTGGAAACGGATCCACGCTTCGGCGGTTTTAACAACCCACCTTCACCACCGACGGC
>JAJZAL010000408.1 GCA_021799405.1 Acidobacteriota bacterium
AGCTATAGGCTTATGCATTAGGCTGCCTCCTGCGAGACTAAACGAAGCCCTCAAAGTTGCGGCCGGCGACCGCCATGAGGTCCGGGACACCGGTCAAGTACCAGTACGTGTCGGACACCTTGGCGTGGCCCACATAGGTAGCGAGTGCAAGCATCGCATGATCGATATCCGCACGTTGCTCGTGCCATAGTCGTACGCGCCTGCAAATGAAGGTATGCCGCAGGTCATGAATGCGAGGAAAGGGGTGAGAGCCGCGAGCCTTCCATCCCAACCTTTTTCGCAACTGCTGGAACGCGTGATGCACAGTCGATTTGGGCAGTGCAGTCCCAGACGAGCCGACAAAGAAGGGCGACTTCGGTCCTGCTGGAATCGCACTCTGTCGGACTGCGGCATAGCGGGACAATGCCGCTGTAACGCTCGGGTGCAAGGGGACAAGCCTGGATTTTGCGAATTTCGTCTGACGAATAGTCAGAACGTTGCGGGCGAAATCCAAGTCTACGAAACGCAGCTTCAATGCCTCAGAAAGCCGCAATCCAGTGGCGGCAATGAGGCCAAACAGAGTCTTGTAGGTTGCCGGACGAAGAGTCCCCTCAGGCTTGAGTTGACCGGCTGCCCGGAGCAAATCGATAATCTCCCGATCGGTATAGATATGAGGGGTGAGGCGCCGCTTCGCCCGACCAAAGATGTTCTGCTCCGGAATGTACGTCGCCCGGTCTATTCGGAGACAGAATCTAGCGAAGGGCCGGATCGTCTGCAGCCGGCGCGCCCAGGTGAATGGAGTTGCCCGTTTTGCGCAGCCTTGAACCCAGTCCAAGGTGAGTTGTTCAGTAATGGGACCGTGATGACCCCGTTGATCGGAAAAACGTGCAAATCCCATCAGGAGCTTGCCTGGAATTTCCAGAGCAAATCCAGCGCTGTGCCGTTCGTCGAGGTACATCTGTACGAGAGACTGCATGGTGCGGGAAGTGATCATAGCTGCCTCCCGGGCCAGGGCAGAGCGACCGCCTCCAGCCTGCGAAAGTCGACCTTCGTATAGATCATCGATGTATCAAGACTGCGATGACGAAGCACGTCCGCAATTTCCTTCAGCGGCGCGCCCTGGCTAAGCAACATCGACGCCATGCTGTGTCGAAGAATGTGAACGCGCGAATGTGCCAAGCCACAGCGCTGGTAGGCTTCACGAACTGCGCGCCGAACTACGCCGGCGCCGATCGGCACATCGTAAGGAGCTACATGCCGAACAAAAACAGCACGGTTGCTGGTTCGTGGTCGCTCCGTGCGCAGGTAATCCACGATCGCCTGGCCCGTCTTCTCGGGCAGTGGAAGAATGTTGCCGCGACGCAACTTACCCATCGGGAGATGGATGGTTCCCTTTTCCCAGTCCATACCATCCAGTTGCAACTGGACAACCTCGGATGCGCGCAGGCCAAGGTCGGTGAGACAGCGAACCATCGCATAAGCACGCTTGGGTGAGTACTTGAGAACGCGGAAAGAGTTCAGCAAGGTGTGGATTTCTTGGCCGCTGAGCAGTTCTGGCAAACCGGCCAGGTGCCAGTGAGCCGCACTCGGGACAGCGTCCCGAAGGTGTTCAATGTTGTCACCCTCCAGGGCGCGGCATCGCAAGTAACAACGTAAGGCTCCGCCAACAACACCAACAGTTCCAGCGCTGCACTTCCCATAGCCGGAAAGGACGAACGCGCGGACGCCGTTGGCACTGATCCGTCCACTTTCGAACTGCTTACCCCGCCGTTGCGCCAGAAGAAACTTGCGTATGATGAGTGCGCGCTGGCGGCGGGTGCTGATCGCAAGACCGCGGACATGCAGCATGTAGTTATCAAAACGGACGAGTTCCAGAGAGATGGGATCGGCGTCCTGACGCTGCGAAATCACGCCGCTGGCACGTAGCGCCGCCAGCAGGTGACGCAATGCGGCGTGGATCTCGTGCTTGGTTCGGAGCACCGGATAAGGGCAGCTACAGTGAGGCAGGTGAACGGAAAGAAACTGCCTGACAACTTGATCGTTGAGGTCCGGCAAGCGAGCCTTTTCCAGACTGAGCCAGCGCGCGAAGTGACCTACGGCGCAGATATAGCTGTGCTGAGTCTGCTTGGCATATCCGCGATCGCGAAGATAAGCAAGGAACGTGGCAACATGAGAATCCAGTATGCTCTCCTGGAGCCAGCAAAGCACCTGTGGATGCGCGACGACTGTTTTATCCATGATGATCTCCAGTGCGGAAAGTTCCGCATCAAGAGACCACAGATATTATGCTTAGCTCGTCAGTGCAGACGATCACCAATCAGCCAATGAATATGCTCGTGCGCGCGCCGTCCGCCACTGAACTGCTGATAATCCAGCGCTGGACATAATTGCGGTTATGCGAAGATTTGCATAACCGGAAGAACAGCCTGTTCGTCGGCAATCCGCGCGGCGGCAGAACCGCGGCCATCCTCTCCAGCCTGACCAGCACCTGCCGCCGTCATGACGTTGATCCACAACTCTACTTAACCCAGTTGCTGATCAACCTGCCCTCCTTGCCCATCAGCCAGCTCGCAGTGTGGCTGCCCGATCAGTGGAAGATCCGCCACAACACATGCCTGGAAGATCTGCAGAATCCCATCCCTCAGCCCGCGTAGGAACGGGGTTCACGCAGCGCTCACCATCGAACCCGGTTCTCCCTGGGAGAACGACTACTGCGAAAGCTTCAACTCAAAAATGCGCGATGAATTTCTGAACGGCGAAATCTTCTATTCCATGAAGGAGGCGCGGGTGCGGAACGCTGGCGCGTCTACTTCAACACCGAGCGCCCACATTCCTCGCAGGGCTACAAGCCGCCAGCGCCGGCAGCATGGCAGACCGAAGCTTCCCAGCGGAGTGGAAAAGTGGAAAGAAAAGAACTCTTCCCACTTTCCCACTCCGCCTACTACTGGGGCCGGATCAGTAAAGTGCCTGAAGCCGCTTAGTGAGCATTGGCCACGAAATCCAGCCTTAGCCGTACGCCTCGATGCAGTTCGGCGGCTTTGCTTAAGAACTACGCTTAAGAAACGCACACGACGCGGAGGACGGTGAGACCGTCATTCTGGCCATGCTGCTGGGCAGCCTTGGCTACCTCACTCGCCGAAGCGCCCTGGCGCAACATGGATTCAACGCGGGGAAAACCAAACAGGACCCGGCGGTCATCCGCCATCGCTTAGTCGGACAAGAGGTCTTCGCGATACGCCGACGCTCCAAGCTCTGAAGATCGACGCGGAGGATCGGCGCAAACTCACAATCTGACCCGAGCCGAAACCGAACGCAGATCTATGAGAGCGA
>JAJZAL010000409.1:0-1746 GCA_021799405.1 Acidobacteriota bacterium
TGGTGTCAATGAGCCGGTCTACGGTGCGATATCGAGCGCGGAGATCTGCCAGTCCGGCGTGCCGACGCCGCCGCTCTGGTCCTGGACGGTGACGGTCCCGTTCTTCGTCTCGATCGTCCCCGAGGTCAGGGTGAAGGCGACCGCGACGCCGAACGTGCGCGTGAAGTTGCCCGCGCTCTGCAGCGTGAGCATCTGGACCTGGGCGCTTTTCACCGTCGCGTAGGTCTGGGCGAAGGCGTTGGGCGTCACCTGGGAGGCCAGGCCCGGGGCCAGGAGGGCGTACGCGTCGGCCGTCTTGCCCGCCGACAGGTCGCTGTAGAACGCGGTGATCGTCGGCGCCCCCGGGTAGCTCGTCACCGGCGGCGCGCTCGGCGTGGTCTTGGAGCCGCTGCCCGAGGAGCCGCCGCCGTTCGAGGCGCTGCCCTGCGAGCGTTGCGCTCTGGCTCATAGATGCTCCTTTGTGGTTGAGATTTCTTCGATCGATATCGAGGCCCCCTGGCTGCGCACGGCGCTGCCGCCCGACAGCATAATCGAATCGTTGCGCGCGACGGTTCTGTCCATCGATCCGCAGCTTCCGCTTACCAAGGTCCATTCGATGGACGAGACGTTGAGCCGGACGGAGGCGCCGCGCCGGTTCAACACCGTGCTGATCTCAAGCTTTGCCGCGGCGGCGGTGCTGCTGGCACTTATGGGCATCTACAGCGTGATTGCATTTTCTGCCGCCATGCGCACGCGGGAGATAGCGATCCGCATGGCCCTGGGCTCGCGGCGCGCGGACATCGTGCGCCTGGTGCTGATCTCCGGAGCAAAACTGGCGGCGACTGGAGTCCTGATCGGCATGGCTGGAGCAGCAGCGGCTTCGAGCCTTCTGCGCAGCTTCTTGTTCCAGGTAAGCCCATTCGATCTCCACGTGCTGGCGCTGGCGGCTATTGCCGTGTTTGCGCTGACGCTGCTGGCGTCGGCGTTGCCGGCGCGAAGGGCAGCCCGAGTCGATCCGGTTGTGGCGCTGCGCGCCGATTAGTAAGCACGGATTTCCTGCTGGTCAGTATTGGTCCCCATAGGTCAGCCAGTGCCCCAAGACATTGGCAGCCGCTCCGCTATTTTTCCTGCGGATGTTGCTTACTTTGTAAAGCGATGATGGGCGGTGATACGCCCGGAACTGGCTCGTCGTTCTCAATGAGCGATTCGGGATAACAGGCTCGTTGATGCGGACGGAGGGCCGATCCCGTATTTCCGGATCAACTTCCAACAGGCGACAACACTACCATATTGTTCTCGGAGGGATTCCCATTAGTTCTCGCCACGAAGAATAATTCTGTCGCCAATCGCGAGCTCCGGCAGGTGAAAGTTCGAGATCGTCACATCCTCCCGCGCACGCTTCTCCGGGCGATATTGCGTGAAGCTCATCGGCGCGCCGGCGCAGAGCCGCCATGCATGGTCCGTCGGATTCCCCGTGAACTGCGGGCTCGGCAGGTTCACCGGCACCCGCCAGACGGACGTGATGCCGAACTCCGCAGGGCCGGGATCGAGGGCTCCTACCCAGGCTCCCGTTGAAATCTCCTTCGGGGTGTCGGTGGAAGTACTTTGGCACGGCCCGAACTGCCAGAGAGAAGAAACGAAGGTCAACTGGGGCTGGTTCATTGCCGAGCGGCAGGTAATTCCCAGAATCTGATCTGGAGTTAAAGGCCAATGCTCGGGCTTGCAAATGCCGATCTCAGGCACCGCAAAGTCCTCCGTCGGCAGCGG
>JAJZAL010000409.1:1756-3290 GCA_021799405.1 Acidobacteriota bacterium
AGATCTGCAGCGTGGCTGCTGAAGATTTCAACTGCTCGTATGTACTGCGAGGCATGCGAAAGCGGACCAGGGTTCCTGATTTCCCGGGAAGGAAATGCGCTCCGGCGTAGCCCTGCCAGGGCGACTTCCACTGCACACCACGCGCATTTGTCATGACCACTCGCAGCGCCTGCGGGATGACGGTATATCCGTTATGCACTCCCGAGACGGTCATGGGAACAGCAACATCGACGCTTTGCTTGTCGACGCTCAAATTTGCGGGAGGTTGACCGAGGATACTAGTGTAGTGCGTCATGCAGATTGACCGTTATGGAGAACCGCCCGAGCGCGCTTGACCTTCTCCAGGATGTCGGCGGCCTTGGCGGTCCAGATGAAGGGTTTGGGGCTTTCATTGTGATGGTCGATGTAATCGAAGATCGCCGTAATCAGTTCCTCGACGCTGCGGAAGACTCCGCGGCGCAGGCGGTTTTCCGTCAGGTCGCGGAAGAATCGTTCCACCATATTCAGCCACGAGCAACCGGTGGGCGTGAAGTGCATGTGGAAGCGAGGGTGGCGGCTGAGCCAGCGCTCGACCTTTTCATGCTTGTGGGTCGAGTAGTTATCCACGATCATATGGATCTGCTTGCCCTGCGGAATCACGTCATCGATGGTGCGCAGAAACTTCAGCCATTCCTGATGGCGGTGCCGGTCATCGCACATGGAGATCACTTCGCCCTCCAGGGCGTTGAGCGCGGCGAACAGAGTCGCCGTTCCGTTGCGCTTGTAATCGTGGGTCATGGTGCCGCAGCGGCCCTTCTTGATCGGCAGGCCAGGCTGGGTGCGGTCCAGCGCCTGAATCTGGCTCTTCTCGTCGGCGCACAGCACGATGGCGTGCTCGGGCGGATTCAGATACAGGCCCACGATGTCTTCCAGCTTCTCCGTGAACTGGGGATCGCGGCTGAGCTTGAAAGTGCGTACCAGATGCGGCTTCAGTCCATGGGCGTGCCAGATGCGGCGCACGCTGGCCTCGCTGATCCCCGCCGCCGACGCCATGGTGCGCGTCGACCAGTGCGTGGCGTTGGCGGGCTTTTGATGCAGCGTCATATCCACCACCCGCTTCACTTGCCGGTCGGCGATGGTGCGCGGCTTGCCCGGCCGAGGCGCGTCCTTCTGAAGAGCCGCGATGCCGCCTGCCAGGAAGCGACTGCGCCAACGCGCGGCCTTCTTCTCAGTTAGGTTCATCCGTCTGGCAATCTGCTTGTTTTCCATACCGTCGGCGGCCAGCAGCACGATGCGCGCCCGTTCCACCAGCCGCGCCGGCATGGAGCGGGCCCGCGCCATCCGTTCCAGGGCTTGTCTCTGTTCCGGGTTCAGGACCACCGCCGCAGCAATCCGCATACTATGTCGTCCTCCATAGTATGGACGCGATACGGTAATAATGGTCATCGTTTACGACGCACTACACTAGGCTCATCCAGTGCGAACTCGAAATTTGCTGGGAGTGGAGGGAGATGATCGGCGAGTTCGGGATAGCGAAGAGACGATGGGTTGTCTT
>JAJZAL010000410.1 GCA_021799405.1 Acidobacteriota bacterium
CGATGCCAGCAGCGTGGCGCCACCGGTAAAGATCAGGCTGTAGATGGCGATGATGATAGCCGCGCGCTTCAGGTTCTTCAGCTTGGGATGCCCGATCTCCCGGTTCACCTGGGCCAGCGTCTCTTCGCCGCTCATGGCCAGCACGGAGTGCCCGAAGGCCATCAGAATGCCGAACAGGCCGAAGATCGGCAGTCCGGTGCCTCTGAGGAATCCCAGCGCGTCCTTGCTGAATTTCAGATGCGCCGGTATCGGGGAAGGCGGCAGATGCACGCCCCGGACAAACACCGAATAGGTGCCCCAGATCATCAGGATCACCACCATCACCGTGGTGATCTCCATGACCCGCATCGCCTTGTCGCTTGATTCCTCGATGCCCTTGATGTTCTGCCACCAGTAGTAGATGGTGACCACGGCGGCGAAGACCGCCGAGGTCGAGTTCATATCGAACTGGAACGGCTGGTTCTGCGCATTCATCAGGGCAGGCGGGAGCCAGTGACTGTGGCTTGCGACCTGCATCAGCTCGTTCATCAACCCCGTGATATATTGCCCGGCGGAGACGCCCGAGATCGGCCCCGTCAGGATGTAATCGAACATCAGGGCGGAGACGCTGACCTTGGCAAAAGTGCCGCCCAGCGCCTCTTTGACGACGCGATAGACGCCGCCCCGCGTAAACATCGAGCAGCTCTCAACGTAGACTGCCCGGACCGCGAAGCTGAAGAGCATGATGGCGAGGATGAACCACGGCGCCGATGCCCCGATTGCCTGCTCGGCAATGCCGCCGGCATAGAAAGCCGACGATCCAAGGTCGTTGAGAACAATAGCTGCGGCGCGCCAGAAAGAGATAAACGTGAGCATCACGGAGGATGCCACGATGAGGCGAACCCGATCAGATGGAGGCGCAACAGTCGTTCGAGTAGATGCCATCGCAAGGAGGGCCGGCGCGGCCGGCGGTCTGGAGTTGGGGAAAGCGAAACCACCGCCGCCCTGCGGTGAGTCTATGTCTGGAGAATAACTATGTCAATGGAAATCAATGATCTCGAAAGGAAGGCCCAAAAGTAACAATTGAAGGATGACGGCTAGTCCTTGCCGAACAGCTCTTTCCAGTCCTCCACAAAACTGAGGAGTACCACCACGGCCGAGCCCACGATGCCGACGAAAAACATGACTTCGAGCAAGCGCATTCCCAGAATCGCCAAGATCATAGCGTTGATTATAGCCTGACGCCGGCTCTGCCGGTCGCATGCGATACACTCGCCCCTGTATGCAGGGATCGTCCGGAAAGCTGGAATCGATGCGGGAATCGTGGAAGCTGTGGGTTGCCGCGGCTCTTTCCGCGGGCCTGCTGGAGCTGCCGTTCCCGCTGGCCGGACCGCTGCCTCCCTGGCGCTCGGTCTTTGCCTGGTTTGCGCTGGTGCCGCTTCTTTGGGCGATCCTCAGCCGCAGGAGCGCCGAACGGCCGCGTGCATTTCGCCGCGCTTTTTTGCTCAGTTACCTCTGCGGCATCCTCTGGTACGCGGGTAATTGCTATTGGATCTACGACACCATGCGGTTCTACGGCGATTTGTCGCCGCTGGTTTCAGCGCTGTTGCTGGCGGGATTCAGCCTGGTTCTCGGGCTCTACTTCGGCATCTTCGGTCTGTGCGTTTTCGTGGTGCGGCGGGCCACAGGCAGTGCGCGATGGGCGCTGGTTCTCGCGCCGTTCCTGTGGGCCGCGCTGGAGCTGGCCGCCGCGCGTATCACCAGCGTTCCCTGGGACCAGCTGGGCTACTCCCAGGTGGACAACGCCCTCGTAAACCAGCTTGCCCCGTGGACGGGCGTCTACGGCATCAGCTTTCTTCTGGTCGCCGTCAACGCGCTCGTCGCCGGCGGGCTGGTGCTTGAGTCACGCAGGAGCAAGAGGCTTTGTGGTCCGCTCGGCGTCGCGCTTGCCATCGCTGGCACGGCAGGAATCTTCGTCAAGCCACCCAGCCCCGCGCCCACGGCAATTGCTGTGCTCATCCAGCCCAATCTCGACGTTGGCGGAGTCGGTTTCTGGAATGGTCCGGGGCAGTGGAACCGGCATATCGCGCGATTCATCAAGCTGGGCAGCCAGACGTGCAAAAGCTACATCGCCGGAATTCCGCAGACCGGCGCGCCAGTGATTGATCCGCAGTGCGCAACGCCGCTTGCTCATCCCGATCTGGTGGCGTGGCCGGAGTCGCCTGCGCCGTACTTTCAGCAGGATCCCCGGCTGCAACAGGCGTTCATCACGATCACATCGGCCACGCAGTCGCCACTCGTGGTCGGAGCCATCGGAGCTGATTATTCCGAGGATGATCAGAGCTGGCACGAATACAATTCCGCATTGATCGTCGGCTCTGACGGCGCGCTGGTTGGCCGCTACGACAAGATTCACCTCGTCCCCTTCGGCGAGTACGTCCCCTTTGAACAGCTCTTTTTCTTTGCGCACAAGCTCACCGGCCGGGTCTCGAAGTTCGATCGTGGTGATATGCGCAAAGTCTTCCGCCTCAATGGCCATCGCTACGGCTTCTTCATTTGCTATGAAGCCGTTTTTGCCGATGAGGTGCGGCAATTCGCGCGGCTCGGCGCCCAGGTGCTCGTGAACATCAGCGACGATGGCTGGTACGGCGATACCAGCGCCCCCTGGCAGAACCTGAACATGGCGCGCATGCGGGCCATCGAAAACCGCCGCTGGCTGCTGCGCGATACCAACAACGGCGTTACCGCCGCTATCGACCCTTACGGTCGGGTGCGGCAGAGTATCTCCCGGCACCGCGTGGACGCCCTGCCAGCCGCGTTCGCATTCCGCGACGACATGACCTTCTACACCGTCCACGGTGACGTGTTTGCCTGGCTCTGTGCCATACTGTCTATAGGTGCTGTTATCTTGTGCCTGCAGAAGATGTTGAAGTCTCTCTATCCCGCTTCAGCAGGCTCCCGCTAACTCGCCAACCCGCCGCGGCGGGCGAACTTGCTAATCCAAAGTCAGGTCAGAAGAGCAACATGGCGTTGTCCGATCTCGAATTCGCATACGCTCCTGTGCGCGACCAAGTGCGCGACCTGCGGGAGTATCTTTGACCCTGCCCGTCTGCGCAGGGAACTCACTCAAATTGAAACCAGGCTGGCCGATCCCGCTCTCTGGAGCGACCCGGCTGCCAGCCAGCCGCTGATGCGCGATCGCAAGCGCCTGGAAAGCCTGATCGCCGACGATGACGAGCTTGTGCGCCGCACCAGCGACATCGACGCCTACTTCGAGCTGGCCC
>JAJZAL010000411.1 GCA_021799405.1 Acidobacteriota bacterium
ATCGATCTGGCCATACAAGCGCTGGATGATATCTTGACCAATACTTCCGCGGTTGCGGCCTCGCCGGCGGCAGCGCAAGGAGCACGCGCATGACGACAAAATCCTACGCATTGAGAGCACCTGCCATCGGATCGGAAACGCTCAGTTCCATTCCCCCGTCGAACTCTCCGAACACGCTGGCTGGACGCGACCTCTGTTCGATCCGCGATTTGACCGCCGCGGATGTGCGGCTGATTCTCGACACCGCACATGCTGTCAAGGCACACCCGGAACTCTACTGGCACGCGCTCAGCGCCAAGCAACTCGTGATGTTTTTCGAGAAGGATTCGCTGCGCACCCGGCTGACGTTTGAGACCGGCATCAACACGCTGGGCGGCTCTGCCATCTTTATCGATCAGACCGGGTCGCGGTTGGGCGCGCGGGAAACACTCGCCGACGTTGCGCACAATCTGGAACGCTGGATCGATGTGATTGTGCTGCGCACCTTCAGCCACGACACCATCATCGACATGGCGCAGTATGCCGGCGTGCCGGTCGTGAATGCGTTAAGCGACATCGAACATCCATGTCAGGCCCTGGCCGACATCTTCACGCTCGAAGAACAATTCGGAGACCTGCGCGGTTTGCGCCTCGCTTACGTCGGCGACGGCAATAACGTCGCACACTCGTTGCTGTTGACGTCCGTGCTGACTGGCGCAAACATTACCCTGGCCTCTCCAAAGGGCTATGGTCCGAAAGCGGAGTTTCTCGTGGCCGCCGAAGTCCTGGCCTCGACCGCTACGCACGGCATTCCCGCTGGAACCGTGACCTGCGTGACTGACCCCGGCGAAGCTGTTTCCGGCGCGGACGCCATCTACACCGACCAGTGGACCAGTATGGGGCAGGAAGCCGAAGCAGAGATTCGCGAAGCGATCTTTGCTTCCTATCAGGTGAACCGTGCGATGATGTCGCTGGCGGCGCCGCACGCTGTCTTCATGCATTGTCTACCGGCGCGCCGCAACAAAGAAGTGACGGATGAAGTGATGGACAGCGCGCAGTCCGTCGTCTTCGATCAGGCTGAGAACCGCATGCATGTGCAGAAGGCGATTCTCCTGCTGCTGCTCGATGCCGCTGGAAACGTCGCACCTCGCAGCAGCATCACCAGTTCGAGGCTGGAAGACATCCGGCCCTTAACTCGAGGCCCACGCAAGCGTTCGGCGCCCTCGTTCTAAAAGGATTTGAAAGTCGGAGTAGGGACCATGATCGCTCACAGCCCCCTCCACGGATCCGGACGAGCGGGATTCCCGCATCCGGCTCTTGCCTTAGGTAATGACGCCCGTGCGGCGCAGAGGATAGGGATGACAGACCGTAACCGGAGGCAGCCAGCGTGCGATCAGGCGCCGCATTCGATCCCAGCGGATGCGGCCATTCTGGCTACGCCGCGACAGCGCGCGATGCCAGTGCCGTCCTACCCGGTATCGAAAGACCAGCAGCGCTGGTTGGTTCATGGGCACTCCGTAATACTGCATGTGCCCGCGAACCACCGCCGCCAACCACTTGCCCTGTTCGGGGATGGGGGAGTGCCGGCGTCGCACCAGCTCGGCTTTCACCTCGCTGAGCTTCGCCTGCAACCTTTTGCGCACCGTCTGCCGCAGCACCGTGGATCGTCCATTGCTCCTCTTCTTTACGCAGATGTGCGTAAAGCCAAGGAAATTGAACGTCTCCGGCTTTCCTTCTCCACGCCTTTGCCGGTTCTGGATCGCGTACGTTCCAAACTCCAGCAGTCGCGTTTTCTCAGGATGCAACTCCAGGTTGAACTTCTTCATTCGCTCTGTGAGTTCTGCCTGGAATTGCTCGGCATCCGCTTTGCTCTGGAAGCCCGCCACGATGTCGTCGGCGTATCGCACGACGATCACCTCGCCATGCGCCCGCTTTCGACGCCATGTCTGGACCCACAGATCGAAGACGTAATGAAGGTAGATGTTCGCCAGCAGCGGCGATGCACTGCCGCCCTGCGGCGTCCCTTCCTCCCTCCCTATTCGCTTTCCATCCTCCAGCACGCCCGCGTTCAGCCATTTCTGGATGAGCCGCACCACGCGCCGGTCTGCAACCCGGTGCTCGATGAACTTCACCAGCCATTCGTGCGATATTCCGTCGAAGAAGCCTTTGATGTCCAGATCGAGCACCCAGTTCACCTTTCTCGTCTGCAATGCCGTGTAGAGGGCGTCCAGCGCATTGTGCTGGCTGCGCCCCGGACGGAACCCATACGAGAACCCGAGGAAATCCGTTTCGTAGATGGCGTTCAACACCTCAACCGCCGCGCGCTGGACGATCTTGTCTTCCAGCACGGGAACTCCGAGCGGCCTCTGCCGCCCGTCGGCCTTGGGGATGTACACCCTGCGTACCGGCTTGGCCCGGTAGGCTCCCCGCTTCAGCCTATGGGAGAGGCCCTGGAGGTTTTCCTCAAGGGCCTCGCCGTAGTGCCGCCACGTCTCCCCATCCATGCCCGGCGCGGCTTCCTTCTTCAAACGGAAGTAGGCCGTCCGCAGCATGTCCGGCTCGTAGATATGGTGCAGGAGCGCGGTAAACCGCGTTTCCTTATTTCTGCTTGCTATGTGACGTACTCGCTCCAGCACGCTGGGCGCGTTGCTCCGGCTCTGTGTCCGGGACGCGTTTTGCTGGGGCGGGTTCCCTTTGGCCAGACCTCTTCCCTCCATCTCCTCCGCCACCGGTCGCCCGGTATTGTTCGGAAACTTCTGCGGTACTACAAGTCTGTCCGACTTCCCAGGTTTGTGCATCATCGGCGTGCGTCCTTAGACTTCCCGATGCGGCCCCGAGCAGTTGCTGCTCTGGGCAAACCTGGGACCTCCCGGTTCCCGTGCAAGGTGCTTCCGTACGTGCTCGGGGTCTCTGACCGCGCGGGACTCTGGCATACCTCGCGATATCGGTATGCCGGATGCTGCCTTCCGCCTCTCCTTATGGCGTCGGCGTCCCGGAGGACTGTGCTTTCGCGGCTGAATACCCGGCCCGCACGTTCCCCTGTCAACGCTTCGACGCCGCCCTTGCGAGCGGCTCCGCATGACTCGGGGCCGGTATGGGTCGCTAGCTCTTTACCGTATGACTCTTTCATTCACTACACCTCGCCGGTTTTACCGGCGCACAAGGAGGCCGTACATGCCTGACTCTCTGGTTGACCTTGAAAATCGCCGCGCCACCGTTCAGATGCAGATCGCCCAGTTGGGTGACATGCGCTCCGGCTCCATTACGGAAACAGTTGGG
>JAJZAL010000412.1 GCA_021799405.1 Acidobacteriota bacterium
CGACGCTGCGGCTCTCGCCACCCCCTGAACTCGCCTTTGCGCATCGCAAAATGTTGCGCATGAAACGAAGAAATTTTGAAGTCGCCGAGCACCTCCTTCCATTCCTTCTCAAATTGCCGCCATAAGGCGTCTTGAGAGAGGAATCCAGCGACCACATAGACGGGCGAATCGTTCCCGCTGCTTTCATCAAAATATGCACTGTATAGGGCCATGTTTCGCTCTGCTCACTCTGACGGAAAGACTACCCTAGACAGGCGCAGAACAACACTGCCCGCTCCACTCCGCCGGGACGCGTCCGCGTAGAGGGGGGACTCGACCAGCAGAGGACCCGGAACCGTGCGTGCTCGGCTCCAAGGCGCTGATCCCAGGCCGAACCACCCACCAACTGCGATTTCAGAGTCGGGCTAAGAACAGATCCTGTAAAACAGGCCAGTGTTCCGCGTTCCACGTTGACGCGTAGTCGCCTACGCGTTCGGATGTAAGACGAAGCTACGGCTCGATGCCGATGCAGTCGTTAACGGCTCCCCGGATTCGCTGCTTGCAGCCTAGGTATCGCTCGGTAGTCTGCACCGACACATGCCCGAGAAGGAATTGAATCTGGTCCAGTTCTCCGCCGGAGGCGTGGCACAACTTTGCACACGACCGGCGAAGATCATGAGGCGCCAGCTGGGCAAGGCCGAGCGCTCTCCCGTACTGTTTTACGACATGCCAGACAAGCCGTTCTGAGACGCCGTCGCCCCAATGTTTGCCTGCCCGACAGACACATCGGAACAATCTTCCGGTCGAGATCCCGGCCGCGGCTACCCACAGATCGATGATTGCTTTAACCCACTCGGGCATAGGAACGGTTCGAATGTGCCCCCCTTTGCCGACAAGATCAACGATGGCCCAATGCTCTTCGTGCTGCTGCAAATGTACGAAGTCCAGATCAGCCAATTCGCGCCGTCTGAGTCCACAGCCAAGCAAGAGAGCGAGAATTGCTCGGTCCCTCTTTCCCTTCAAAGTGTCGGGCGCCGGTGATTGCCAGAACCTGCGAGCTTCCTCGGCGGTTAGCCAGTTTCCCAGCCTCACACCGAGCTTTTTGGCGCCTTTCACTCGTCGAATTCCGGCGGCCAGCTCCGGGCTGAGCAGGCCAGCGTCTGCAGCCTCATAGGCGAGTCTTCATACTGCCGCGAGCCGCCCATTGATCGTCCCCGGTGCGAGGTTCCGATTCTCCAGGAAGATGCGGTAACGAGTTACAACCACCTTGTTGAACGACAGTCGCGGCTCGGAGCAATACCACTGGACAAACTCATCAATGGCGTGTCGGTATCCGCGTTTAGACTCGCGTGAACGAAGGCTGTCCAAGACCGCCGATTTGCTGTGATCCAGATCCGGAAGACCGAGTCGTGTTTTCGGCCGATTTGGCCGTGGAGATTTCTTGTTGCCATTTCTGTTCATACCAACCGCCTCCATCGCGGTTGGTCATGAGCCTACTCCCCAAGTTGAGCGCGTCGCCCGTTTCCCGTCAACTTGGGACACGGATCGCTGGACACTCGCCGACATAACGTTATCCTGGCGGCCTATCTGCGTTCGATCGCTGCGAAACGCGGATTGGCAGGCAGAAACGTATGGGAGGACGCTGCTATCTACGAAGCCTTGCTGCGGTCTGGAATCTTCGAGAGCGCGCTGCACGGCCTTCTTACTGTCACGCCGGAGGAGATCGCCAGGCAGGCTGCGTCGGCCGCGAAGACGATGTGGCAGTTGCTCCACGCCTGACCGATGGTGATGTACACGCGAAAGGGCGACTTGAGAAGAGACTGCTGCGCTAAGGCCACCATTGCCCGGCAAGGATGAACTGAAATCCAATCGTTGGTCCCAGGCCCTCGTATTGCCTTGTATCGATCCGAACTTGGAGATGCCCGAGCTGCACTAACGATCCGGTCGCGATACTTACGATCCACGAAAAATCGTTCCACTACTCTATTCCTGCTCGGTCGCGCAACGCCGGCAGTTCCCGGTTCCAAGTCACCTCTACGGCGGGAATGTTAGCGGCGTTTAAAGTGAACCTACCGCTCGTTGAACTTCACGCCGTAACCATTGATGAGCAGAATCTGAATTGAGTCTTGGGTGCCATGCCATCCAATACTCGTAACGCTCAAACTCTTCAGGGGGTGCAATCACGCGGACATGGAAGTGTCGTGCGTATTTCTCGGCGAAGCGCTTCGGAACAGTTGCAACAAGGTCTGTCGCCTCAACGCATTCGAGAGCCGCGAGGAAATGCGGTACCCTGAGCAGCGACTTTCGCTTGATTCCGTGGCGCAGTAGAGCTTTATCCGGAAAAGCCTGCACCGAATCATGCAGAGAAACGATGACGTGCCCGCTGGCTGCATAACGATCCAATGAAAGGCGTGACAACTTGGCCCATGAATCTGGCACAATGCAGACCATTTCCTCTTCAAAGAGCTTTTCCGTTGCCAGGCTAACGGGGATTCTCTCTTCATGAACTTGGAAAGCGAGATCGACATGCCCCTGTTCTAAGTCTCGATATACCGATTCAGAAAAAACGACAAAGCAGAGAGAAGCTTTGCTGCCGTGGCTAATAATCCTCCTCGTTATCTGTGGACCAAGAATGCTTAATGCATAATCGGTGCAAGCAATCTTGAACACAACCTCTTCTTTCAGGGGATCGAACTCCGATCCGCGAACGAGACGATCAATCCCAGGTAGGATCACTTCCAATTCCTTCAAGATTCGCGCAGCGTTCGGCGTGAGCTCGTAGCTCCCTTTTCCCCGAATGAATAGATCATCATTAAACATCGTCCGGAGACGATTGAGCGCTCGACTGACAGCGGGTTGAGTGAGAAGGAGGCGCGTCGCTGCAGCAGAGACGCTCCGTTCCTCAGCAAAGACAGCGAATACGACGAGCAGATTAAGGTCGACCTGGCGAAGTTGACTTGTATTCATAGTGTCTATGCATACTATGCATTTGAATTATAGAGGTATTGAGAGAAAACTGAGTCTGCAAGCAAATCGTGAAAGGACAACACATGCCAGTAGCAATTGTCACCGGGGCGTCACGCGGGATCGGACGCGCCGTTTCGATACAGTTGGCGCGCGACGGATTCGACGTAGGGGTGAACTACACTCGCGGCAAGGACGATGCGGAGACGGTAGTCAGGGAAATACGGAAGCTGGGGCGCCTTGCAATTGACGTCCAAGCCGATGTCTCGCAGGAAGGACAGGTTGAGCGCATGTTCTCTGAAGTTGAGGACAA
>JAJZAL010000413.1 GCA_021799405.1 Acidobacteriota bacterium
AAGGCTACCATCGTGCATCCTTATCCCCAGCGGCGCTTTGACGCCAAATACTCACGGGTGGAGCCGGATGCGTTAGCAGCGCCTATCCGGATCTGTGCGGGGGGTGCCGAGCGATCGGCATTCCTACCGCGACCCTTGAAGGGAACAGCAAGGCCGCCTCTCACACTCCACTGTCTCCTTGGCAAGCGCAGCGCGCAGGCCCGGTGGGCCCGAAGGCGTCAGGGATAAAAAGCCGCATGGCCGCTACTCGGCACGAGGCGCGGGGCAACGCCCGTGAGCCCGACGGCAGTACGCCGTGACGCCCGACAATGCTTCTCTGAGGAGAGGAAAATTAAGTGCTAGGCAATTCAGAAACGCAGCTACTTGAGACTCTTCACCTTCTTGGAGTAGTCCGTCAGCAGGGATTCCACAGACAGCCTATGCGAATTAACGAGCTTCTGGATATGTGTTGTGGAAAGATCCTTAAAATTAAGCGATTCGAAGGATTTGAAGAATTCGCGTAGTCGCTTCACAAATCGCTTGAGCTCGGCTTCCCGCATAGCCTCCACTTCATGTGTAAACGATGCAGCACTGGCTTCCGCATAAGCAGGGTGAACGATCATCCGTTTCACCTTCATACCTGCATAGTGCTTCTCGAACCAGGAGCTTGAACGATTCATTTGCTCAGCTTCGCGCTTGTTGATTTCTGAGCGATTGATTTCCACTTCACTTTTGCATTCCCAAAGAATGTACTGCGTATCATCCAACGCCCATAAGTTGTCGGGGCCTTCTTTCCATTCCTTGTCGGGTCGTTCGCCGGCGAAACCAAGAGCTCGGCTGACCTCATCAAGCGCCTGCTCGAACTTGTCTGCCTTTGTGCCAAAAACCAGGCGGCCAAGAATGTCGAAAAGCGCCACGTCGAGCTGTGCATAGTTCTCGAACTGACGCGCCCAGTTTGCAATACGTTCCATCCGCCCTTGGCTAACCAACGTGAGCTTAGCAACCGTCACGCCGTCAGACGGCCTCAGCAACAACCGATTGGCCGTGTGAGCAGCGATTTGAAGCCGCTGGGATTCGGGACGATTGGAGCGGTAGTGGTAGCGCGCCATCTCCTGGAGATACCAACCTTTATCCTCGCTATCGGCCATCTTTCTGTCGAGAAGGTTTTGCAAGGCTTCCACAGCCGTGCCGTAGTCACCATTGCGATAAGCTTGTTCTGCCTCGAGTTCGGCTGCGTAGGCGCGCAGGATGCGCTCGTTGGCGCCGGCTGGTTTCACTTTCGCCATCTGCTCTACATAGAATGCCTTCCAGTCCTCGTCGCGCCGTAGGCATTGCCGGACCAAACCGTTGAAAGCAGCTGACGGTGCTGCACCTGCATCGATCTCCTGACGCGCCATCTCCGCGATCTCCAGACCGATCTCGATCTGTGTGGCCATCTGCGGTGAGAGAAATTTACGGGAGTCTCGGTCGCGAACTAACCGGATGATGTCAGATCCGACAATGATGACTACCGAGTAGTCCTTCTCCCCACGAACGCTGCGACCCATCCCTTGTTCAACTGTGCGCACGGTACGCATCAGCGTGGCGACACTGTCGGGTCGGCACATCTCTTCGTACAAATCGATCAAGCTCTCGGAGAACGGCTTGCCGTCAAAGATCAATATTCGGCAGGTGTCATCCGGAAGGTCGATCCCGTCGTAACGGTTCACCAATACAACAGCATTTTCGTACATTTCTTTACGCAGACCCTGAATGGCGGTGGCGACCGTTTCCTTATTTGCCACGATTGCGCCATACGTTTCCCAGTCCTTGATCCTGGCGAAACTGGGCGCCAACGCAACCACGCCGTGGCGTCTCTTGGGCTTGGGCGTACCGTAGTTTTTGACTATGAGTTCGCGGCTCAATTCCTCGTGAATTAGCGACGGCATAAGCACCATCTTTTCTCCAGACCAGCTCTCTTTGGCGTAGGTCAATGGGTTGAGGATGGTTTCAGGCTTGAGTTGCAATCCTTTGATCAAAAAAGCGTCGTCGGTCACAGTGGCCGACATGAAGATGCGGTGTGACGCGTCCGCGTAGCTACCAAAGTCGGGAAGCGGTGGGATGTAGGGTTCGATTTCGATCGCGGCACCGGACAGCACGCATTGGCAATGTCCCAGGATGTTCTTAAGCAGTGGCCATGCGAACTTGATCGACGTACGGTCGGCGTGTGCTGACAGAATCCTGGCTACTTCGGATTCTCGCCCGATCCAGGCCCAGTAGGGAACCGGCAGTAACGCATCGCGCTTGTCATTGCAGATATCGGCGTAGGTGCCCAGGCCTTGCTGTTCCAAGTCGTCAGCGAACAGCGTCTGTAACGCGTCGTATGCGGGTTCGTCGCTTGGAATGCGAATTCGACAGGCCTCACGGATCGTGTCGGCACATGCATGCGCATCGTCCATCAGCAATGCGCCAACCGAGATAGACTTTCGACCCAGCCCAAATTTTGTGAGTCCATTGAACAGCTTTTGCACCGACGTGACAAGAATCTTGTCGCTATTGAGAAAGTCGCCCGGCAACTCAGGATCTGCTCGGCAGGTCGCGATGCCAAACTGTTTCGCCTGTTCGCACGTCTGGTCAATCAAGAAATTGTCCGGGCACAAATACAACGCCGGTCCCTTTCCGTTGTTCAGTTGTGCCTGCAACATAAGCAGACCGATCAAGGTTTTTCCCTGACCGGTGTGCAGCTTGACGATTGCATCTTGATCATCAAGATGATTGGTGAACCAACTCTTGAGTACCGATAGCTGCGCGGGACGAAGCGGGCCTTTGTCGTGCGCGCGATCGAGAGTGTCATAGAGCTTGATCGGGTCAACGGGCTTCTCAGCCTTCTTTCCTGCCAGCCGCTTTTTGAAATCAACCATATTTGTTTCCCCCGAAATTATTCTGGCACCGCCACCAAAGCCGACATACGCAGAAATTTAACCAATCTTGCCTGCAAGATTCGCCGAGTTAAATCCCCACGCGCAACCTCCTCGCGCGCTCCTTAAAAGCGCGTTCGCCACCCTCCAAGATATCGCAGACATGCTGCCGAATACGCGCGTTTTCGAGGCCGCCGCTCTCATAAGTGATGAGAGGTAACTGCCCGGGCCGATGCGGCCCGCAGGTGGCGACGATCACCTGATCAGCATCGGTGTTCACCACCAGGTTGGCGTTGTGCGTCACGATGATGATCTGACGCCGCTTCTTGGCGTCTCGGAAGCGATACACCAGTTCCTGGAAGATCGATTGCGGGT
>JAJZAL010000119.1 GCA_021799405.1 Acidobacteriota bacterium
GTACCAGCAAGGGAGGCAATGTTGCAGGCCGCACAGCGCCGTCTGCGTCCCATCATGATGACGGCTATTGCGGCGGTGTGCGGAATGCTGCCGTTGGCCTTCGCCATCGGCTCGGGCTCTGAGATGCTTCAGCCGCTGGCGATCGCCGTCATTGGAGGCCTTACTGTCTCGATGGTATTGAGCCTGGTGGTCACGCCGGTGGTTTACTTTCTGCTGACCCGCAACCGTCAAACGCAGGCGGAAGAAGCGGAGCGGGTATTGGTCCGGACGCGCTCGTAATTCTGATTGGATGGCTCCGCGATCGAAGCGGAAGGAGCAGGATCGCGCTCTTCTGATGAATGTCAAAATAGAAGCATGACACCGAACGATCCCATCAAACTTACCGCTACTGAAGCCCGCGTTCTGGGCGCGCTGATGGAAAAGGAAGCCACCACGCCGGATTACTATCCCCTTTCGCTGAATGCGCTCGTCAACGCCTGCAATCAGCGCTCCAACCGCGAACCGGTGATGAACCTGGACGAAGACGCCGTACGCCAGGCCTTGCACGGACTGGAGGAAATGCGCCTGGCAGGTCCAGCTCGCGGTGCCGAGGGACGCGTTTCCAAGTTCGAGCATTGGATGGGCGAGGCCTTCAACCTGAGCCGTGCCGAGTCGGCGCTTGTCTGTGTTCTGCTGCTGCGCGGGCCGCAGACGCCGGGCGAGTTGCGCAGCCGCACGGAGCGCCTGCACTGCTTCGACGAGATTGGCGACGTGTTGGCGGGGCTGCAAAAGTTGATGGAGCGCGAGCCGCCACTCGCCGCAGTCCTGCCGCGTCAGCCCGGCACCAAGGAAGCGCGTTATGCGCATCTGTTATCGGGGTCGGTCGAGTCGCTGCCGGTTGCAGCCGCTCAAACCGCATCGGGTGGCGACGGGAACGATGAGCAGGAACGGATCGCGCAACTGGAAGCAGCCGTGTCAGATTTGCGTCAGGAGGTCGCCGCGCTGCGGCAGAAGATTGACGATCTCTTCGGATAAGCACTCTCTGCCGCGGCCGGTTTAGATCAATTCGTATCCCGCGAACCAGTAGCCGATCTCGAAGGCCGCGGTCTCTGCGCCGTCGGAGCCGTGGATGGCGTTCTCCTGAATGGAGCCGGCAAACTTCTTGCGGATGGTTCCCTCTTCGGCGTTGGCGGGGTTGGTCGCGCCCATTAGTGCGCGCAGGTCGGCAATCGCGTTGTCCTTCTCCAATACCATCAGAACCAGCGGTCCGGAAGACATGAAAGTAGTGAGGCTGTCAAAGAAGGGCCGCTCCTTGTGAACGTAGTAAAAGCCCTCCGCCTGCGCCTTTGAGATGGACTGCTTGCGAATCGATATGATCTGGAAGCCGGCCTTTTCAATTTCGGCCAGAATGGCGCCGGTGTAGCCGTTGCGGACGGCGTCCGGCTTGATAATGCTAAAAGTGCGTTGCGGCAATGCGTTGGCTCCTTGCGGGGAATGACTGCTGGATGCAATTGTAATTGCCGGGCAGGCTGCCCCACCGGTTTACTCCAGATCACTCGGCCGCTTTCTTCTGGTCCGCAATCCATGCGTTCACGCGGCTGTCGAGCGTATCCAGGGGCAAGGCTCCCGAGTCGAGCACTTCATCGTGAAAGGCGCGCAGGTCAAACTTGCTCCCGAGGGCTTTCTGGGCGCGAGCGCGCAGCTCAAGGATCTTGAGCTGGCCGATCTTGTAGGCAAGCGCCTGTCCGGGCCACGCGATGTAACGGTCTACCTCGGCCTGAATGCTGGTTTCGTCGATGGCCGAGTGCTGGTGGAAATAATCCACCATCTGCTGGCGGGACCAGTGGTCATTGTGAACGCCGGTATCGACGACCAAGCGGATGGCGCGCCAGATATCGGATTGGAGACGGCCGTAATCGGAGTAGGGATCCTGATAGAAGCCGACATCCTTGCCGAGCTGCTCGGCGTAGAGGCCCCAGCCCTCGGTGTAAGCCGTGTAGCCCCCGCCGAAGCGGCGGAAGGCTGGAATGCCCTGGAGTTCCTGGGCAATGGAGATTTGCAGATGATGGCCCGGGAGGCCTTCGTGGTAGGCAATGGCTTCCACGTCGCAAAGATTGCGGCTGGTGGCGTCATACGTGTTGATGAAGAGACGGCCAGGGCGGCTGCCGTCGGGAGCGCCTGGTTCATAGTAGGCCGGTGGCGCGGTCTCCTCTGAGTAACCCGGAACCGGAACCACCTCAAAGGGAGCCTTGGGCAGGTGACCGAAGAGCTGCGGCAGCTTGGCCTGCATCGGCTTCAGGTAGCCGCGATAGGCGTCGAGCAGCGCCTCGCGCGAGGTGGGATGCAACTTCGGATTAGTTTTGATGCTGGCGCGGAAGCTCGCCAGGTCTTTGAATCCCAGCTTCTGCGCAATCACCAGCATTGCAGCCTCATCCTTCTTCACTTCTTCGAGGCCGATCTGGTGAATCTGCTCCGGGGTGAGATCGGTGGTGGTGATGTGGCGGACGAGGAAGCGGTAATACTTGGCTCCATCCGGCAGCGCCCAGATGCCCGGATCGGTGCGGCAGGCTGGTATGTAGCTGACTTCAAGAAAGCGCGCGAAGCTGGCGTAGGCGGGCAGATCCTGCTTGGCGATGACAGACAGCATTTCAGTCTTGATCTGCTGTTGCTCGGCGGCGGGAATCGAAGCGGGAAACTTCTTGAGCGGCAGCGCCAGTGGCGAGTCTTCCGGCTTCTGGCCGGCCAGTTGCTTCACCTGTTCGAGCGCCTTTTCCATCAGGTATTTGGGCGGAAGGCGATGGTCTTCCATGCCGATGGACATGTTCGTCGTCACCTGGTCAAAGGCCTTGGGGATCGCGCGGAGACGAGCGATCCAGTCTTCGTAGTCCTTGACCGTGGTAAAGTTCAGTTCGGCCACCAATTCCGGATAGGTGTCGTAAATGCCGCCCATCTGCGTGACCGGCATCTCCCATTGCTTGAACTCCGCGCCCTCCATGTCATCGGCAAACTTGCGCAGCAGCAGGTCCCGGCTGATCTTCTCCTGGTCAGTGAATCCGGTGGGATCGATGGCGGCCAGGCGCATGAGGTAGTTCTGCTCGTCTGCCAGCCAGTCGTTGATCGCCCGGACCGAGTAATCCGAAACGCGGTCGTTATAGCGCTTGTCGCCGAGCGTGGAGGCGAACTCCGGATTACGCTGGAGGACATCCTGCCAGTAGTCGTCGAAGACCTCATTCAGCGCGGCGCGCCGGTCCTGAACCGAGGAGCCCTGAGAGGTGGCAAGAGGCAGCGTCTTTTGCGCGTGCAGCGGAGCGGCCAAGACGGGCATCAGAAGCGCGGAGAGGGCCAGGAGCGTAAGTCGCGAACTTTTCACGGTGCGATCCTCGGGATGAATTGATCCTGCCTTCGAGTTTAGAGCAAAGGGGCAGTCAGGGATCAGGGGCCGGGGAGCGGCGAACTACTGTTGCTGGCTTGCGGAGCGAGCGTAGGCGCGCTGAAACTATCGGCTTCCCTTCGGAGATTGCCGTAAGAATTGCATGTGTACGTGCAATCGGCAAACTGAGTCTATATTCAAAAATCCACGTGCGCCCGCACAGAGCCCACCCACACCGGACCGCGGACGCGGTTGTAGCCGGGATTATTCAGGTGCTGTATATCTACTGCGTAGAACATGCCTCGCCAGGCGTGCCAGTTGTAGTAGGTTTCCACGATATTCTCGCGCCCATAACTGAGATTGCCGTCGCCCAGCAGGAAGCCCAGGCCGCCATGCTTCAGGTAATTCTGGTGGTCCTTCTTGATGGCGTTGGAGACCACGGCCGCGCCGATCTTGTCCACCGGGCGATGCCACCGTCTTCCTGCGTAATCGGCGCCGGACACAACGGTCTGGTCTACCTCGGTGTAACAGAAGGATTCGTGCTGGCCCTCGTTCCAGCCAAATCGGCCAAAGACCCGCAGGTTCTTGGTAATGTCCTGCTCGGTGTTGTATCCGAATCCGTATTTCAGCGCGCCAAAGTGTTCATGAAACGTGATAGTGGGCCGGGTGACGCCATAAAGCGCGGTGTCTCGGCCGTTGAGGAAGTCGATGACCGCCTCGCGATAGTTGCCCATGTGAGCGCGATTGGCGAAGAACAGGAGCCGGGTTGCGCCCTCGCGCCCCGGCACAAAGCTGTGGCGCAGTTCAAACTCGCCGTTTTGGCCGTGCGCGCGGCTGAAGGCCCAGTCCAGGTCGATGCCGTTGGCAACTACGGGCATGGCGAAAACTCCGTAGCGCACGCTCCATGCGCGATCGTCGTACTCAGCCATGCCGCCCACCGTATAGCCGCGGGTGTCGGCGGCGTAGTCCCATGCGCCGTTGTCGTCCACGGTCCAGTTCATGAATTGCAGGTGGCTGTCAGAGCCGACGGGATTCACGTCGAAGAAGTCTGGCAACGTCATCCTGCCAACGCGGAACTCAATGCGGCGCACGGGCGCCTTCGGGGCCAGTGTGAAGGGACCCAATTCCTGGTTGATGGTCTGCGTCGTCAGGCCGATGACCTGATGAATCTCGTAGCGGGCCAGGTAGGGCGCCGCACTCAGGTAAGGATTGCGCACCACATCCAGGTTGGTAAAGCCGGCCAGCCCCAGGGCCTGGCTCAGTCCGCGCCCGCCGGCACTTTCCACGTCGAGAATCAGATCGTTGCTGTAACGAATCGAATGAGTTGGGCGATAAGCCGTGTATAAAGTACCGAGCAGCGACGTTTTGTATTCGGCCGAGTTGCGGAAGCTATTGGGTCCCTGATAAAGAGAATGAAACGGCAGGCGGCCCTGGAAGATAATGTTTGCCTGTCCTGAAAGCCAATATTGACTGCCCTCGAAGTGGGGCGTCATGGATACGATGGGAATGTCCTCGCTCTCGCGTTGACCGGGGTCGGCGGCCGGAGTTGGGTTCGCCGCACCCTCCAGCGGATTCCACCGGAGGATGAGCGATGGCATTTCCTGCGGGCTGAACTGGACCCGCTTGAGCTGCGGTTCCGGCGCGGAAGGCAGCGCGTCCGGCGGCTGTGCAGCCGCAAGAGCTGCGCCAAAGAGCGCCGCGACGGCCAGAGAGGCAGGCGAGGCGAAACGCGGAATGAGCCGAAGTAGACGCATCGTATGAAAGGCTATTATACCCCCGGTGGGTATCTACGATACCGGGGATTGGTATATTCAGAAGGGAAAGATGGAGGTGGGCCATGTCCCAACATGATCGGGAAAAGGTGAAGTTGCTGCAACGATTGAGAAAAGTGCGCGGGCAACTCGACGCGGTGGAGCGCTCGCTGACGGCAGAGGAGGATTGCGGGGATCAGCTCATGCTGCTGGCGGCGGTGCGCGGCGGCGTAAACGCGCTGATGGGCGAGGTGCTGGAAACGCATATTCGCTTCCACCTTGCAGACGGCGCCAAGGAGCAGATTGCCCCGGAACTGGCCGAGGATCTGATCGATCTGGTGCATGCTTATCTCAAGTGAGGTCATTGGCAGCATGTCATTAGCGGTGGTTGGTCTTAGCGGGTTCCGCGTGAGGCTGGAGCAGGAATCCTGCCCGTGTGTCCCGCCGCGATGATTCCTGCTTATCGTAGCCGCGCGAGGTAGCGGAGTTTGTTAAGCGCAGGTTGATTCACGTATCACGCGGCAGAGGAAATGGCTCCAGACCCGGCAGAGGCTGGGGCTTCTGGAACTGCTTGAACAGGCTGCGGAAGAACGTGTTCGCGCAAGTATGCTGTAACGGGGCACGACTTCACTCGCCGCGGCGAGCGGAAAAACTCGACTCGATCGGGGTCTTGTAACAGGGCACGCCTATCCGCCGCGCGCGGAACTTCAGTCGTGCCGCAATTGCGACAAAACAAAGAACGGGCTTCAGCCCCGGTGGGATTTCTCCAGCCGAATTCGCCTGCCAATTGCACTTTTTTCCGCTGCCCGCTTGAAGGCGAACGGGGCCTTATTCCGTCTTTGCCAGCGTGCTGATCAGTTCGTCCCGATGGCGATTGGCCATGGCTTCAGCGCCGGCGAGAGTGCGCATCCAGACAAGCAGCGAAGGGATGGCGAGCGCGAGAAGAAGCGGAGCCGCCAGCCAAAAGTGTCCGAAGTACCAGCACAGGGTGACTGCCACCGCGCCCACTGCCACGACGGCCACCTGCACCAGCATGCTGAGCAACCCTGAAGCTCCCGCGCCGCGCTGGCGGCCGATGCGGCTCAGGTTGATGCGCCGAGGCATGGTGAGCGAAAAGAGGTTGCCGACAGCGAGGTGCAGCGGTAGCGCGAATACCAGCCACGCTACCGTGACCGCCAGCCACGCTGGATCGGGAGCGCCCAGCCGCAGGCAGGCCAGGGCGCCGGCTGCCAGCGCAACCAGGGCAAAGATAAGGGCATGGAAGAGATTCTTGGCCAGGAGCACCGTGCGGACAGGCGTTGGCGAAAGAAAGAGCAGTTGAATGCCTGAGCCTTCGGCGCCCAGGTTGTTGTAGATCATCTGTGTGAATCCGAGCAGCGCGTAGGCGATGCAGAGCGGTACCGCCATTTGAGCCTGCCAGCTTGCATGGCCGTTGTGTATCAGGCTTGCGAGAACGATGACCATCAGCAGTGGCGCGCCGATCATGTAGAGCAGCGGCAGCGATCGCATGATCGTACGCAAATCCTTTTCGATGATGGCGCTGATGGGGCCCGACCCGCCAATCGCGAGGGAGACTTTGCTCCCTGCGCCGCTTGCTCGCTTTGCCGTTTTCTGAGCCGTGGGAGAATCGCTCATGCTTTCGCCGCGGTGTTCGGCGCGGAGGCGCACGGCAAGCAGGCATCCGGCGGCCAGAAGATACAAGCCGAGGAGCCCCACGTATGCCAGTGACTCCGCGGCGTGGCCATTGGCGGCGCGCTCGATGCTCCGGCCAGCCGCGCCCGGCGGAAACCATCTCTGCACAGCATCCGCCTGAGCCAGCCGTTGCTGGGTAGCAACTCGCGACTCGGGAGTGAAGGGCGCGGAACGCCGGTGTTCACGCACGGCCGGATTGAGGAACTGCAGGCCGAGCACGCCCACCAGAAGCAAGACGCTTACAATCTCGCGCGTTTTGCGCTGCGCCAGCCATCGGTCAAACCAGGCAAAGATGGCGCGTGAAAGCAGGACGTTGAAGATGCCGAAGACAACCAGGACCAGCGCAACCCACGTAGAGAGATCGGGTCGGACCAGGACAATTCCAATCCAGATTCCAAAACTCGCCAAAGCGCCGAGTACGGCGGAGATATCGATCAGGCCGAAGAGAAGATGGAGTACAAAGAACGGCCGGAAGCCCAGCGGAAAGCGGAGCAGGCCAGCCAAATCGAATTGCTGCTGAAAGGAGGCCACTGCTATAGGCGTTGTCTGCCAGACGAAGAACACGGTCCACAGCAGAGCTGGCAACGCCCACAGGTGGTTGTGAGAGGTCAGGTAGTATGCGCTCGCGCCCAGGCCGGCGCCCACGCTGAGACCCATCCCGGCGTACACGAGATAATTGAGGCCGCCGGCGGCCGCCTCCAGCGCGCCGCGGGTCGAGCGCATTCCGTTGCGGAAGGCATGCCAGCGCATGGCGGTCAACGCCGCGTACTGCGCCAGCGCCAGCCGGCTGAAAATGCCGCCCGTGGCCGGGGCCCAGTGGACGGGCGTCTCGCTGCGCCCGTACCTGCCGGCGCCGCTTATGCCAGCCATGACAGCTCCTGGGCAGGCTCCGTTCCGTTGGCTCCGACGATCGAGAGAAAGATCTCTTCGAGCGTAAGACGCTGGCTGCTCTCGGTGCCGGGCAACGTGGAAGCCACACCCGCGCGCAATTCATCAAGGGATCCGTTGGCGACCAGGCGGCCCTGGTGAATGATGGCCACGTGGCTGCAGAGGCGCTCGACGATTTCCAGCACGTGGCTGGTGAGAAAGATCGTCGCGCCGCGCTGGATCATGCCTTGCAGCATGGTCTTCAGCATGCCCGCGGCGATGGCGTCCACTCCCTCGAACGGCTCGTCGAGGAAGAGCACTTTGGGGCCGTGAATGACGGCGGCGGCCAGCGCCAGCTTCTTCTGCATGCCGTGCGAGAAGTCAGTGACGAGTTTGCGGCTGTCGCCGGCCAGTTGCATGAAGTCAAGCAGCTCTTCGGTCCGGCGCGCGGTGGTCTCGCGGTCCAGGCCGTACATGCGCCCCACAAAGTGCAGGTACTCGGGCGCGGTCAGCCGCCCCAGCAGAGCCATGCCTTCGGGCACCACGCCAATCTGACGCTTGAGTTCAAGCGCGCTGGCATTCAACGGCTGGCCCAGGATCTCGATGCTTCCCGCGGTTGGTTCCAGCAGGCCGGTAAGCATTTTGATCGTTGTGGATTTACCGGCTCCGTTTGGCCCCAGAAAACCGAAGAACTGTCCCTGCGCCACACGGAGCGTGACGTTGTTGACAGCAACCAGCTCATCGAAGGACCGCGTGAGGCCATGCGTCTGAATCGCCGCGATTTCCATGTGGGGAAAGGATAGCAAGGAAGGCAAGCGCGGCAAAGTCAGAGTTGTCGCCTTTCTGGCGATTGCGCCACGTCCTGAACTCATGTCTCGCCATTCCGATAGTTGAAACCAGAGCCTCTTGCAGCGGAAACGTGCTCTGTTAGGTCGTGGATAATTGCAGCAGGATCGGTTGAATCCGAGCTTCAATGCCGTGTTCGCCTGACGGCAAACCGGCGCTCGACGGTTCCGCCTGAGCCTCTGATCGTCACTGCAATACCACGGGAGAGACATGATCTACGTGAAGCAATTCAGCGAAGGCGAGCCCTTCCGCTGCGCGGGCAATGAATTCGTCATGCTGCTGCCGCGCGACGAAACCAAAGCCTGTGAGGCCGTGCTGCAGATGGTGCGGCCCGGCGGCGCCACCCCGCCGAACAGCCATGAGACCTTTATGCAGATCTACCTGATCTGGAGCGGCGAGGCGAAGATTTTCATCGGCGGGGAATCGAAGCGCGTCACGGCGCCGGCGGTTGCCTTTGTTCCTCCGCGCACC
This sequence comes from Acidobacteriota bacterium, assembly GCA_021799405.1. The sequence goes on from JAJZAL010000119.1 coordinate 8,977, forward strand.
GAGCACTGGGTTGAAAATCTGCTGCCTGATCGCGAGCTGCATTACCTCTACATCAGCGTCTGGCCTGATGGCATTCCTCCGGAGGAGTTCGAGGGCGGGTGGAAGTCGGTTTATGCCGGCATCATTGACAGTTACGTGAGCCGCGGCTATCCGGTGGATCCTGAGCGGTGAGAACGGGAGATTGCTTGTGAAGATTACGGAAATTGCCATCAGCGTGATTGCGAATCCTCACTGCGAGATGGTTTCAGCAGGCGTGAAAGGCGGCAAGGCCGCGCACGATATCGTCTTCATCGAGATCAAAACCGATGAGGGCATCGAGGGCAACGCTTTTGCCTGGGGTGGACGCAGCGGACAGGCAACCGCGCACCTGATCGGCAGCATCATTCGCCCGCTGCTGATCGGCAAGGATCCGCTCGATCGCGAGCTGCTCTGGCAGGAAGTGCGGCGCATGGACCGCTGGTGGGGATTTCTTCCCATTTACGCGCATGGCCCGGTCGATGTGGCGCTGTGGGACTTAGGCGCCAAGGCCGCCGGGCTGCCGCTCTACCGCCTGCTGGGCGCCTACCGCACGAAGTTGCCCGCCTACGCCAGCTCGCTGATTCTGCCTTCGGCCGAGGCCTTTGTTCAGCAGGCCAGGGAGTACCGCAAGCAGGGCTACCGCGCCTACAAGATTCATCCCTGGGGCGACCCGGCGCGGGATGTGGAGGCGTATCGCGCCCTGCGCTCGGAGTTGGGCGACGAGATGGTCCTGATGTCCGATCCGGTTGCGGGCTACAACCAGCAGCAGGCGCTCAGGATCGGGCGCGAACTGGAGCGGTTGAACTACTACTGGTTTGAAGAGCCGCTCTCCGACTACGACCTCTACGGCTACCAGGAGCTGTGCCGGGCGCTGGAGATTCCCATCGCGGGTGTCGAGTCCACTCCAGGTGGACTGTTCAGCACAACGCAGTATCTGGCGCAACGCGCCGTTGATATTGTCCGTAGCGATGTTTCGTGGAAGGGCGGCGTGACGGGCCTGATGAAGACGGCGGCGCTTTGCGAGGCCTTCGGCGTGAACTGCGAAGTGCATACGACCACCAACGCGCTGCTCGATCTGGCGAACCTGCACGTGAGCTGCGCCATTCGCAACTGCGAATACTTCGAAGTGCTCATTCCGCAGGAGCCTTTCAGCTTCGGCGTGAGGAACCCCATCCGGATTGATGACGAGGGGTACGTAAACGTGCCGCAGGTACCGGGACTAGGGGCCGAGATCGACCGCGATCTGCTGGACAATCACCTGATCTGCCGGGTATAGATAGTCCAGCCGGCCCATGAAACCGGTGGCTTGCGAACCCGGTGGTTACCACGCCGTCCGCAGTTGCGCTTCTTTGGATGCCGGCCGCTTGCAGGCTGACGTTATTATGAATGCAGGTCCCGGAATCGAGACCTGGGCCCCCAGGATCGCCGATGGAAGCTACTGGCCCCTTATCCGGGGCAGCCGCCAAACCCTCAGGCGCAACGCGGCAAGACAGTTTCAATTCTCAAACCCAAGGAGGATGTTATGGATCGGAGAGGCTTTCTTACGACCGGTGCACTGGCGGCAGGATGGGCGGCCGCGCCGGGATTATCCGCAGCAACGCCCGTGCCGCCCGGCCAAGGCTTCAAGCCCATCCCGAAGCGGCGGCTGGGAAAGACCGGCCAGGATCTCTCGATCATCGGCTTGGGCGGCATCGTCATTATGAACGCGGAACAGGCCGTGGCCAACAACACCGTGGCCCAGGCGCATGAGGTGGGGATCAATTACGTGGACGTAGCCCCCAGCTACGGCGACGCGCAGGAACGACTTGGGCCCGCGCTCAAACCTTACCGCAACAATTTCTTCCTGGCCTGCAAAACCGGCAAGCGCGACAAGGCTGAGGCGGCGGCTGCGCTCGATAATTCACTCAAGCTGCTTGAGACGGATCACGTGGACCTCTACCAGCATCACGCCGTCACCACCATTGAGGACGTGAATCGCATCATGGGACCGGGCGGCGCGCAGGAGGCCTTTGAAGAGGGCCGCAAGGCGGGCAAGATCCGCTATCTGGGTTTTTCCGCTCATTCAGAGGAGGCGGCGCTGGCTCTTCTCGATCACTTTGATTTTGATACGGTGCTGTTCCCCATCAACTTCGTTCTCGCCACGAAGAGAAACTTCGGGCCGCGAGTGATCGCACGCGTGCATGAAAAAGGCGCCGGCATGCTGGCCATCAAGGCCATGGCCAAATCGCAATGGCCCGCCGGAATGGCGAAAGGCGAAAAGCCCAATCCGAAGGAGTGGTACGAGCCCTGTTCGGTGCCGGACCAGGCCGCGCTGGCCCTGCGCTGGACGCTTTCCCAGCGCATCACCGCCGCTATTCCGCCCGGCGACGAGCGCTACTTCCCGCTGGCCATGTACGTGGCCCAGAACTTCCAGCCCATCACCCCGGAAGAGGAGAGCCACTTGGTCGCCAGCGCCGCTGACGCCACTCCCATCTTCCCCCACCACGCGTAAGTAAAGGCAGCAGTCAGGGCAACAGCACCGGCGATCAGTGATCGCCGGTCTGATCTCCCGTGGGTGCCAACCGAGGGCGAGTTTGGCCGGAGAAACCGCGCCGGGCGAAAGGCTGGATTGATTTTGCGCCAGTTACGGCTGAAGATGCCGCCGAAGCCCCGTGCTTTGAAAGGGCGCGGCTTCACTCGCCGCGGCGAGCTGCAAACTCAATCAGCCAGGTGCTTTGTGTCAGGGCATGACTTTAGTCGTGCCGTAAGTGCCGCAGAATGAGCGAGGGTTTTAGCCCCTGACGAAGTATTTCAGAGTTTCCATCCGAAATCGTGCTCTTTCCGCTGTTCATTCAGCCTCGACAAAATGCCCTCGCGTCATCCCGGTCTGGAAAAAATCAAGCGCAGGGTGCAACTTTTCAATCGCATTTAGTTAGAATCCACTCAGGACAGTGTCTTCTCCACCTGCCCGGATCGATAAAACCTATGCGATTTCTGAGGCCAGTTGTCCTCGCGACCATTGCCTGCATCCTGCTGCCGGCAGTCTTTCTTGTTGCCCAGAATAATCGCCAGCAGCAACAGCCGCAGCCGTCCGGCCCCATTTTCCGCATCACCTCTACCTTGGTCTTCCTCGATGTCACCGTGCTCGACAAGAAGGGGCACACCATCGTCTCGGGCCTGACTAAAAATGACTTTCACATTACCGAGGGCAAGAAGCCGCAGCGTATCTTCTCCTTTGAAGCTCCTGAAGTCCACGTGATGGGCGCCAACTCGAGCGCGGACAACCCCAACGGCAAAGCCCCGGTCAATATCCTCGTGCTCGATCTGCTCGATTCCACCTTCAACGACTTTGCTTACATCCGCTACGAAGCGCGCAGGTTCCTGATGCGCCAGCCGGCCCTGCTCCCCGCGCCTGCCGAGTTGATGGTTTTAGGCAATGACTCGCTTGAGATGCTCCAGGGCTTTACCCGCAATCGCGACGACCTTGTTCATGCGCTCGATCGTCTTCCCGCCGCGCTGCCGTTTGAAAAGATGAATAGCTGGTTTGACTGGGACCGCTTTTCCCAGTCCATTGACGCCTTACAGCAAATCTCCCTTGAAAACAAAGGCGTGCCGGGCCGCAAAAATGTCATCTGGATCGGCCACGGCGGACCGGGCATCTATCTCGACAGCCCTGACCTCACCGGCGACGACGCTGTCGCGCTGCGCGAATTTGCGCACCAGACCACCAATATGCTGGTCGACTCGCGTATCACTCTCTTCGTCATCTATCCCGGCCTCCATATCGCTTCTGGCCGTGGCATGACCCTTAGCAGCATGGACTCAGAGGACGATCTCGGCGACGACGACCCGTTTGAGGGCGATGTGAACTTCGGCCTTTTCGTCAACGCCACCGGCGGCAGACTCTACTTCAACCGCAACGACCTCGCGCACCTGATGAGCCGTGCTGAAGAGCTTGGCTCCGCATACTACACTCTCACCTATCAACCCACCGAAGGTGTAGAGAATGGCAAGTTCCGGCGCATTCGCGTTACGGTTGATAACCGCAACTATCACGTCGTGACCAAGGCTGGTTACTTCGCACCTGACCCCCGGATGAGGGTCAGCCCGCAAGAGCAGATGGTGGACGACATCGTGGAGGCCGCGGACTCCTCAGTGCCCTTCACGGCCCTTCATGTCAGTATGAAATCAATGGTGCGGCACCCGGACACTCGCACGCTCGACATGACGGTCCAGTTGCAGGACCGCAACCTGAGCTGGTACGGCGGGCCCGACGGCAAGAATCGAACACAGCTCATGCTCGCCGCCTTCAGCATCAACAACGATGGAAGGATCCTGGCATCGCGGTTTGAGCACATCGGCATCTCTACGCCTGTTCAGGATCCGTCCGCGCGTGACGCCATGGTTACGCCATTGAACATCTCCGTCCACTTTCCCCGCAAGGCCCAGCACCTCCGGGTCGTCGTCGAATGCGAAAGCGGAGGCCGTATCGGCACCGTCGATGTTACGCGCAAAGACATCCAGACGGTGCCCGCCAAACCGACGCCGGCACCTCAACTTCAGCAACGCCCTCATCGCTACCGGCCGGAATACGCGCCATCTTCACCGCCAACGCCCTGACGCTCTTCCGGGCTGGCTTGCCGCGCTTCGTTTACTGGCGTTCTTCGGCCTTGCCCAGCGGATCGTTGTCGCGATCGGTGACGTCAACCAGGGCCGCCAGGCGCGCGGCCAGTTCCGGCGCCCAACAGCCTTCCGGCGCCCGCCAGCTCCAGTTGCCGTCAGGAACCGCCGGTGTGTTCATGCGCGCCTCCGAGTCCAGCTCCAGCAGGTCCTGTGCCGGCACGATCGCTACCTGCGCCATGCTGGCGTGCGCGGCGCGGATCAGCGGCCATGCCGGATGCCGGCCGACCGGCCCCACCAGCGCTTCGACGGCGGTGCGCTCGGTTTTGCCGAGCGCGTGCCACCAGCCCTGCGTGGTGTCGTTATCGTGCGTGCCCGTGTAGACCACCGTAGCAGGCGTGAAGCGGTGCGGCAGGTGGATGTGCGCTCCCTTGTCGCTGAAGCCGAACTGGAGCACCTTCATGCCGGGCAGGCCCAACTCCAGCCGCAGCGCGTCCACTTCCGGCGTGATGAGGCCCAGATCCTCGGCCACCAATGGCAGCGGCCCGAGCGCAGCTTCCAGCGCGCGAAAGAGCGCCCGTCCCGGCGCCTTGATCCACGCGCCGTGCACGGCGGTCTTCTCGGCTGCGGGAATGGCCCAGTAGGCCTCAAAGCCGCGGAAGTGGTCGAGGCGGACGATGTCATAGAGCGCGCGGGCGCGGCGAATGCGCTCGATCCACCAGCCGAAGCCGCGCTGGGCGAGTACGTCCCAGTGATAGAGCGGATTGCCCCAGCGCTGGCCGGTGGCGGAAAAGTAGTCAGGTGGCACGCCAGCCACGCGCACCTGATGCAGCTTCTCGTCCAGCTCGAAGAGATCGGGATGCACCCATACGTCGGCCGAGTCCATGTTGACGAAGATGGCCACGTCTCCCATGATGCGGATGGAGTGGCGCGCCGCGGCGTCGCGAAGGCTCTTCCACTGCCGAGAGAAGGCAAACTGAATCACCTGTTCACGCGCCACTGCACGGGCGTGTTCTTCGGCCGCACGCGCCAGCGCACGCGGCTGGCGGCGCCGCAGCGGCTCGGGCCACTGTGTCCACGCGCCGGTCTGGAATTCATGGCGCAGCACCGCATACAGCGCGTAATCATTGAGCCAGCCCGCTTCCGCGCGGCAAAACTCATTGAATTGGGGCCATTGTCCGGCCAGCGACGGATCCTGCGGCCCGCGGTCGAGAAAGCTTTCCGCTGCTTCGTAGAGCAGAGCCAGCTTGCTTCTCTCCACCTTCTGGAAATCAACTCTGCCGCTTCTGCCGTCGAGTCCGGCGATTCCTTCGCGGCCGATCCATCCCCAGTCGCAGAGCACTTCGAGGCTGATGAGTGAGGGATTGCCGGCGAAGGCCGAGGTGGCCGCATAGGGCGAATGGCCGAATCCGGTCGGCGACAAGGGCAGCACTTGCCAGAGATGCTGGCGCGCTGCCGCCAAAAAGGCGATGAACTCATGGGCGGCAGGGCCCAGGTCGCCGATGCCTCCATAAGAGGGCAGGGAACTGATGTGAAGCAGGACTCCCGAGGAGCGCTGAAATTCCATATCTCCATTATCATCGGCGTGATCAGAGGCGGTTTGGGGGCTCGCCGGCGGCTATAATCCGTGTGACCGGCGCTCAGTGCCGCAAATCCTCTTGAACGATACGTGGAGAATCCATTGTCGAAGATCCGTTTCTGCTACTCATCCATTTCCGCCTTGGTAACGGCAGCTTTACCGGTGCTTGCGCTCCTG
>JAJZAL010000414.1 GCA_021799405.1 Acidobacteriota bacterium
GAAGTCTCCGAAGGAGACGAGACTGCCGACTGAAAGTCGGCGGCTTTGTTAAGAGCGGGCACGTTTATCGAATTCATTCGATGTGCCCGATCAACCCCTCGACTTCAAGTCGAGGGTCGTTTAGTTCCTTCCATTGAACTCATGCACAGCATCCAGCATGGCGACAATGTTTTTCACTGGGGTGCCCGCCTGCACGTTATGGATGGTGTTGAAGACAAACCCTCCGCCGGATGCAAACACTTCGCAACGCCGCAGTACCTGTTCGCGAACCTCAGCCGGCGTTCCGAACGGCAGTACATGCTGTGTGTCTACGCCTCCGCCCCAGAAAACGAGATGGTCTCCAAAGTTTGCTTTCAGTTGTTCCGGCTCCATGCCCGTCGCAGAGCACTGCACAGGATTGAGAATGTCGATTCCTGCCTCAATAAATGAAGGCAGGAATTTCGAGACCGCTCCGCAGGAATGCTTGAATATCTTCCAGGGCGTGTGCGCATGAATCCAGTCGCAGAGCACCTTGTAATGCGGCAGGTATAAGTTCTGAAATGTCTTCACCGAACAGAATGCCGACGTCTGCGTTCCGAAATCCGTTCCACATAAGAAAACGGCCTGTGCGCGATCGCCGATGACGGCGTGGATGCGCTCCAGGTTTTGGACTGCGACCTCACACTGGCGCTCAAACACTTTGTGCACATAGTCCTGGCGACTGCTGGTCGCAATGTACCATTCGGTGACGTCCCGTATACCCTTGGGATGCTTGAGAAACGGCGCGGGCACTAGCGCGATATCACCCAGCGCGGTCCCGCTGAGGTTTGCAATCACCCCAAGGCCGGTCGCAGCCGCCGACCGCACCGACCGTTCGAGGTAGCCAATATCTTCCTGTGAGAGGGGGCCGAACTCTTCGGTATTGTCTTCGGGATCCAGCTTTTCTTCGTCGAACGGTTCTTGCCGGACGATGCAGTCGAAGAAGTAGCCGCCAGCCGGCATACGTCCACTTGCGGGAACGCTCGTGTCGCCTTCGGGGTAGATCAACGTATCGCCGTTGGCATCTGTAGTCACGTTGAACTCTCCTGGGACCAGCACATCAAGGCCGTTGAACTTCCAGTTCTTCCATCGCTCCAACGGAAAGCCGAACAGAGTCTTGCACGGGAACACGCCAACGACGTCTAGCCCCATAGCTTCGCGCAAATCTTCTTCCACCATGCCGAGCATCTGGAACGGCTCGTGGATACGTACCGGGCGTTTTTCCAGGCCGTAGTACTCGCGCAGCGCCGCCACACAGCTTGCGTGAATGCCGGTTACGGGGGTCCCGCCAAAATCGATCGGGACTTGGTCCGGCTCTTTATGGTTCAGGGTGGCCATGAGGCGCTCGCGGCTGGTCGTTGCTTCCGTGATGTTTGTCATATTTCACTCCCATGAATAGTTGTCTACTCATGCTGTAGTTTTGGCCTGTTTCAGGAGGCCAGGACAAAATTTGGGAAGTCCTCGAACACCCAGTTGTTTTTCAGAGTGTGATAGACGACTCCCAGGAATTTGCGGGCCAGGGCGATGTTGGCCTTGCCTCCGCCGCGGCGGCGTTGGATACGCTGGTAGAACTGCTGCAAGAACGAGCTGTAGCGTTTGGCCACGAGCGCGCATTGCACCAGCGCCGTTCGCGCCAGCTTGTTGCCCTGCTTGGTGATGTGTCCAGACCGTTCCGTTTCGGTGGAGTTTTGAATTCTGGGCACCAGGCCCAGATAGGCGGCCAGCTTGCCCGGATCGGAGAAGTCCTTGATGTCGCCAATAGCGCTCAACAGCACGGCGGCGCTGACCGGGCCAATGCCCTTGATGCTCATCAAGTTTTCATGTCCAGCCAATCTAGGGCCTTCTTCCTCCAGGAGTTCTTCCAACTCCGCGATGCTTCCGGTCAGGCTGCGGATCTGCGCCACCAGCACCCGCGCCTCGGCCCCCAGAATGGGTGGAAGCGGCATGGCCAGCACCCGTTCCAGTGCCTTGTTGCTGGATAGCGCCTCCCGTTTCAGATTGGTCCCTTCGGCGGAAAGCAGGTTGTTGATCTTGGCCTTCAGCGCCGACCGCTGCTTGACCAGCAGGTCGCGCGTCTGCGCCAGATGGCCGATCTCTCTTTGGCTGCGTTCTTTCATCCGCACCTCCGGCAACAGGTCTTTCGACAGATACAGGGCCAACATCTCGGCATCGTTCCTGTCGGTCTTCTTCACCGACTGGCCGATCACTTTGAACTGGCTCGGATTCACCACCACCACCCGGGCCGCATACTTCTCCACCGCGTCGTGGAACAGCCGCGTGTTCCCGGTGGCTTCCACCGCGATCTCATCTTCTTTCCGCAACTGTCCGGCAAACAGCTTCAGCTCGCGCATCGGCCACTGCCGCAGATACGTCCGGCCATTTTCCAGCCCTACTCGCGGCAAGAAGGTGACGATCATGTGATGATTGGATCATTTGTCTCCAACCATAGCAACAGGAGAGCGCGCATCCGCAGAGTTCCGGCTCCATGCGGTGAAGGCTCTTCGGCCATCCGAGCCCGGCAGCGGCACAAGGTTGCTTGTCGCCAGGACCAGGTTGTAGACCGCCAGCCAGTGTCCGACGCCTGGGACTGTCCACAGGGCCGCCGCAATCAGCGCATTCACCAGTGGCCCGCTCAGTGTGATCGCGGCGTCATCGAACGGCATCCGCGCTGGCTCGCGTCGTATATACGATCCCCGCAGACACAGGCCGAACTCGCGGACTTTCACCCCCGAAGCCCATGCGGCCAGCAGATGGCCGCATTCGTGCAGCAGGAGGCTGGCCAAGGTTAACAGCCCCAGCAGCAAACCCGCGGTAAGATGCCCGTCCATCGGGCCGAGTCCGACGAGCAAAACCGCTCCCGCCATTACCACTCCACCCCGGCGTATTCGAAATGCGACCACCTTGGCCTCCACCCGGCGCGACGCTGGGGCGGGCAATGCCATAGGGTGAAGCAAGGCGCTGGCCAATCCTGCAGCGCCTCAGAAAACGGCGCATTTGGGAGATTGCGATGGCTGCGGGTGGGCATTGTTTTACCAGATGCCGCTGAATGGCGCAAAAATATGCGCAATTATGTATCCGGAAGGCTATAAATCCGGAATGGCGGGTAGCTCAGGACTGAAGGTTCACCAATGACAGGCGCATAGCGATCTGGAACAACCAGATCAAGCCGGATACGCACAGCCAGTGCGCCAGCGGAAAACC
>JAJZAL010000415.1 GCA_021799405.1 Acidobacteriota bacterium
CATCGACTATCTCCTGCCAGCTTGTGCTGGCGCACTACGCGTTCGGGCAACCCCATTCTTCCGGCGTGGTCTCGCTTGTGTTGAAGTAGGGGGATGAACACAGGCGGAGTGGTTGCATTGAAGCGCAGGTTGAGCCGTTCAGAGGCGGAGCGCTTGGTTTGGGATTTCGAACAGAGCGGTCTTCGGCGCAAAGAGTTTTGTGAGGCACGTGGGTTGAACGTGTACACGCTGGACGCATGGCGCAAGCGTATTGCGCAGTCGAAGACCGAGGATAAGATAGTCCCCATCGAAATCGTTGGGGATGATGCGGTGCCTCGGGGAGCGAGGCAGACAGCGGGCATGGGGTGGAGCGGGCAGTTTCGGGTGGTGCTTTCTCGGGGGCTTCGGATCGAAGTCGAGCCGGGTTTCGATGCTGCCGAGCTGCGGCGCCTGATTGCGGCTCTGGATAGTACGCAGCGGCAGCCCGGCCTGTCGCATGCGGTGTAGCGCGTGCTCGGTCTAGGCGCGGCCACGCGCATTTTTGTGGCTACCGGTGCAACCGACATGAGGTTGGGATTCAACGGTCTCTATGCTCTGGTCGTCGGCCAGCTAAAGGAAGATCCTCAGAGTGGGCATCTGTTTTTGTTCGCCAACAAGCGCAGAGACAGGATGAAGATCCTCTTCTTTGACAACTTCAGTCTATGGGTGTGCGCACGGCGCATGGAGAAGGGACGACTGCACTGGCCCAGTTCCTGCGACTGTGGCGTGCAGTTGACGCGCGAAGAGTTTGCATTGCTGATCGGCGGCATTGATCTCGGTGCGACGACCAAGCGGAAGTGGTATCGCCGAGCTGTTGCCGAGCCAGTGAACTCATCGCAAGATACCGCATAAAGACAGGGGATTTGATGACTTATCCACGTCGCAATCTGCGATAGTAGTCATAGATGAATCCGGCTTCCAGAACATCTTTGCCTGCAGCAGTCGATCCGGTAGTCGCGGCGATGATGGATCAGTTGCAGCAGAAGGTGGAAGCCAAGGATCGAGTGATCGCGGCGAAGGATCAGGCGCTTGCCGCCGCCGAGGCGATTATCCAGCAACTGAAGGAAGCGCTTCGTCTGGAGCGTATCCACAAGTACGGCAAGCAGAGCGAAAAGCTCACCGATCTACAGTTGGACCTTCTCGATCACGAGCCGGCGGTGTCGAGCGAAGAGATCGAAACAGAAGCCTCCGCCGGTCCACTTCCTGAGTCCGAGCAGGAGAAGATCGGCGAGCAAAAGCCACGACGGAAAAATCAGCAGCATCCAGGCCGCAAGCAGTTGCCCGCACACCTACAGCGTATTGAAGAGATCATCGCTTGCCCAGCCGAGCAGTGCCGGTGCGGCAAGTGCGGCGCCGAGACCCGTTTGATCGGCTACGAAGAGACCGAAGTACTGGGCATTCAACCCGCGGTGCACTTCGTTCGCGTGATCAAGCGCGAAAAGCGCGCCTGTGCAGCTTGTGTCACGCAGGGAGTTGCGACCGCCCTGGCACCTGAACGGATTGCGCCGAAGTCGATCTTCGCGGACGAAACCATCATCGACTTCGTCATCCGAAAATATTGCGATGCGCTCCCACTGTTTCGTCAGCGCGCGATTCTCATGCGCGATCTGGACATCGATGTGGCGCTGACCACGATCAACGATGCCGTGCTGCGGGTGGGCGAACTTCTGATCCCTGTAATCGGCGCAATGAAGCGCGATCTCCTTACCGGCGGCTACATCCAGGCCGACGAAACCCATGTGGGTGTGCAGACGCCGGATAAGAAGGGTTCCAACCACCGCGCGTTCTTCTGGCAGTACAGCGCGCCGGGCAAAGGCGTGGTCTTCGATTTTGAGATGACGCGAGGCAAAACGGTCGCCAAGGAATTCTTCAAGGACTATGGCGGAATCCTCCACACCGATGGTTACGTAGTGTACGAAAAAGACATCGGCACGAAAGATCTGATCCACGCCTGCTGCCTGGCCCATGCCAGACGGGGATTTGTCGACGCCCTCAAGGTGCAAACAAAAGCCCAGGCGCCCGCCGCTCGCCTCCACCCCAGCCAGCAAAGACCGCTTGCCGGGGACACCGGGCTGGAACGCGCCGTTGCGCTGATGGACGGCCTGTTCGCGATCGACCGCCAGGCTCGCGAGCAGAACCTGTCCCTCGCTGATCGTCATCTTCTACGACAAGAACTCGCCCCCGCGTTGCTCGACGAGCTTCATGCTCTGCTGTCGGCTATGCAGTCCTCGGGCACGATCCTGCCGCAGTCGGTTGCCGGCAAGGCTATCCGCTACACGCTGAAGCGCTGGGTGGAACTGACGCAGTTCCTCAAACACCCTGTCGTCGAGCTATCGACAAACTGGGCGGAGAATTCAATGCGCCCAATTGCGATCGGAAGACGTAACTGGCTGCATGTGGGAAGCAAAGAGGCCGGGCCTAAGATCGCAGCTCTCTTCTCCATCGTCGAGAGCTGCCGCAAGTTGGGCGTCCCTATTCGCCAGTATCTGGCCGACGTGCTGCCCGGTCTGGCCAAGCGCTCCATCCAAGCGCTGGCCGGACTCACCCCAGCCAACTATGCTGCCACTCTGACCGCCTAACCTATCCCGCCTTGCCAGCCCGTCAACCATGGCTTTGCCCGGACGCGTACGATCGTTCACCGGTGGGGCGCGACCGAGGAGGCGGTCCGAGTTGGCTTCCATTCGAGAGGCGAGGGACTCAAGCAACTGCCTTTGGTGCTGATAGCAATTCCGGCGGTGAGCCAAATTGCCCTCGCTATTAGCGCGGAGCGCCACCGCGATGAAAGACGGCACCGAGCCGGAACAGATGCGGACGGCGCAAGGTACGTCGCCGGATTCTGCCGGAACCGGTGATAATGAGCGTGGATCGAGACGCGCGTGATCGCGGCGGCGACCGGCAGTAGAATCCCTTGCTTGCTCGATGATGCGGCGCCGATCTTGCGTGACGGCGAACGGCGTCCCAAGCAGTCCAAACGGCGCGCTCCGGCTGTTCTGGTCCGATTACTCGGACTGGACTGCGCTCGGGGGTCTGCACGCTGCTCGACCAGACCGCCACGGTCCTCCCGGGAACTCGGCTGCGGCTGCGCTTCGCCCTGTGCCCAGCGCAGTGCATCGGGCTCGCCTTCCGTCAGGCCTCCCGGAGCCCGGTGTTTCACTCTCGCTTTCGGACTCCTTTGAAAATACCCTCGAAGCAACTCA
>JAJZAL010000416.1 GCA_021799405.1 Acidobacteriota bacterium
GATGGATCACTGGCGCAGACTCTCCAGAACACAGCGCACAAGGACAGGATCAACACCGCCCTCCACGCTGATCATCGCCCGGCCCGGCAGTTCAATATGAATCGCGCCGCCGCTCGCACTCTGCGCCTCGGAAGCGGCATCCGCTGGCTCCGGCCTCGTCTCCGCATCGGCGGAGATGGTGATCGGGATCAACCCTGCCGGTCTCGCTCCAGCATCCACCAACTGGCCCTTCTCAAAAAGTCGCCGCCACTTGAACAACTGGTTCGCGTTCAACTCGTGCGCCCGAGCAATCTCGGCAACACTCGCACCGGGCTCCATCGTCAGCCGCACAATCTGCAACTTCTCCGCAACAGAACGCCGCCTCCTCCTGCGACGCACGATCCCCATACGATCTGCATCCGTCATGAAGACATCATCAGCCGATCCACCACCCTACAGCCAGAGGGAACCTTCTCACGCTTACTTACCTCTTGTGGGTGGCGTAGCCAGCAATTGAACGCAATATCTCGGATGAGCTTGGCGAAAAAGCAGAAGTTATCGCCGCGCAAGGAAGTACGATCCGACGACCAGCACAGCCGCAATCGCCTGTGCTGATAGTGTCTGCACCGTGGGGAAAATGGAGAACCATAATCCCATCCACGCGGGTGTAAAGCGCACAAGTGAAGGGATGACAGTTGTGGGGAGCCAATGGGCCAACTGCATTTCCTGCGCCTGCTCCCCGACCATCACAAGCAGAACAGCCCCCAGCATCACGCCTGTGAGCACCAACATCCGCTTGTACGGTAACTTCCGATGCCCCATGAACGTAAGAATCGCGACAACTCCGGTGAAAAGCAGCCCGAGCAAGACACCGTAGAAAACCGTGTCCCCTCCCAGCTTCAACCGATAGCTCTGCAGGAACAGAACGACCTCTACACCTTCTCGATAAAAGGATGTGAATCCGAGAAGGGCCATCCCAAACAGCACCCTGCGCTTCGAGATATCTTTATCTCCCGCAGTCTGGATCAAATCCCGCTTGCGTCTGTTGTGCATCGAAATCCATCCGGTCCAATAGACCTTATGGAAAAACCAATTCATCACAACCAGAAGCACAAATATCGCCAGCAGTCCGGTAGCGGCTTGCACATACAGCGCATTCATGCTCTTTGTTAAATCGTTAACGATGCCAACCGCAATGAACCAGGTGACAAGTGTCGCCAGGAATCCCATTCCTACGCCTGCGGCCACTGGACGCTGATAGGACTCGTGCGATTTGACCATGCTCGCGGTGATAGCTGAAAGGACCAGAATGCACTCGAGTCCTTCCCGGAAAACAAGGATGGCGATATCCAGAATTCCGGCAAGAGAGCCGCGGGCCTGGGCCAGTGGGTCCGGGTTACCAGCCGCGGTAATCCCTTGCCAGATCAATACCCCCAACAGTGCGAGGGACAGCCCCCCGAAAACTGCCCACAGGATTGGTTTCAGTTTTACAGGTGGCTCCGGTACAGTACGTAAGTCATTGTCTACATTGAGCATTTCAATCTACGACTATTTTAGTCCTAGATTGATGCCCGTGCAAACTCAGCACGTCGCGTCGGCCAGAAGTGCTCCACTCTCACAGCCTCAAACAAAGGCAACGACAATGAGTTCATAACTTCGCATTTCGCAGCCGAAGCGCGTTTGAGATCACCGACACGGAGCTGAAGCTCATCGTCGCAGCCGCAATGACCGGGCTCAGGAGCCATCCAAAAACCGGGTAGAGAATGCCCGCGGCAATGGGCACTCCGAGGGCGTTATAGATGAAGGCAAAGAACAGATTCTGACGAATATTCCGCATGGTGAATTGACTCAAGCGCCTGGCTCGCAGGATTCCGCGCAAGTCTCCTTTCACCAGAGTCACGCCCGCAGCCTCCATCGCGACATCGGTGCCGGTTCCCATGGCAATACCCACCTGCGCCTGAGCTAATGCGGGAGCATCATTGACTCCATCGCCGGCCATAGCAACCAGGCTGCCTCTCGCCTGCAAGGCTTTCACTATTTCCGATTTTTGATTTGGCAAAACGTCCGCGTCGTAGTCGATCCCCAACTGGCTTGCCACAGCGGCAGCCGTAACCCGGTTGTCGCCCGTCACCATGCGCAGCTTGAGACCGCTCGCCTTGAGTTCGCGGACGGCTTCCACCGCAGAAGCTTTAATGGGATCGGAGACTCCCAGAAGACCTGCGGCTCGCCCATCGATACCGATGAGCATCACGGTCTGTCCTTCGCTTCGCATCGCTTCGGCTGATTCTTTCAAGTCGCCCGGATCGATCGACAACTCACGAAACAGTGCCTCGTTCCCGGCGGCGACAACCATGCCGGATACCTCTCCTGAGACTCCCATGCCGGTCAGGGAGCGAAAGCCAGTCGCAGGTGGCAGCGTCAGCCCTCTTTCCGTTGCTCCAGTAACGATGGCATGAGCCAACGGATGTTCGCTGGCTCTCTCCAGGCTTGCCGCCAACTGAAGAAGAGCTTTCTCGTCATAGCCTCGCAGTGGAACAACGGAGGTAAGAGTGGGTTTTCCTTCCGTGACGGTTCCGGTCTTATCGAAGATCAGGGTGTCTACTTTCTCAAAGATCTCAAGGGCTTCAGCATTCCGAATAAGAACTCCAGCGCCAGCGCCGCGGCCCGTGCCCACCATGATTGCCATCGGTGTAGCAAGACCAAGCGCGCATGGGCAGGCCACAATCAGCACAGCCACAGCATTCACCACAGCATGTGCAAGGCGCGGCTCCGGGCCAAAGAAGAACCAGACTATAAAGGTGGCGGCAGCCGCGGCGATCACTGCAGGTACAAAATAACTGGACACCCGGTCAGCCAGCCGCTGAATCGGTGCCCTTGATCGCTGCGCCTGGCTCACCATACGGACGATCTGGGCAAGCACGGTGTCCGCGCCAACACGGTCTGCCTGCATCACAAAGCTGCCCGTTCCGTTTACCGTTCCGCCCGTGACTCTGGCTCCCGTGCTCTTTTCGACGGGGACCGGTTCCCCGCTAATCATGGACTCGTCCACGGAACTGTGGCCGTCGAGAAGCATTCCATCGACCGGAACTTTTTCTCCGGGGCGCACCCGCAGCTTATCTCCAATGACCACCTTGTCCAATGGAATATCGGACTCCTGACCATTCTGATCGATTCGCCGCGCCGTTTTTGGAGCAAGCCCCAGCAACGCACGAATCGCGCTGCTGGTCTGACTGC
>JAJZAL010000120.1 GCA_021799405.1 Acidobacteriota bacterium
GATGGCTCCAATACCGCCGGTGGCCAGGATAATGGCGTCGGCGGGGAAGGAACGCAGCTCCATCGTCCGCAGGTCGAGCGCGGTAATGCCGCGTGCTGTGCCCTTGGAGTCGATGATGGCGGAGAGAAATTCCCAGCCCTCGTACTTGCGAACCTTGCCGTCGGACTCATGGCGGCGCACCTGCTCGTCGAGCGCATAGAGAAGCTGCTGGCCGGTGGTGGCTCCGGCAAAGGCGGTGCGGTTATAGAGCGTTCCGCCGAAGCGGCGAAAGTCCAGCAGGCCTTCGGGAGTGCGGTTGAAGGGCACGCCCATGCGGTCGAGCAGATCGATGATGCCCGGCGCGGCCTCGCACATCGCTTTGACGGGTGTCTGGTTGGCCAGAAAGTCGCCGCCGTAGATGGTGTCGTCGAAGTGCTTGAAGGTGGTGTCGCCTTCCCCTTTGAGGTTTTTGGCGGCGTTAATGCCGCCCTGAGCGCAAACTGAGTGCGAACGCTTGACCGGGACGATCGAAAAGAGATCCACGGTGCCGCCGGCCTCGGCGATCTTGATGACCGCCGCGAGTCCGGCCAGGCCACCGCCGATCACGATAATTCTGGGTGCTGCCATGAATGCTTCCTCTTAAAAGTTCGAGGGTCGGAGATCAGAGATCAGGGACCGGTTTTTGAGCTGCCGGCATGGATCCGGAAGCCAGGAGCGATTCAAACCGACAAGCCGGGACTAACCGGTGCGGTTAAATACGAAAGGGGGACTATGTCGGGAGCATTCTGGTACTTCGGTCCGACAAAGGCCCAGATGCTGGCCAGGCCCATGACCGCCAGCAGCACGCCAATCGCGGTGCAAACGTAACCGAAGCGACGGCGGGATTTCTTCCCGGGAGTAATACCCCACTTTGCGGCAAAGAGCCAGATGCCATAAGCGAAGTGCCAGCAGACGGCGATCATGGCGATCACGTAGATGGCGAGCATCCATGGATTGGACAGCTCATGCTGCACTTTGGCAAAGGCCGCTCCCGGGTGTTCGGGAAGACTGATGCCCATGAAGCGCTGCCGGATTACGTGCTGCAAAATATACGCAAACGCGATGATGCCGGTGTAGCGCTGAGCGGTGTACATCCAGTTGCCCGACCACGGATAGTAAACAACATTGGATTTGCCGCGGAGCCAGATGTAGAGGCCATAGATGCCGTGATAGAGGAGCGGCAGGAAGATAAATACCCACTCCAGGATGCGGACAAGAGGCAGGCTGTTCAGAAACCTTACCTGTGCGCCGTAGGCGGCTGGCCCTTTGAGCGCCTCGTAATTCGAGAGGAGGTGTTCGAGAAGGAATGCGCCGATGGGAATGATTCCGAGCAGTGAATGAAGCTTATGCCAGAGATACGACGTCCCCTGACCGGCTCGCAGAGGTTGCACGCCGCGGCGAACAGTGGGCGCGGCAGCGGATTGGGCAGTTGCCATGAGAGTCAGCTCCTAAAGGCGGCTGGTCGAAAGCGTTTTTTTGGGTACAGACACTGAAAATTGTTTCTATTGGTTCAACAGCATTATTTGAGTCTACCTCGTTTCGCGTCAAGGCGACGGGTGGCAAATTTACGATGCGGTGAACAATTATTGAACCTTCAGAGGCCCAGTTCGGGCAGCAGGGCAAGGATGGCACGGCCGCGATGACTGAGCGAGAGCTTGGTTTTCAGATCGAGTTCCGCCATGGTGCAGCCGAGCTCAGGCAGATAAAAAAGAGGGTCGTAGCCGAAGCCGCCGGTGCCGCGTGGAGCGTTGAGGATCACGCCTTCAACCGAGCCATCGGCAGTATGAAGAACAGAGCCGTCGCGGGCGGCGACGAGCACGCAGTGGTAACGTGCGGTACGCTGGGCCTCGGGTATTGTGGCCAGCCGCTGTAGCAGCACCATGTTGTTCCACACGTCGGTGTTGTCGTTCGCATCGGGCGAGTCGATCAGACCCGAGTCGGCGGCAAAGCGCGCGGAGCGGACGCCCGGGGCGCCGTCGAGCGCATCCACCTCCAGGCCGGAGTCATCGGCGAGCACCAGCTTGCCAGGGGCCAGGCGGGAGTAGTAAACGGCTTTGATGGTGGCATTTTCAGCAAAGGTAACGCCGTCTTCCTCGGGTGCCGGAATGGTGTCGAGGCCGGGCAATGGGTCAATGGCTACGGAGTGCGTCTCGGCCGCGGTGCGGAAATCGCGCAACTTGCCCTGGCTGGTAGTGGCGGCATACAGATGGACGGCCATAATGCAAGTGTAACGGGAGCGGCGCCGGCCTTAGCCCTCGCGCCGCAGCGGCCTTTTGCTTTGACAGAGGTGTCCGGCATTGCTTAAGTTAAAGCGGCGCGGAAAATATTTCATTTGGTAATTCTGTGCGCGGACTCGCCGATGGAGCGGGGTCAGGGTGTCCTTACGGTTTGCGGCGAAGGAGCCCGAAGAGGGCAGGTGCATGAAGGAGCAAGTCAAGCGATGAAGAATCTGGGGATGAACTGGATGATGAGCGCGGTCGTGTTCGGTGCGTTGGCGTTGTCGGTCGTGGCGCAAACAGGTGCGGGTCTTGCCGGGCCGGAGTCCCTGCAAGTTGACAACCTGAAGACGCCGTTGGGGATCGACGATCCGGTGCCGCGATTTTCGTGGCAGTTGCATGACCCGGCGCAAGGGGCGCGGCAAACGGCCTATGAAGTACTGGTTGCGTCGAGCGAGGACTTGCTGAGCGAGGGCAAGGCGGACGTCTGGGATAGCGGGCGCATCCAGTCGGGTGAGTCGCTCAATGTGCATTACGCCGGTCCCTCCCTCAAAGCGAGCACACGCTACTATTGGTGCGTGAAGGTCTGGGGTGCGGCGGACAAAACGTATCCAGAGAGCGGGATTGGCTGGTGGGAGACGGGCCTCATGCATCCGCAGGACTGGCAGGCGCAGTGGATCGGCTACGAAACGCCGGAAGAAGCCGCCGTGCGTCACGCTTCCGCGCTGTGGATTGCCAATCCTGATGCGAAGGCCGTAGCGGCGGAAAGGAGAAGCGAGCAGCGCTTTGACTACCGCACGACGGTGACGCTGGACAAGCCCGTGAAGAGCGCCGCGCTCTATGCCACAGGGCAGGATGCGGTGTCGGCGTGGATCAACGGCGTGCAGGTGCTCAAAGCCGCTCCCCTGCCGCCGTGGAAGCAGATGCCGTGGAAGAAGTTCGTGCGCACGGATGCAACAGGAAAGCTAAGCAACGGAGCCAATGCCATCGCTATTGAAGCCGTGCATTATGTCGCCAATCCAAACGGAATGGTGACAGCAGATCCGCCGCCAATGGTCGCGACTCTGTTCGTGGAGTACACGGATGGAACCACGGCGACTTTTGCCAGCAACACGGACTGGAAGACGGCGGCTCATGCGGCGCCGGGTTGGCAGCGCAAGGCATTCAACGATGCGGGATGGAAGAACGCGGTGGCGTGGGGGGGCGCGACGCAGACGGCCGCGGTGGCGCTGGGGAATCCGTGGATTCCCGACGCTGTGAAGGCTTTGCGGGATACCTTCAAAATCGAGAAGCCGGTGAAGTCGGCACGGCTGTATACCACCGCGCTGGGCGCCTATGAGATGTTCCTGAACGGCAGGCGCGTGGGAGACGACGTGCTGGCGCCGGGATGGACCGACTATCGCATCCGCGTCATGTACCAGACCTATGACGTGACCGCGCAGGTCAAAAACGGAGAGAACGCGATTGGCGCGCTGCTGGCACCGGGATGGTATGCAACCCCGCTCGAATGGTTCCAGCGGCCCAACAACTACGGTGTGACGCCACCCGCGCTGCGCGCGCAACTGCGCATCGAATACGCGGATGGCAGCGCGGAATCGGTGACGACGAATGCGAGTTGGCAGGCGAACCGATCGTGGATTCTGCATGCCGAGATTTACGACGGCGAGAGCCAGGACGCACGCATGGCAGAGCCGGGCTGGGATACGGCGGGATTCGATGCGAGCGGCTGGAAGAGCGTGATCACAATCAACCCGAATCCGGTGAAAATCGAGGCGCAGGAGTTTCAGTCGATTCGCGTTGAGCGCACTGTGTCTGCCGTGTCGGTGAAAGAGGTCAAGCCCGGCGTGTACATTTACGACTTTGGGCAGAACCTCGCCGGCGTGGAGAAAGTGCGCGTCCAGGGGCCGGCGGGAGCCGTTGTCCGGCTGCGGTTTGGCGAGGTGCTGAATCCGGATGGGACGCTGTACACCGAGAATCTGCGCACGGCCAAGGCCACTGATCACTTCATCCTGAGCGGCAGGGGCGTGGAGGAGTTCACGCCGCAATTCACCTTCCACGGTTACCGCTACGCTGAGCTGTCCGGACTGCCCACCGCGCCGGGATTGGGTGCGGTCACCGCCGTCGTCATCCATACGGCCGCTCCGTTGACCACCAGGCTTGACACCGGCAGCACAATGATCAACAAGCTGTGGAGCAATATTCTGTGGGGGCAGAGGTCGAATTTTGTGGGTGTGCCCACCGATTGTCCGCAGCGCGATGAGCGGCTTGGCTGGACGGCGGATGCGCAGGTCTTCTGGCGCGCAGCCTCGTACAACATGGCACTGGCGGCCTTCTCGCGCAAGTATGCCGGCGATATCCGCGGCTCGCAGGGCGGCACGCCATACTTTGGCATCTATGCTCCGGGTACGGCTGAGCCTCATTCAGGTTCCGGCGCGGGCTGGAGCGACGCGGGTGTCATCATTCCGTGGACCTCGTGGCTGCAAACCGGCGACACCAGCATCATCCGGCAGAACTGGGCGGCGATGGAAAAGTATCTGAACGCGATCGAAGCCGCCAATCCCGATCATCTGTGGATACACGATTCCGGAACGCCCTTCGGAGACTGGCTCGCGCCCGAGGGCAAGACCGATTATGTGCTGATCGCGACGGCCTATTGGGCATACGACGTGACGCTCATGGAGCAGATGGCGCATGCCATCGGCCACGAGCAGGATGCGGAGCGCTTTGCGCAGCTCTTCGAGAAGATTCGCGCCGCCTTCCAGAAGCGATTTGTCAGTGCCGATGGCTTCGTAGCCGGCGCCGACAACAGCGCCTCCACATTTGGCCAGATCGACAACCCGAATGCGCGGAGCCGGGGCGGCGACACGCAGACCGGCTACGTGCTGGCGCTCCACATGAATCTGTTGCCGGAGAATCTGCGTGCTGCCGCCGCCAAACGCCTGGCAGACAAGATTCACGCAAACCACGATCTGCTGGGCACGGGTTTTCTGGGCACGCCGTATCTGCTGGCGGAACTGACCAAGGCCGGTTACGCCGAGCTGGCTTACAAGCTGCTGCTCAATACCGGATACCCTTCGTGGGGCTACATGGTCGAGCATGGCGCCACGACGATGTGGGAGCGGTGGAACGGCGACAAGATGCGCGGTGATCCCACAATGAACTCCTACAACCATTACGCCTACGGCGCAGTGGCGGACTGGATCTACCGCTATGCGGCGGGAGTGGATGCGACGCCGCTGGCTGCCGGATTTCACACCGTGCTGCTGCAGCCGACGTTCGACGCGCGCCTGGGAAGCGTAGCCTTCGATTACGACTCCGTTTACGGCCCGATCCACTCCGGTTGGACGGTGAAGGGAACAACCGCCGAATGGCATCTGACTCTTCCCGCGAACACTACCGGCTGGCTTAGCCTGAACACGGATGCGGCGGCGAAGTACACATTGGACGGGGTTCCATTGGCGCAGAGCAAGCTTGCGAAGGCGACCACGCTCGGCGGCAAGCCCGGGTTTGAGCTGCCATCGGGGAGTTACAGCTTCACGGTGCAGTTTTAGAGATGAGCTTGCAGTTCTGCTGTCATGCTGCTGCTCAAAGGAACGGAGTGGAGTCGTGCTCATCGCTTACCGCAGGCTGCAATGGACGTTCCGGTAGTTCTCGTCGGGAAATGGAAAGAGACCGGGTGGTCTGTACAGTGCAGGGATTGAGCCGCTAGGCTAAAGCCTTGCCTGTGGGGCCCGGCTCGTTTGGCCGTAGCGCCGAGAAAGGGTGAAGATGCAGGTAATACTCGCAGGGATTGGCTGGCACGTGGTTGGCGCGACGATGGCCGCCTCGTTTTACGCCCCCATTGAAAAGGTGAAGAAGTGGTCATGGGAGACGACATGGGCCTTCGCGGGCTTCTTCTCCTGGATTCTGTTGCCGATCGGCGTGAGCCTGCTGCTGCTGCCGAACTTTCGCGGCTTCTACGCATCGATGGGGCCTGACCTGCTGCTGAAGGTGGCGCTCTTCGGAGCGATGTGGGGCGTGGGCAACGTCAGCTATGGCCTGACGATGCGGTATATGGGCATGTCACTGGGCATCGGCGTGGCCATCGGGGTCACGCTGGTGGTGGGCACGCTGGTGCCGCCGCTGATGCACGGACAGGCCGCGATGCTGTTCACCACCAAAAGCGGTCTGCTGACGATGGCCGGAATCGTGGTGGCGCTGGCGGGCGTGGCCATCGTCTCCTATGCCGGGCATCAGAAAGAGTTGCAACTCAAGCGCGAGATCGAGGAGTTCAACCTGGCTCTGGGGCTCGGGCTGGCGGTGATGTGCGGAATCTTCTCGTCGGGGATGTCGTTTGCCATGGACGCCGCCAAGCCGATGACGGCGGCGGCTCTCCATCTTGGGGTGAATCCGCTGTATTCAGCATTGCCAAGTTATGTGTTCATTATGGGCGGCGGGGCTGTCGTGAACCTCTGTTATTGCTTTGTCCGCCTGGGCATTAAGAAGGATCTTTCGCTGCGGCGCGATCTCTCGCAAACGCGCCAGACGCTTTGGAAGAACGGCAGCATGGCGGCTGCCGGCGGCATCATGTGGTATCTGCAGTTCTTCTTTTACGCCTGGGGCGCGGCCAACATACCGCAGCGCCTTGGATACGTGAACTGGATGCTGCACATGAGTATTTACGTCCTTTGCGGCGGGCTGGTAGGCCTGGCCCTGGGCGAATGGAAGGGCGTGAATTCGAGGCCCGTGCGGCTGCTCTGGGCGGGAATCATCGTGATTATCGCCGCAGCCAACCTGGTGGGGTTGGGCATGGCGGCATCGTAAAAGCAGGGAACAAGGGAACAGGAATCTCTGCTGTTGCCGCGCAGAGTGATCGAGCCCGGTCCTTTCCGTGGCAAAGCCAGAGAAAGACCGGGCTCGATCTATGTTCATTTGCGAGCAGGCGTCTCAGTCAATTGTTTGGCTGAGGCGCAGATCGCGCGACGAGGCTCCGACGCTCAGGGTGCGCTTGCCGGTCGCGGTAATCCACTTGCCGTCAGCCGTGGACCAATATTGGAGTTGCCGCGGCGGAACGTGCAGCTCTACCGTTGTTGATGCGCCTGCGGGGATGTGGACACGATCGAAGGCCACCAGCGCCCTGACCGGGAACTGCACTCCGGCAGGAATCTCGCTCGGCGCGCCCAGGTAAACCTGCGGCACCTCGTCAGATGCCATGCCGCCCGTGTTCTTAATGGTGACATTGACATCCAGGCCGCCATCGGAGGCTTTCTCAACCTTCAGGCCAGAGTAGGAGAAGGTGGTATAGCTAAGGCCGTATCCGAAGGGGTAGAGCGGGTCGATCTTCTCCTTGTCGAACCAGCGGTAGCCGACGTTGACGCCCTCGCTGTAGGTGGTCTTGCCGTCCACGCCCTTGTAGGAGCGCTCGGGATGCATGGGATCGGTGGCGGCATAGTCCTCAAGTCGCCTGGCCCAGGTGACAGGCAGGCGGCCGGCGGGACTGGTTTTGCCCAGCAGAAGGTTGGCCGAAGACCAGCCACCTTCATCGCCGGGCCACCACATTTCCAGAACAGCCTTTACTTTGTTCACCCAGGGCAGAGCGACCGGCTGGCTGGTGTTGAGCACGACGATAGTGTTGGGATTCACGGCGGCTATCTCATCCACCAGCTTGTCCTGATCGCCAGGAAGGCCGAAGACCGGCTCAAGACGCGTCCAGAGAAAGACGACGGCGATTTTGGCGTTCTTCGCGGCGGCAATCGCAGCCGCGCGATCCGCCGCGCGCTTCTCCGGCGTGTACCAGTTGAGGCGGATCTGCGCCGGCGCGCTGGATGTATCGGGGTTGATGTGGATTTCGATGGCATGAGGCCCCGCGGCGAGATAGACCGAGCGGCGCAGGTTGTCGATGCCATCGGTGGTGGGAATGGCGTTGTCCTGGTTAGCCTGCAGGATGTCGCCGTGGATGCCGCCCTGGACGGCTCCGGTGGCGCCCAGCCGTTTGCCGTCGATGGAGAAGTTGGCGTCGTCGCCCAGAGCCTGCAGATAGAGCCAATAATCGCCCGCGTGCGGAACGGTGAGCGTGCCCGTCCAGGTGAAGGTGGAATTGGGCGGAAGAGCTTTGCCGTTCCTCGCGGTGAAGTTGACCTGTGCATCCGTTTGCGATGTGCCATTGCCGGTACGCAGCAGGCCGGGCTTGCCGTCGTGGCTGAGCGCGCTGGCGGGCACGGTGGTACCGGTCATGTCATCGTCCACGGCAAAACGGATATTGGAATTGCCGGAGATTTTCTTCATGGCGGCGAGCGGGCCTACCTGCCGCCACGGCAACCCGACAGAGCGTTCACCGTTAATGCCAATAGAATCCACCTGGCCGGCAGTGGGACCGATGAGCACAACGGAATTCAGATCGTCAGCCTTGAGCGGCAGGATGCCGCCTTCGTTCTTCAACAGCACCGCCGCATCTTCGCCCGTCTTCTCAATGATTTTGGCGTTGGCGTCAATGTCCTGCGCGGTGACGGAGTGCTTTTGCATCCCGTCCATGTAGCCGAAGCGGATGATCTCATAAAGCACGCGGCCGGCTGCGCGGTTGATCGCGGCTTCAGTGACTGTGTCATCCTTGAGAGCCTCAGCCATCTTGATCGGCTGAGGTGTTTCGCCGGAACCGCCGGTTCTTCTCCCCTGAGGAGGTTCCTCAGGGATATGGCCCCCAAACATATTGCCGCCACCGCCATTAGCCCGATGCGGCGGCGGGAAAGGCGCCGGCCTCACTGAAAAGAAAGACGGAGCTGAGAAGCGAGTATTCCCCGGCATCTCCATATCAAGGCCGGCATTGATGAATGCGACGCTGTGCGTTGCGCCCCAGTCGGAAGTGACGAATCCCTTGAAGCCAATTTCGTTGCGGAGAATTTTGGTCATCGTGTCGGGATTGCCGCACGCATACGGGCCGTTGACGTGGTTATACGAACACATGATAGACGACACGCCGGCCTTGATCGCCGCGTCGAACGGTGCCACGTAGACCTCGTGCAGTGTCTGGTCATCGACAAAGATATTGCCGCTGTTGGAATCGTAGGCTACATAGTGCTTGACCATGGCCATGACGTGCTGCGACTGGATGCCTTTGATTTCAGCGGCGCCCATCTGCCCCGTGAGGAACGGATCTTCGCCAAAGGTGTTGTAGCCCCGGCTGAATTCGAGATCGCGGTCGATGTTGACGAAGGGCTGCAGCGAGACATCAATGCCCAGTGAGCGGTCTTCACGGCCGATGACCAGTCCGTTCTCCTCGGCGTCTTTCACACTGAAGGTGGCGGCGACGCCCATGGTCGCCGTCTCGCCCTGAGAAGGATGGCGCGTGAGCACCCCAGGCGGCCCATCAGCCATGCGGAGGCTGGGAATGCCAAGCCTGGGCACACCGGCGAGATAGCCTGCCTGTCCCTGGTAGACTGCGGGGTTTTCGAGCGTGCCGTGAATGAGAGCACGCTTTTCCTGGAGCGTCATCTGGCTGAGCAGCTTTTCGGCCCGCGCCCTGGCGGCAGCATCGGGCACCCACTGCGCCCGCGCCGTGCATGCGCCCGGCAGGAGTGTGGCCAGCGCCAGCACTACACATCCTTCCGCGCGCAGTAGCTTCTTCATTGTGTTCATTGGTTTCATGATCCTTTTTCCCCAGAGCCTGCGGATTTTTTGCGACTCATCTTCTGCAGTTTCACGCCATTGCCGTGCGGCATCCGGATACGCAGTGCTCCGCCGCCGCTTTACGAACGACGAGCCAGTGTAAAGCATGGACCGGAGACGTGTCGCAATCAGACGGCGCAATGCGCTCGATCGGGGAAGATCAGGCGGGCAGGGATAGAACCTTATCGAATCCGGCAGCGATGAGATCGCGGCGCAGTTGCTCGACATTCGTGAATACTACGCCCTTCATTCCAAGCCTGCCGGCGGCCTCGATGTTAATCGGCTTGTCGTCGATAAACAGCGTCTCTTCAGGCGGCAATCCCAGTTCGTTGAGGACGTAGTGATAAATGGCGGGGTCGGGTTTGGCGATGCCTAGCTGATAGCTCCACACCAGCACGTCGAAACGGGCGAGCCAGTCGAACTTCCGCTGTATATAGTCATGCACGCTGTCGCCCATATTGGAGAGGATGGCGGTGAGCAGGCCCTGCTGCTTAAGCTGCTCCTGCCAGGCCAGCATGGGAGTGTTCAGTGTGGTCCACATGAGGGCGTCCCAATGGTTCAGTTCCGCAATGGCGGACGGCGGCAGTGCCACGCCCGCATCGCGCGTAAACTTTTGCCAGTAGCCGATGCCGGTCAGCTTGCCTTCGTCGTAGGCATGACGGTCGTTCCAATAGAGGTTGTCGAAGCGTTCTTTCGTCAGCCCCGTAATCTGCAGCAGGGCTGCGTAAGCCTCAGGGTCCTGAGGACCGGTTAATACCATTCCATAGTCGAAGACAACAGCACGCAGACTCAATGCTCCTCCCGGGGAACGCCCGTGTATGGTGGAAAAGGGCGCCTACCTTCATTGTGCACGATGCCCTGCAGACAGAATGCCGGGCGAAGATCCGTACCCGGCTGGATGATGGCGATGCGTTTTTCCCGTAGAACGGGCTGGAATACAGAGGAGAGCGAACTGGCGCGCGCACACAGGCTGCGCATCGCGGCCGGACTGCCTGTGGCCGATCTGACCGCTTCGAATCCGACCCGCTGCGGCTTCGCCTATGGTGCGAAGCTGCTGGCGCCATTGGCCGACCCCGCGGCGCTCGACTACGATCCGCAGGCCAAGGGCATCCTGCGCGCGCGCCAGGCCGTTTGCGGCTATTATGCCGGCCGCGGCGTGATGCTCGATCCCGGCCAGATTGTACTGACCACCAGCACGAGTGAGGCTTACAGCTACCTTTTCCGGCTGTTGTGTGACCCGGGCAGCGAGATTCTCGCGTTGCAGCCGGGCTATCCGCTCTTCGACTTTCTGGCCGTGCTGGATGATGTTCGGCTCAAGGCCGCATCGCTGGTTTACGACCACGGGTGGCAGATCGACCCGGAGGGCCTGCGCAGGGCCATCACGCCGGAGACGCGGGCCATCATGCTGGTGCATCCCAACAACCCCACTGGCCACTTCACCAAGCCGTGGGAGGCGAGCGAACTGGCGAACTTGTGCCACGAGTTCGGTCTGTCGTTGATTGTCGACGAGGTCTTCCTTGACTATGGGATCACAGAAATCGGCGAAAGCTTTGCCGCCGGACTCGACGCCGTGCCGGTCTTCGTTGTGAGCGGGCTGAGCAAGATTGCCGGCCTGCCGCAGATGAAAGCGGCATGGATTGTGGCGACGGGCCCCGGGAAGGCGCAAGCACTGGACCGGCTGGAGGTGATTGCCGATACCTTTCTCTCGATGAATGCGCCGGTGCAGTGCGCTTTGCCGGCATGGTTGTCGGGGCGGGAGGCGATCCAGGCGCAGATCCGGGCGCGCGTAGCGTCGAACCTGGCTGAGCTCGACCGGCAGCTTGCCTGCCTGCCCGCAGTGCAGAGGCTGAAGGTGGAGGGCGGCTGGTATGCCGTGCTGCGGATTCCGGCGCTCGCCCCTGATGCGCAGACCGTGATGGCGTTGCTGGAGCATGGCGTTTGGGTGCATCCGGGGTACTTTTTCGGCATGCCGGAGGCCGGCTGGCTGGTGGTAAGTTTGCTCGGACCGGAGACCGAATTCAGCGCCGGAGTAACTCGTTTTGTAGATTATTTTGGGTACCGCCCGGACGGTAATATTACTGGATGCTTCCTTTAGAGATAGCTTTATGTAATCTCAGCAACTAGCTGTAAATAAAATCTATAAAACAAATGAAGAGTGCGGATCAGAGCGATTACGTCTTTTGCAGAAATGGGTTACCTGCGCGTTCATCACCGATTGTGGTGGCCTCGCCATGGCCGGGCAGCACCCTGGTTTCGTCCGGGAGCGTCAGCAGCCGGGAATGAATGGAATCGATGATTTGATGGAAGTCTCCGCCCGGAAGATCGGTTCGCCCGATGCTGCCGGCAAAGAGCGTGTCGCCGGCGACGAGAAGGTTAAGCGGTACAAAATGCAGGCAGACGGAGCCCTGAGTGTGGCCGGGGGTGTGCATGACCTGGGCCGGGTAGCGATCCAGACCCACCTGCATGCCGTCGGTCAGACTCACATCGGGTGGTGCTGTCTCCGGAGTGGGGATGCCGAGCCATGCCGCCTGCGCCGCCATCAGTTTGAGCTGAGGCAGATCGCTCTCGTTGAGGAAGATGGGCGCGCCGGTGAGTCGTTTGAGCTTGAGCGCGCCGCCCACGTGGTCGATGTGGGCATGGGTAATGAGGATTTGCTTCAATTTCAGGCCATGCTTTACCAGCAAACGATGAATGCGGCCGACCTCGTCGCCCGGATCGATGACGATGGCTTCGCCGGCCTCTTCATCGCCCAGCACCGTGCAGTTGCAGGCGAGCGGGCCGACGGCAAAGGTCTCCAGAATCATGCTTTGATTTTACAGAGGCCGAGGGATGGGGAAATGCCGGCGGGGCCAGACGCAGCGAATCAATCAGATTGCACAGCAGATCGGCGTCCGGCCGTTCAGCGAATTTCTGTGCGGCGCAAGAATCGTTACTTGCCCGGCTTGGCGGGTGCGGAGATCGGGGCGGATTTCGTGCCATCCAGGACCGAACGCGTTCCGGTAGAGCGCTCGTAAAGAACGACCAGGAGAATGGAAGTGCACATGAAGATGACCGCAGACCACGTGGTGAGCCGGGTGAGCACGTTGGCCGCGGCGCGCGGGCCGAAAGCGGTCTGCGATCCCTGGCCGCCAAAGGCGCCCGCCAGGTCAGCTGAGCGGCCCTGCTGAATGAGAACAACACCGATCAGGAAGAAGCACACCAGGATGTGCACGACGATGACGAAATAGAAGAGAATCTGCATCTTTCAACTGCTTTCGATAAGATCCGCATGTTGCGGATACAGGAATCTTTGGTGCGGAAGGCGGGACTTGAACCCGCATGCCTCTCGGCGCCACCCCCTCAAGATGGTGTGTCTGCCAATTTCACCACTTCCGCGCACTTGTGACCCTCTGAGTATAGCAAACGCCGGGGAGCCGGGAAACGGCGCCCGCAGAGGCGCCAGAGGCCGGAGAAGCGGCTCAGAAAAAAGAGGATAGCTCAGTGCGCGGGATGCGGCTTGGCGGCCATCTTCCCGCGCAGGCGTTTTTCGTCCGCATCGCTCCAGTATTTGGCCCTGAGCTGGATGAAGACCGAGGAATAGGGAATGGTCATGTTGGTTTTCAGGACCAGCACCTTGAAGCTTTTGCCGGTTTCGCCGATGTCGGCGATGACTTTGTCGTGGAGCTCAGTCTCCAGGTGGTAGCCACGGAGAAGCGCGCCGATTTGTTGCCGGTAGGCTGAGGCTCCAGGGACA
This sequence comes from Acidobacteriota bacterium, assembly GCA_021799405.1. The sequence goes on from JAJZAL010000120.1 coordinate 13,609, forward strand.
TCCTGGTCGGGAACAAAGGGCAATTCGGCATCCATGAAGATGTAGGGGCGGACATGAATGGAGCGGTTGACCGTGCTCAAAACATAGCGAACTACGTCGATCTGATTAGCGTTTGTCTCGATCGTCTCGATCCCCGGAGAAACCTGAAGCGGGTAAGCGGAATCGACGATGAGAATCCAGTTGCGGTGGCCCAGCAAGGGCAACTCAGCGGCGACCCTGGCCTTCCAGCCGGAGGGCGCGGGAGCCGGGGCAGCATACATCAATGTCGACGCGAACAAAAGACTGAGGACGGCGAGAGCTTTGCGCATCAGAAGGCGATCCCCCATGGAGAAATCTGTGAAGCGAGCGGCAAACCATCGGTCCACGCCTGCCCACGCGGAACATTCGCCGGGCCTGCCGCGAGTCGGCGAGCGCCGCAAATGTCTGGAGCAGTATAACCGGTGGCGAAAGGCGCGCACAGGCGGTTTCTACTGGATCCGCTCAAAACGGAAACCGGCCTCGCGCAGGGCATGGCTGATGGCGGTGATGTGCGCGGCGCCGCGCGTTTCGAGGGTGACGTCGATGACGGTCTCTCCCAGGCTCACGCCATAGTAGGCGCGGTTGTGAACCGTTTCGACAATGTTGGCGCGCTCGCGGGCCAGAATCTGCGTGAGCGCGTGCAGTGCTCCGGGGCGATCCTGCAGGTAGACGCGGATGCGCAGCAGGCGACCGTCTTTGACCAGGCCGCGCTCAATGATTTTGGCCAGCAGCGTGACGTCGATGTTGCCGCCGCAGACCAGCACCACGGTGCGGCGATGGCGCAGATTGGTTTTGGATTGGACTACGGCGGCCAGGGCAGCAGCGCCGGCGCCCTCGGCCAGAGTCTTCTCGTGCTCCAGCAGCATGAGGATGGCGCTGGCGATCTCCTCGTCGTCGACGGTCACGATTTCGTCCACGTAGCGCGTCACTAGAGGTAACGTCAGGTCGCCGGCGCGGCGCACGGCGATACCGTCAGCAATGGTGGCCTCAGGCGCGAGGGTGACGGGAGCGCCAGCCTCGCGGGCGCGCAGCATGGAGGGCAGCTTTTCCGCTTCGACACCGATGACGCGGATTTTCGGATTCGACTCTTTGAGGGCGCAGGCCACGCCGCCGATCAGTCCGCCGCCGCCGATGGGGACAACCACGGCCTCGATGTCAGGCACCTGTTCGAGCAGCTCAAGGCCGATGGTGCCCTGTCCCGAGATAACGTCAGGATCATCGAAGGGATGAATAAAGGTGCGGCCCTCTTCGGCGCAGCGGCGCATGGCTTCGTCGCAGGCTTCGTCGTAGCTGGCCCCGTGAAGGATGACCTCGGCGCCGTAAGAACGGGTGGAGGCGACTTTAACCAGCGGCGTGGCCAGGGGCATGACGATCTGGGCGCGGATGCCCTGCGCGGTGGCGTGAAAGGCGACGCCCTGGGCATGGTTGCCTGCGCTGGCCGCAATCACGCCGCGCTCGCGCTCCGCTTCGCTGAGAGTCAACAGTTTGTTGAGCGCGCCGCGTTCCTTGAAGGAACCGGTGCGCTGCAGGTTCTCAAGCTTGAGGTAGAGCGGCAGGCCGGTTAGCTCTGAGAGGTAATGC
>JAJZAL010000121.1 GCA_021799405.1 Acidobacteriota bacterium
GCTGCGCTACGCTACGCGCGAGGAGTGTAAAGGATGTCCCGGGACACTTTGTAAAGAATGTCATGAGACTGAACACCAAATGAGGGCTTGTATGGGCCACCCCGTGATGCTTGGGTTCAGTCGGGTTGGCTTTGGATTGCTCTGGGCTGGCTTGGGATTCTGTGAGCGGGAGGAACTGCGGGTTCCCTTCGGCTTTGCTCAGGGCAGGCTCTCTGCTACGGTGCTTCGCACCTTCGGTCGGGATGACAACATTTCTTGAGAGGTGAGATTCATCACACCCCACTCATGCGCGAAGGAGCGCGCATGAATGGGGCACCCTCGTTGGATTCCTGGGCTACGTTGTTAACTGCAGATCCTTCGCTTCGCTCAGGATGACCCTGTGTTCAGGATGATGCTTCGTTTGGGAATGCGGATTTATTCAGTTGTGGCGAGGTGGGCGGCTTTGCGGCGGGCTACTTCTTTTTTGCGCCACTGGTGGAGGAAGAAGAGCAGGACCATGATGGGGACGAAGGCGATTTGCCAGGCGCGTTCGCTGGTGGCGAGGTCCTGCTTGCGGACGCGGAATTGGCCGGAGCATTGGCCGACCTGATCTCCGTCGCGGACGATGACGCGGATGCTCCAGAGGCCTGCGGCGGGGAGGGTGAAGTTGGCGGCCTGCAGGAATCGGCTGGTGGCCTGGCTGCGCGAGGCATGGAGCACGATGCGCTGGGCGGGGTTGTTCTGGTTGGTGAGAATGTAGGTGACCTGCGCGCTTTCGAGGAGGCCTGTGGTGTCTGCGCGTTCGATGGCGACGCTGAAGTCGGCGCGGCCCCGGGTGAGCGGGTCGGGCGTGGTGAAGAGCGTGACGGTGAAGGGGCCGGCGGGCTTGCGGAACTGGAGGCGTCCGCCATCGGCGAAGGCCCGGCCGGTGAGGATGAGTAACAGTATGAGTAGCAAATAGCGCCTGGTCATCACATTCCCATCCCGCGCATTTCCATCGGCTGGGTGTAGATCCAGAGGCAGATGGCGTAAAAGGCTGTGCTGCTGAGGGCCCAGATGGTGAGCATGGCAGCGGCGTTGCGGACGGTGGTAGTCATCTCGCGGACCAGGCGCCAGCCGGCGTAGAGGGTGAGGAGCAGGCCGAGATCGAGCATCCAGATCTGGAGGCTGAAGAGGTTGATACCCTTGGCTCCGGGAATGAGCATGAGCTGGGAGGGTTTGCTGATCATGTCCATGGCGGGCATGGATGTCATGGACTGCATGCTTTGCATGTTCATGCCGGGCATGTTGGCCATGGACTGCATGGATGCGGCGTGGTGGTGGGCTGCGCCGGTGAGGGCGTGCCATGCATGCTGGACGGAGGGTAGGAATGTGGAAGTGGCGGTGACGAAGTGGAAGGTGAGGTGCGCGGCCCACATGGCGAGTCCGAGGGGGACCATGGCGAAGGCGAAGCGGCAGAAGATGGTGCGGGGACTGGATTGGTTGGAGAAGATTTGCAATGCCTTGGCGATGACCATGCAGAGGGCGAGGAGCGCGGTGAACACTGCAGCGGCCATGAGCAGCGTGCCGAGGTTGGTGGCGAGGAAAGAGTGCGCGGCTTCGAGTGCTTCGAGGCGATCGACGACGGGCGCGATCATGACGCCGGCGTTGAAGATGGAGCCGACACTGAGGAGGAGGACGAGGACGGCGACGTCAAAACGATTGGAGAATTTGCGGAGCGAGGAGCGGATGGGATTGCGCGTAAGGTCGCGCATGGGGGACTGCAGCGTGATGGCGATATTGTCGGTGGGGCATGCCTTGACGCAGTCCATGCACATGGTGCAGTCCATGTTGCCGACCTTGGTGGGCAGATAAAGCTGCAGCTCGCAGCCGCGCTGGGTTTCGTTGCCGCGGATGCAGTCGCGCGAGGAGCAGCTGGAGCAGACTTGCTGGCTCTTTACGCCGAGGTCGAGCGGGGAGATGAGCGATGCGAAGAAGTTGAACTGTCCGATGGGGCAGACGTATTTGCAGAAGTTTGCGCCGCGGAAGACGGAGTCGATAACAAAGACCGCGACAATGTAGGCGATGAGCACATAAGCGGTGTAGAGCGGCGAGTTCCAGAGGGCAAAGTGCTCGTAGGTCCAGAAGAAGATGACGAGCAGGATGGTGGCGGGCCATTTGTTCCTGAGCCAGCTGGGGAAGCGAAGTTTGCCGAGGCCGAAGAAGCGGGCGAGTTCGCGCGGCAGCGTGAAGGGGCATGCCATGCAGAAGAGATTGCCGGCGATGAAGAAGAGCAGCAGGTTGAAGGGCCGGAGGATATTCCAGAGCACGGAGCCGGCGAGGTTGAGGCCGCTGAGCGGGGTGCCGTGGATGCCATCGAGAATGAGCGCGGCGATGAGCAGCAGCGTGAGGCTTTGGAGGCCGGCGCGGCCAAAGCGCGAGCGCAGCATGGGGCCGAGGATGGGCGTGGCAAGCAGATCGAAGGGCCTGGGCGCAGGGCGGCGAACGCGAGCGTGCGTGCGCTGATAGGCAAAGGCCATCCTGCTGCGGCGGCCGGGCGAGAGCAGCTGCATGGTGATGACCATGAGCGGAATCCAGAAGGCCATGGAGCCCATGACCCACATCTCGGCGCCAGCGGCGGTCTGATCAATGAGCGGGCTGATGCCGAAGATGCGCGGGACCTGCGCGTAGGTGGGATAGACGACCTTGCCGTAAAAGACCAGGAAGAGCGAGACGCCGGTGTTGATCAGCTCCGCTCCAGCGAGGAAAGGCAGGACAAACCAGCGCGACCAGCGGCTGCGGCTGGGCCAGGGCTGCAGCACGATCCACCAGAAGGCGAGGAAGGTGAAGAAGAAGCAGGCGTGTTCGACGTCGTGCCAGGTATTGTTGCGCAGCGCGAGTTCGTAGGCGGCGGGCACATGCCAGAGGACGAAGGAAAGATTGGTGATGATCCAGACAAAGGCGGGATGGGTGACGAGATCCTGCAGCCAATGGAAGGCTTTGGAGTTCATCCAGGGGGCGAGGTCGTTTTTGACGAAGGAGCGCGGCAGCCCGCGCAGGATGGGGACCGTAGGCGCACCGAGCACAATGAGCAGCGGCGCGACGGACATGAGCAGGACGTGCTGCGTCATGTGGGCGAAGAGCAGGAACTGGCCGAGAGCGTCGAGAGGCGAGGCGATGGCGAGCCAGGCGATGGCGATGCCGGAGAGGAAGCAGAGCATGCGCCAGGGCGGGAGCTCGCGGGCGCGAGTGGCATGGGCGAGACGCCAGCCACGAACGTAAATCGCTGCCAGCACGATGGATCCGATCGTGGGAAGGAGCGGGATGTTCCACGATTGCGCGATGGCCTGGGAAAGAGAGTCAGACACCTGGGGCCGATTCCTGTGTGTTTCCTGCCGGTGCGGGCATACGGCGGGGAGAGTGCTGCGTCAAGGTGGTGCGTGAAAGCGCGAGGAGCGCGAAAGTACAGATTTCCATGGCTGGCGGCAGGGGCATACAGCTCGGGCTGCATTCCCAAACGATGCGTCATCTTTGATGATAACGCCTGGGGCGGCGCGAGGGGCGGGCCGACAGCTGCATCGCTTGTCTGTGACATAAATCACAGTCTGTTTGTGACGTACATCACAAACGCATTGTGATTTGCATCACATCGGGTGCCCGGACCCGGCTCTTATGGTTTACCAACTACCAGATAACGAGTTCGTTAGGTTCCCAAAAAGAGGAATAAGAGCGGGCCGGTTGCCGTCGAACTGCGCATGACGGCTGTTGTTGCAAATTTCGTGGGATTTGGAGTCAGCAAGAGATAAACCATGCAACCGGAAGAGTCCGGGTGGAGGTTGGATCTGGAGCTGATCTACGCCATTGATGAAGTTGTCTGTGACCACGATGCAAATTGTGGTCCGCGATGTGTTTCTGACCGCTATTTGCAGCGCGATTTGCGCATCCGCAGGGCGATCGGGAGGCGGCAATCCTTCTTTCGGCTAGTGGCTTGTGGGCACGCAGGCACGCCGCACGAGGCCATGAGTATTTCATGAAGCGATTGTGGCCTTTTCTCATTCTCAGTTGTTTCCTGAGTCTCGGCTTCGGGTTTGGTGTGCCGAAGACGCGGCCGGTGTCGCTGCAGGCGAACAGAGCGGGCAGACTGCCCGCCATCCTGTTTGTTGCAGCTCCGACGGTGGTGCCGGGCGAGTTGACGGGGCGTTTCCCGCAGGGGAGCCACCTGGTTCGTTACGTGCCGGGAGCGCCTGCTTCTTCGGCGGCGAATCTGACGCCGGGTTTCTATGCGGTTGCCGATCCTCGGGTGTCCTTCGACGCGAGCACCGTTCTCTTCGCGGGGCAGAAGAGTCGCGGGGCGCATTGGCAAATCTGGGAAATGAAGGTGGGCGGCTCGGGCCTGCGGCAGATTACGGATTGTCCGGGAGAGTGTTTTCAGCCGGCCTATCTGCCCCATGGACAGATTGTTTACACGGTAGTTACGGGAAAGGGATCCGGGCAAAGGTCAGCGATCTATGTTTCGGAAGCGAACGGGGCGGATCCTCACGCGATTACATTCGGTCCCGGGAACTATGAAGTTGAGACGGTGCTGCAGAGCGGGCGGCTGCTTGTTTCTGCCGAAGGTTCGCTGGTGTCCGGAGGCAAGGACGATGACTCGCGCGTGTTCTATACGCTGCGGCCGGATGGTACCGGGCTCTTCCTGTTTCGCTGGGGCAGCCAACCGGACTATTTACGGTCGGGCGCAACCGAGCTTGGCAACGGCACAGTGTTGTTTGTGAAGCGGCACGATCCGGCGGGCCGGATGACGGGCGGCGAGCTGGCCTGGTTGCGTCCGGGAGCATTGCACAATTCCGTGCTCACGTCACCGAGTTCTGTCTACTGGTCAGCGCACGTTCTGGATGGAGACAACCTCGTGGTGGCCCGCAGAGACGCTGGAGCGTCTGGAGGGGGCGGCAAGTTCGGGCTCTACGTCTTTCATCTTGCGAAGAGATCCGCGGGCAGGGAGATCTACAGCAACCCGAAATTCTCCAGTGTTGAGGCGGTACCGGTAGAGCCGCGCGCGGTTCCGCTGTATTTCCCGAGCATGCTTCATCTGAATTGGGACTACGGACGAATCGTGTGTTTGAACTCCTATCTTTCTTCCGGCGCTCCCAATGGGCATCTGGCGAGCCATATCGCCAAGGTGCGGGTGGTTGCGCTCGGTGCGGAAGATCACATGGAGCATGTTCTTGGCGAGGCTGCCGTCGCGAGTGATGGCTCTTTCTATATCAAGGTTCCGGCAGACGAGGCGATCCGGTTTGAGCTGCTGAGCGCCAACGGCTCGGTGATTCGCGCGCAGAAGAGCTGGGTCTGGGCGGGCAAGGGCGAAGACGTGGCGTGCCTGGGATGCCATGCGAACGAAGCGATTGTGCCGCAAGACCACTTCCCGCTCGCGCTGAAGAGTTTCCATACACCCATTCCGATAGGGCTGCCTGTGCATACGCAGCCGCAAAAACATTGAGGAGCAGATGAGGATTTCCCGACGCAAATTTGTAACGCTGGCCACGGCTGCAGGACCGTTATGGGCTGCCCGTGGACTATTGGGCCAGGGACTGCCTGGGCCGGCCGGCCTCGCCGTTCCACTCCCTCAGTTTGTGGATGTGACCGCGAAGTCCGGTATCCAATACCGGCATTCGTTTGGCGAGAAGGAGCTGAGCTCGCTGCTGGAAGGCACGGGTTCCGGCTGTGCGTGGATTGATTACAACAACGACGGCCTCCTCGATCTTTACGTCGCCAATGGCCGGTACATGGAGGGCCTGACGAATCATTCCTCTCCGGACGGCATTCATGCGACAAACCATCTCTATCGCAACAACGGCGACGGGACCTTTACGGATGTGACGCAAGAGGCCGGCGTCGCCGGGAAAGGCCTGGCGACGGGCGTCACGGTGGGGGATTTTGACAATGATGGTTTCCCTGACATTTATGTGACGGGCTACCAGTCTTCCATCCTCTACCACAACAACGGTGACGGAACTTTTACCGATGTTACGGCGGATGCGGGCGTTGAAAATCCGTTCTTTGGGGTGGGAGCGGCATTTCTGGATTACGACCGCGACGGGCACCTGGATCTTTTCGTCGGCAACTACATCCGGTTCGTCAACAGCTACCGGCAGTTCTATCCCGGCAATCATTATCCGGGGCCGCTGGGCTACGATCCCGAATTCAACCGGCTGTTTCACAACAACGGTGACGGGACGTTTACGGACGTGTCCCGCGAGTCGGGGATTGCCGCGATCCCGGGCCGTGCGATGGGCGTGACGGTTGGGGATTATGACAACGATGGCTGGCCGGATATTTACGTGGCCAACGACACCATGCCCAGCTATCTCTACCACAACAATCACAACGGGACCTTTACGAACGTTGCGATTGAAGCCTACGTTGCCTATGGCCAGAACGGCGAAGCGACCACGGCGATGGGGCCGATCTTTGCTGACTACGATAACGATGGCTGGCAGGACCTGTTTGTTTCCGATGCTCATTTCCATCGCCTCTATCACAATTCCGGCAAAGGCTTCTTCACGGATGTGACGAATCAATCCGGCATTGGAGCCGTCACCGGTCAGTACGTGGGCTGGGGCGATGGCTTCCTGGATTTCGACAACGACGGCTGGAAGGATCTCTTTATCGTGAACGGCGGGCTGACGTGGCTGATTCCCATGCAGAGCAACCTGCTGCGGAACAACGGCAACGGCACGTTCTCCGATGTTTCCACCCAGGCCGGGAGCTTCTTTCAACAGCGGCATGTGAGCCGTTGCGCCGCCTTTGCGGATTACGACAATGACGGATACGTCGACGCGTTCATTACCACGCTGGGTTCGAAGGGGATTCTGCTGCACAATACCCCGCCTGAAGGAAAGCGGAACCACTGGCTGACCATCAAGCTGGAAGGAACGGTGAGTAATCGCGACGGCTACGGGGCAAGCCTGGAGGCTGTTGCGGGAGGCCAGCACCAGTACGTCCAGGCTGGTTCGGAGTCCGGCTATCTCTCGCAAAATGACCCGCGGCCGCACTTTGGGCTGGGCCAGCACACGGAAGTAGATGAGCTGACCATTCGCTGGCCGAGCGGAATCGTTCAAAAACTCGAGCACATCAAGGCCGATCAGATCCTGACCGTAAAGGAACCCGCTGCTGCGCAGCCAACTGAAGCCGTAAAGAAGGGCAAATGAAGATGCGTCTGGTGAACAGAAAGGCAAAAGCAAGCACGAGATGGACTTCCCTCTGGATTCCCGTGATCGTCTCTTGTCTGACTGTCACCGGATTGTGCTGGCATCAGACCCCTGTCGCGGCGTCGACGTGGAGCACGAGATGGAACCCGAAGATTCGTTATCTGGATCCCGTTGCGCTAGCGATGTCTCCGGGCGGGAAACGGCTGTACGTGGTTTGCGAGGGGCTCGACCGGGTGCTGGTGGTCAACACGCACAACCGGCAGGTCGTGGGCATGGTTCGAGTGGGCCGCAGGCCGGAGGGGATTGCCTTGTCTCCGGACGGCAAGACGCTGTACGTGACGAATGAGTGGAGCAATTCAGTCTCAGTGATTGATGCCGGCACGCTGCACGTCGTCCGGACGCTGAAGACCGGCTGGGACCCTGTAGGAGTCACGACGGACCGCGCCGGGAAGTTTCTCTACACGGCAAACACGCTCGGCGACGACATTTCGGTGATCAATCTTTCGACGGGTCAGGAAATCAAGCGGCTTGCGGCCGGACATTTTCCCGAGTACGTGGATCTTTCCGCGAACGGGAAATGGATCTACGTTTCAAACCTGCTGGCCAAGCTGGCGCCGCCGGATGATCCTCCCGAGTGCGAAGTGACCGTTGTGAGCACGGCGAAGCAGATTGTGACAGGCCGGATCATGGTGCCCGGAGTCATCCAGCTTCGACATATCGCCCAGGCGCCGGCGCAGGACGGCGGGTACTTGCTGATCCCGTTTGCACAACCCCACAACCTGGTTCCGCTGGTGCGACTGCAGCAGGGTTGGTACATGTCGAACGGGATGGCGGTGATTCGACCGTCCCATGCCAGCGAGCAGAAGACCAGGATCTCAGAGCTTCTACTCGACAACATCGACCAGGCGTTTGCGAATGGCTTTGGCGCGGCGGCGACGCCTGACGGCAAATGGGCGTTGATCACGGAGTCGGGCGCCAACACGGTTTCAGTGATCAGCATTGCGAAGCTGAATCAAGTGATGGGGAAGATTCCTGCCTCCGATCCGGAAGCGCTGTCGCACCGGCTGGACACAGCCCAGAAGCTCGTTGTCCGGCGACTGCCGACGGGGCGTGATCCGACCGCGGTGGTGGTTTCGCCCGATGGGCAGTTTGCCTATATCGCGAATCGCACGGACGATACGGTCACGGTCGTGAACCTGAAGGAGTTGAAGGTTGCATCCACGGTGGATCTGGGTGGGCCGAGACAGATCACGATGGAACGGCGCGGCCAGCAACTGTTTTTTGACGCAAGGTTTGCCTACCAGGGGCAGCTGTCGTGTTCGAGCTGCCATCCGCACGAGGGCTTTGAGGATGGGCTGGTGTGGAGCCTGGAGATGCCCACGCTGGGCCGCGACGTTCCCGAAAATCGGACACTGCTGGCGATTCGCGGCACGTCGCCGTTTGACTGGAACGGCATCAATCCCAACATCCAGACGCAGGATGGTCCGCGCACGGCCGCGCTGATCTTCCGGTCGCAGGGTTTCAGCAATGCGGAAGTGAGGGAACTGGTGACCTATATCCGGTCGCTCAAGCTGCCGCCGAATCCGCATCTTGCGCCGGACGGGAAGCTCACTCATTCGCAGGAACTGGGGAAACAGATTTTCTTCCGGACAAAGACGGACACCGGGAAAATCATTCCGCTCGATGAGCGGTGCTACTACTGCCACTCGCCGCTGTCTCACTACACATCGCGAGTGCGTGAGGATGTGGGCACATCGACGAAATACGACACCATCCAGAGCTGGGATGTGCCCCAGCTGCAGGGCGTCTGGATGCGGGCTCCGTATCTGCACAACGGCGAAGCCATGACGCTCGAAGAGATCTGGACGAAGTTCAATCCCGATGACCAACACGGGTACACCTCAGACATGAACAAGAACCAGTTGAACGAGCTGATCCAGTTTTTGAAGACCTTATAGAGCAGCAAAAAGACCTGGCAGACTTTGCCGGCCCCGGAGGGAAAGATGAGAAATTCGCTGCGTGTTTGTCTCGTGTTGTGCGCTGGGCTGTTTTTGCTGGCGCCTGCCAGTGTGATGGCTCAGATTCCGAAGCTATATACGAGGTGGGTCAATTACACAGCGGCCAATGGTTTTCCGCGGGGAGAAGTCTACTCCGTGGCCGTGAACGGCAACCAGATATGGGCCGGAACGGAACACGGGCTGGTGCTGATTGAGAACGGGCGCGTGGAGAAAGTATTCACCACCGCGAACGGCCTGGCAGGCGACGCCGTCATCTCGGTGGCAATCGACAAACAGACCGGGGATGTGTGGGCAGCAACCTTTGGCGGGCTCAGCCGGTATTCGGCAGGGCAGTTCAAGAACTACACCAATCTGACCAGCGGACTGGCGAACGACCTGGTATACAGCGTAGCGGTCCAGGGACAGTACGTGTGGGCTGCCACGGCGGCGGGCATCAGCCGCCTGAACACGGAAACCGGCAGATGGAAGATTTTCAGCGAGCAGAATTCGCCGTTCGCTGAGCCGTGGGGCTATGCGCTGGCTGTGAGCCCGAAGAAGATCTACATGGGCCTTTGGGGTGGAGGGGTTCTTGTTTATGATCTCGCCGACCATTACTGGCGGCCTTACACGGATCCGGACGGATCGATGGAAATTGTGCTGTATCGGAACCAGGGCCTGATCGACAACATGGTGAGCAGCATCGCCTATGACCGTCAAGCCCGGATGTTCTGGGCGGGCAGCTACTTTGGCCTGAGCGGGTACGACGGGCGGAACTGGCACAACTACCTGACCAAGGACAGCGGTCTTGCGTCGAACTTCATCAACGGAGTCCTGGCCGCCGACGACATTGTCTGGGTATCGACTCAAAAGGGCTTGAGCGAGTTCGACTACAAGACCAACACCTGGGTGACCTATCGCCCCGCGGATTGGCGCGCGCTGGACATGGCCAGGCCGGACGAGGCGCATCGGGGCGAAATTCTGATCACCTTGCCCAATGGCAAGACGCGCCGGATGGAAACCCCCACATCTCTTCCGCACAACTACATCCTCAACGTGGCCTACCAGGGCAAGACGATCTGGGTCGCCACGGCCGATGGACTCAGTCATGGATTTCCTCAACCTACCAAGGAGTAACAACGCAATGAGTCAGCTACAAACCGAAACCGAAGTTCTCGCGATGGAAGAAACGCATAAGCCGGTTTCCAAGAAGGCAATCAGCGCGCCCAAGGCGCTGAACGAGGCTTACTGCTACGATCGCCCGTCGTCGTTCTCGCGCGGCTTGCGCCTGGACATCAAGGGTGTGACGATCCTGATCATTTCAGGGACGGCCAGCATCGATGCCAACGGCGTGAGCATTCACGTGGGAGATTTCCGGGCACAGACGAAGCGGGCCTACCAGAACATTACGGATCTGCTGGCGTCGGAAGGCGCGACGTGGAAAGACGTGGTTCGGACCAGCTGCTTCCTTCGCGATATTGAGCGCGACTATGCGGCTTTCAATGAAGTCCGCACGGAATTTTTTCACGAGCAGGGACTCGACATACTTCCGGCGTCGATAGGAATCCAGGCGATTTTGTGCCGGCCTGAACTGCTGATTGAGATGGAGGCCATGGCCATCTTCGAGTCGGATCGCGGGTCGAACGGGAACGGACAGAAGTAGAGAGTCACGCAAAAGGCAGTCGTGGAGGGCCGTGGCACAGGCTTTCGCGTGCCGGGGAGTCGTAAGGTTGGTCTCCCCGGCGAGGAAGATCCGGTCCCGGCACTTGTTTTGATTTTGATTGTGCCGGACCGCGTAAGTACCGGTTCGGATGGAGGAGGGCAGCCATGAAGATTGCTGGACAAGTGAGCCTTGCTGACCTGCCGCGGGTCTGCCCCTTGCTGTGCCGCTCGGACGATTCGGAATACGGCGAGGACAAAACGCGCGTGGTGGAAGTTCGCGGCGTGCGTTTTGGCGATGAGCGCCCGGTAGTGATTGGCGGACCTTGCGCGGTGGAGACGCGGGAACAAACTCTGAATGTTGCGCGGGCAGTTCGGCGGGCCGGAGCGGAGATGCTGCGCGGAGGCGCATACAAGCCCCGCACTTCGCCGCACGGTTTTCAAGGCACCGGCGCGGACGGGTTGCGCATCCTGAAGGACGCGCGTGAGGAAACGGGCTTGCCGGTGGTGACGGAGGCGATGGATACCCGGCATGTGGAACAAGTGGCGGAATTTGCCGACATGATCCAGATCGGTTCACGGAACATGCAGAACTTTCCCTTGCTGGCTGAGGCCGGACGCGCAGGAAAGCCCGTTCTACTGAAGCGGGGCATGGCTGCGAGCCTGGTGGAGTGGCTGGGCGCGGCGGAGTACATCGCCGAGCAGGGGAACCTGGATATCGTACTGTGCGAGCGCGGCATCAAGGCGTTTGCCAGCGGCGAATACTCGCGCTACGTGCTGGACCTGAATGTGATTCCGGCGGTTCGCGCTCATACGTTCCTGCCCGTGATTGTTGATCCGAGCCACGCGACCGGGGTTGCGTCGATGGTGGAACCCGCAAGCCGCGCCGCCCTGGAATTCGGCAGTCACGGACTGATTATCGAAGTCGCCGACCCCACGACGGCGCGCCCGATGTGCGATGCCGTTCAGGCCATCGGCCCGGAAACGCTGGCCCGTATTGCGCGCTTTGCCCATGCACGCTCCAGCAGCGCGGTGGAAGGAGTCAGTTGCGCATGAATGTTCAAGAACTGCTGCGGTCCTCCGGTTGGGGAACGGTCCAATCCAGGCAAGCACCGGGCGGCGCAGAGGTCAGAGAAAAGCGACGGAGGATTGTGACCATGAAAGGGAAGATCATCGCACCATTTCTATTCTTGCTGTTCTGCGCTGCCGCCTGGCCACAGTCTGCATCGTCGAAGAGCGCCAAGGAGGCAACTCCGGCCCAGATACCATATGCCAACATGCCTGCCGCCGCAGTTCCTTACGCCCGGTACCGCAAGCCTTATTTCGAGTGGTACGTAAGGCCGAACACGGTGGCTTATTACGGTGCTGCGCGCAGCGTGCCTGATCCGAAACTGAGCATGCTGAAGACTGTCAATATCGGTTTCCTCGGTCCCATAGGCAAGGGCGATCCCAATGCCATCTATGGAGTGCCGATGCTGCATGGGGCCCAGATGGCCATCGATGATGCCAACGCTCGCGGCGGCTACCACGGGAAGCCATTTTCATTGAAGGTGCATGATGACCTGCCTCTGTGGGGCGCCTCTTCCATGGACATCGTGAAGATGTATTACAACCAGCACGTGTGGGCGATGCTCGGCTCCATCAACGGCGACAATACTCACGTGGAGCTGCGCGCCGCTCTGAAGCTGGAGCTCCCGATCATCGATACGGCGACGACAGACCCTACCGTGACGGCAACACGGATCCAGTGGCTGATCGACAATTTTCCGGACGACCGCCAGCAGGGCTATGCACTTGCGGATTACATCTTCAACCAGTTGAAGCTGAGGAACGTCGGCATCCTGCGAGTGAACGACAACTATGGCCGACGCGGCTACGACGAGTTCTTCCGGGACGCCCGGCGAATGGGTTTTCAGCCCGTGGTGGTGATGAAATACCCTCCGGGAGCCGAGAGTTTTACCGAGCAACTGCACACGCTGAAGCTGCTCCATATCGGTGGCCTCGTGATCTGGGGCAATGCGCATGAGGCGGGGCTGATTCTGAAGCAGATGCGTGCGATGGGCATGAACCAGCCGGTTTTTGGCAGCAGCCGCGTAGCATATCCCGAAGTTGTCAAGATCGCCGGTGCGGCGGCCAATGGCCTGGTCGCCATTTCGGCCATTGATCCGGCCAGCAAGAGCCAGAAGTGGCTGGCGTTTCGCCGCGAGTATATGGCGCGTTACCACGCCGAGCCTGATGCTTACGCCGCCCACGCTTATGACGGCATGACGATGCTGATTGCGGCGATCCAGAAAGTGGGACTCAACCGCGCGCTGATCATGGATGCCCTGCGCCAATATGAGATGAAGTCCTACCAGGGCGTGAGCGGGACCGCGTTCTTTGACTACACGCTGAACAATATTGCTCCAGTGACCTTCGCGAAGGTGGTGAACGGACATTTTGTTTACTGGCCGGAACGCCGGACGGACTGGAAAGGAACGTCGGGCGGGATTCCCGTGGTGAGCGCGGTGAATTCCCCGCTGCGCGAGCAAGGTGCGTCCATGGCGCCGGGGCATTGAGCGGAAGATGAGAAAGCTGTTTCCAAATGGATGGAAATGCGTGCTGGGATTGGCGTGCGTGCTGTTGATGCTGGATGCCACGCCGCTCCGTGCGCAGAAGATGGCCGAGCCACAGCCGTACGATTCTATCGGCGCAAACGGCGTCACCTATGCAGGGCCGGGAAGAGAAGCAGTTTTCGATCTGCGAGGTTCCACGGTTCGCATCGGTATTGTGGCTCCGATTCACGGTCCGCAGAAGGCTGACGGAGAGGCCATTATCGCGGCGGCGAAGATCGCTATTCAGGACGCATCCAGGAAGCCTTTGCCGGACGGCCGTCATTTTGCTCTTGCGATCGCGGATGAAAGTGTTCCGCCGTGGGGGCTGCTCGGCGACGAGATGATTCACCTCATCATGCAGGACAAGGTGGTCGCCATGGTGACCGGCGCCGATGGGGTGGCGGCGCATTTGAGCGAACAGATCGGCAACAAGATCGGTGTTGCCACACTGACCCTCTCGGGGGACGATACCTCGACGGAAATCAACATGCCATGGATTTTCCGGATGGGGCCCAGTGATGGGCAGCAGGCGCAGGTGATGGCCCGGAACATTTACGGGGTGCATGACTACAAACGCGTTCTGCTGGTCGCCGGGCAAGACCACGATGGCCAGATCGCGAGCAGGGAATTTCTGAAAGCAGTTCACCGGCTGGGAGCTCCGGCTCCCGCAATTGTGGCGGTCAACCCGCTGGAGCCGGATGCGCGTTCGCTACCGGCGATCGTTCAGGCCAAGGGGCCTCAGGCTATCGTGATGTGGACACTGCCTGAAAATGCAAAGGCATTGATCCAGGCGATCCGGGCGGAAGGCTGCCATGCGCCGATCTATCTTTCGCAGAAGGCGGCGCAAACGGGTTCCGGAGTTGGGGTTCCTCTGCTGAGCATGCAGAAGTTGCCAGAGGCGCCAGGGGCGGATTTGTATGGGGTCGATTCCACGCAGAGAGAGTCTCGCCTGCGCGAAAGCTTTGTGCGCCGCTATCAGTTGGCGACGGGAAGATTGCCGAGCCCGGTGGCTGCGGAGGCCTACGATGCGGTTCGACTGGTGGCCCAGGCAGTGCGGGAAGCCGGACCGAATCGAGCGCGGGTGCGCGATGAGATCGCAACGGCCCGGAACCTCGCGGGGGTTTCCGGTTCGATCACTTTTGACAATCAGGGAAACAACCGCACGAAGGTATACGTTGTTCCGATTCCATCCAGCACGATTCAGCAGGCACGCCGGGCGCAAAGAACGCCGCCGCACCGGAAGGTAAAGGCCGATACGCAGGAGTAGAGAATGCCAGATTCGATGTCCACTTCCAGTACTTATGACGTCATCATTGTCGGCTCGGGTGCCGGCGGCGGGATGGCGGCCTACAACCTGACGAAGGCCGGCGCCAAGTGCCTGATGCTGGAAGCGGGCGGCTGGTACGACGCCGCCAAGGATTCCAAGTGGCTTGAGTGGCAGTACAACGCTCCCCACCGCGGCGGTGGAGATTACACGAGCCCGATGAACTACTTTCTTGCGGCGGATGGCGGGTGGCAAGTCCCCGGCGAGCCTTACCTGAACGCGCGCGGCACCGACTGGATGTGGTTCCGAGCGCGCATGCTGGGTGGACGCACCAACTCATGGGGGCGGATATCACTTCGGAATGGCCCGTATGACTTCAAGCCCTACGATCGTTACGGGAATGGATTCAACTGGCCGATTGGCTATGAAGATCTGGCGCCTTACTACGACCGGACCGAAGAACTGATCGGAGTATTTGGCTCGAAGGAGGGTCTCGAAAATCTTCCCGACGGCAAATTTCTGCCTCC